>NZ_AJTQ01000054.1 GCF_000262345.1 Streptomyces xiaopingdaonensis | reverse complement strand
AGAGCCGGCTCTGCTGGTCGTAGGCGACCATGCCGCGGGCGACAAGGGTTTGCAGGATGCGGTGCACGACGGCCTTGCTGAGGCCGAGTTCACGTGCGATGCGGGAGACCCCGAGGTGGTCGGGGCCGTCGGTGAAGAGGAGCAGGACGTCGATCACGCGGCCTGCGGTCTCGGTTCCGGGCTGAGTCGTCATGGTCCCATTCTCGCCTGCCTGGGGTCGTTGGCCTGTCCTCGGTAGGCCGAAGGCGTACCGCTGAATGGAACGTTACCAAAGCACCGGCACTCGGGCAGGGTCAAGAGCATCGGCGGGGAAAATTCAGCGTTGTTGACGTCGCTCGGCAAGGTATTGACGCCTCGGAAGTGGCGCTGCAAGGATCGATAGATCCAAGCGTTCCGCTGACTGGAACAATAGGAGGTGGGCACGGTGACCACCGGTCACGACGATCAACACCCCCCGCCCGCGCCGGATTTCCGAGCGGCGACCGCCCAACGCACCGCCGAACTCGGCGAGTTGTGCGCGGAGCTGTCCTGGCACCGGGCACCCGGCGAGGTGCGCGAACGGCTCTCCCTCGTCCTGCTCGACACCCTCGCCGTGACCCTCGCCGGCTCCCGCACCGACGGCCAACGGCGGCTCCGCGCCGCGTGGCCCCAACCCCCGGGCGGCGCCCCGGTGTTCGGCGGAGACGCCCTCACCGGGACGGACGCCGCCGCCTACCTCAACGCGACGGCGCTGGTCTGCAGTGAGCTGGACGAGGGCGGCAAGTACGCCCGCGGCCACCCCGCCGCCCACGCCTTCCCCGCGATCCTGGCGCTCGCCGCGGAACGGGGCTGCACGGGCGAACTCACCGCGCGGGCCCTGCTGTCGGGGTACGAGGTCGCGGCGCGTTTCGGTTGCGCGACCGCGCTGCGGCCGGGCGCGCACCCGCACGGCAGCTGGGGCGTCACGGGGGCCGCGGCCGGCTGCGCGGTGCTGCTGGGGCTCCCCGCCGACCGGATCGCCGCCGCGATCGACACCGCGGCAGGACTGCCGATCGCCGGGCACTTCGACTCCGCGTTCGACGGCCACCGGGTGCGCGACGCGTGGATGGGGGCGGCGGCACTCTCCGGACTGGCGGCCGCCCGACTCGCCGCCGCCGGCGTCGTGGCCAACACCGGCACCGCGGCCCTGTCGCTCGGCACCCTCCTCGGCACCTTCGACCCCGACGCACTCGCCCGACCCCCGGGCGGCGACTGGCAGATCGTGCACAACTACTTCAAGCAGCACGCCTCGTGCGCGTACACGCACCCGGCCGCCGACCTCGCGTGCGAACTCCGCCGCCAACACCCCGAAGCGTGCGACGGTGGCCGCGTCTCCCGACTCGTCGTGGACACACACGCGTTGGCCGCGCCGCTCGACCGCACCCGGTGGCACAACGGACTCGGCGCGATGTTCTCCGTCCCCTACGCAGTGGCGGCCGCCCTGCTCTACGGCCGGATCACCCCCGAGACGGCCGACGCCACGGAGGCGACGCACCCCGCCCTCTTCGCCCTCGCCCGCCGGGTCACCGTACGGGAGGACGCGCGGATGACCGCCCGGCTGCCGCACGAGCGCCCCGCCCGGCTGACGGTCCACCTCGACGACGGCCGACGGCTGGAGGCGAGCGCACCGCACCCGCTCGGGGACAGCGACCACCACCCCTTCACCGCGCGCACCCTGCCGCCGGTACTCGCCGAACTCCTCGGCGACCGGGCGCTCGTGGACCGCCTGCACCGTCTCGCCGAGCAGCTCCCCGAGGCCGCGGACGTGGGGCCCGCACTCCGCTCCCTGACATCCGCGCGCCCGACAACACCGGGAGGACCCGCATGAGAATCCACTCCCTCACCCCCATCCGCGTCGACGCCGACGAGCTCGCCAGGCGCCGCGCGCGGTACAAGCGGCTGGCCCCGCCCGGCGTGGAGTTCGACCTGGACGCAGCGCCCGAAGCGGCACCCGCCCAACTGGCCACCCGGGACGACGTCGAGGCGTCGACGGCACACGTCGCGGCGGCGTTCGCGGAGGCACCGGACACGGGGGCGGCCCTCCGCATGCCGGACTGCGTGCTCGACCCGGCCGTGCCGCTCGTCCCCGACGGGGCAGCCGTGCCGATCGTGGGCATGCTGCGGCTCACCGCCTCCCATCTCGTCGCCGCAGGCCGGAAGTTCGGCGCCGTCACCCGGAACGAGGCGATCGGCGAAGCGCTCGCCGCGCGCGTCGAGGAGTACGGCTTCGGTCCCTGGTTCGCCGGAGTGGCCGTGCTCGACCTCGACTTCGCCGCGATCAGCGACCCCGGCGTGTGGCACGACGCGGTACGCGGCACGCTCGACCGCTTCGCGGAGCGAGGCGTGGGGCACGTGGTCAACGGCTGCTCCGCCGTGGACACCGGTGCGGCCCACCCGGTCGCGCTCGTCGACCCCGCCGCGCTCGCGCTCCGTCTCCTGGCGGCAGGAGACCCCGCATGACGCCCGACCCCGCGTCAGCGCCGGGCCGGGAGCCCGACGTCGACCTGCTCGTCGCCGGGGCCGGCGGAGGGCTGGCCGGTGCGCTCCGTGCAGCCCAGGCGGGTCTGAGGGTGCTCGTCGTCGACCCCGACGAACACTTCCTGCGCGGCAACAACACCTCGATGTCGACGGCGATGATCCCCGGCGCGGGCACCCGGTGGCAGCGGGCGTGCGGCGTCGAGGACGGACCCGAACGGTTCCTCGCCGACATCGCCGCCAAAACCGGCGGCACCGCGGAACCCGTCCTCGCCGGCGCGCTCGCCCGGCTCAGCGCGCCGCTCGTCGAGTGGCTCGCCGACGAGGCGGGCGTCCCCCTCCACCTGGTGCGGGACTTCAACTACCCGGGCCACTCGGCGGACCGGCTGCACACCCTGGAAGGACGCCACGGCTCCACGCTCCTGCGCCACCTGCACGCCCGGGTGCGCGCCGCGGACTCGACCTACCTGATGGTGCCGGCCCGGCTGGTCCACGTGGAGCGCGGGCCGGCGGACCCCGGCGGCGGGTTGCTGCACGCCGTCGTCGAAGACCCGGGCGGACACCGGGAGACCGTCACCACCCGCGCCGTACTGCTGGCGACCAACGGATACGGTGCCGACCGCGCGAAAGTCGCCGCGCGGCTGCCGGAGATCGCCGCCGCCGAGTACGCGGGCGGGCAGTTCTCCCGCGGCGACGGCCTCGCCCTCGGTCTCGAACTGGGCGGCCGGGCCGCGTACCTCGACGCCTACCAGGGCCACGCCGCGCTCGCCCGCCGCTCCCGCACGCTCGTCGGATGGGCCACGATCATGCACGGGGCGATCATGGTCGACGCCGGCGGCGTCCGGTTCGGCGACGAGACGCGCGGATACTCCGAGTACGCGGCGGCCCTCGCCGCCCGCCCGGGTGCGCGGGGTTGGATCGTCCTCGACCGCCGCATCCACGACCTGTGCCTGCCGTTCACCGACTTCCGGCAGACCGTCGCGGCCGACGCCCTCGTCTGGGCGGACGACGCCGCGCAACTCGCAGCGCGGATCGGCTGCCCCGCCGACGCCCTGAGCGCGGCCGTCGCCGAGCAGACGGCCCTGGCAACCGACGCGTCGACGCCCGACCGGTTCGGCCGGACCTCGGCCGAGGAGCCGCTGCACGGACCGCTCGCGGCGGTCGAGGTGATCCCTGCGCTCTTCCACACCCAGGGCGGCCTGCTGGTCGACGGCGAAGCCCGCGTACTCGACCGCGAAGGCGTGCCGATCGACGGCCTCTTCGCCTCCGGCGGCGCCGCGCACGGCATCTCCGGGCACGGCGCCGCGGGCTACCTCGCCGGCAACGGCCTGCTGCCCGCGCTCGGCCTGGCCTGGCAGGCGGCGAACGTACTGGCCGGGTCGCCCTCCGCACCGCTCCGCCCGGGGACTTCCCAGGTCGCCGGGCGCTCCGCACACTGATCCCAGAGAGGAACTTCCCAGATGACCGAGCTCGACCTGCTGATAAAGAACGTCCGCCTGGTGCGCCACGACGCCGACGACATCCCGACGACCGACATCGGCGTCAAGGACGGCGTCTTCCATCGCATCGCCCCCGACATCCCGGCGTCCGAAGCCCGCGAAGTCGTCGACGGCAAGGGGCTGCACGCCTTCCCCGGCGTCGTCGACGCGCACCAGCACTGGGGCATCTACAACCCGCTCGCCGACGACACCGCCACCGAGAGCAGGGCGTGCGCGCAGGGCGGCGTCACCACCGCCCTGACGTACATGCGCACCGGGCAGTACTACATGAACCGCGGCGGCTCCTACGAGGAGGTCTTCCCCCTGGTGCTCGCCGGCTCCGAGGGCCGCTCGCACGTCGACTACGGCTTCCACCTCGCGCCCATGCAGAAGTCGCACATCGACGAGATACCGGAGCTGATCTCCCGTTTCGGCGTCACCTCGTTCAAGATCTTCATGTTCTACGGCAGCCACGGCCTGCACGGCCGCTCGGCCGACCAGAACTCCTTCCTGATGATCCCGCCCGAGGAGCGCTACGACCTGGCCCACTTCGAGTTCGTGATGCGCGGCGTGCAGGCCGCACGGGAGAAGCACCCGGAGTTCGCCGACGCCGTCTCGCTCTCCCTGCACTGCGAGACCGCCGAGATCATGACGGCGTACACCAGGCTCGTCGAGAAGGAGGGCAGGCTCGACGGCCTCGCCGCCTACAGCGCCTCCCGGCCGCCGCACTCCGAGGGCCTCGCCGTCACCATCGCCAGCTACCTCGCGGCCGAGACCGAACTCCCCAACATCAACCTGCTGCACCTCTCCTCGCGCAAGGCCATGGACTCGGCGATGCTGATGGCGAAGACCTTCCCGCAGGTCGACTTCCGCCGCGAGGTGACCATCGGCCACCTGCTGGCGAACATCGAGACCGCCTCCGGCGTCGGTGGAAAGGTCAACCCGCCGCTGCGCCCCCAGGAGGACGTGGACGCGCTGTGGGAGCACCTCGCGGCGGGGAACGTCGACTGGGTCGTCAGCGACCACGCGTGCTGCAAGGAGGAGAAGAAGTTCGGGGACCCGCGCAGCGACGTCTTCGCCGCCAAGTCCGGCTTCGGCGGCACCGAGTACCTGCTGCCCGGCCTCGCGGGAGCCGCCCGGGCGCGCGGCCTGCCGCTGCAGAAAGTCGCCGAGCTCACCGCGGAGACGCCGGCCCGACGCTTCGGCCTGCCGACGAAGGGCCGCATCGCCGAGGGCTACGACGCGGACCTCGCCCTCGTCGACCCCTCGCGCTCCTGGACGGTCGACGCGGCGGCCTCCGAGTCCACCCAGGAGTACACGCCGCTCCAGGGCCTGGAGATCGGCGCCACCGTGGAGTCCACGTTCCTGCGCGGGCGGCAGGTCTACGCCGACGGCAAGGTATCGGGCGAGCCGCAGGGGCGGTACCTGGCACGCCCCACCCGCCGCTGACCCCGCTCTGCCGCACGTCGCGGCTCACGCGTCGTCGGCCCTGCAGGCGCGGACCGCGCGGAGAACGACGGCCGGCGACGCGGAGGGCCTTCTCTCCGCATGGTGCCCAACCCGCCTGTCGGTCAGTGGAGTTCGTCGTCGGAAAGCCGAAGTGCGGTCGCCTCCGGCGACGGACCCGCACCACCCGTGCGCAACAACTCTTTCCCTCGCCGCAGGCGTTGACCCGTGCCGGAATTCGGAACAGCGGCACACGGAGCGGAGAGTGCCACCGGATTCCCGTGTCCGTCCGGCGGGGTTCCCGACGCACCGCACGCGTCCCTCGGTTCGCCGTGGCCGGTACCCCGCCGTGGGCGGCGACTCCGACGCCGGGTACGGAATCGACATGATGATGCCCTCATCTGAGGAAGGTTCCGACTGACCCCACAGGTGTGTACGCGGAGGGACATCGACTTCCGAGGGCTATGTTCTCGGGGTCGTTGTCCGCCGGACCCACGGAGCGGGGGTTCTTCGCGTGCCCGTAGAGCAATCCGTCGTCGACACGAAAATTCCGGCCCGGCTGGATCGCCTGCCGTGGGCCCGGTGGCACTGGATGATCGTCGTCGGGCTCGGAACCGTCTGGGTCCTCGACGGGCTGGAGGTGACGATTGTCGGCAATCTCGCCCCGCAACTGGCGAAACCGGACAGCGGGGTGGACATCACCGCGGGTCAGGTCTCCGGACTCGGGGCCGCCATCTACGTCGTCGGGGCGTGCAGCGGCGCGCTCTTCTTCGGGTGGCTGACCGACAGGTTCGGGCGCCGGAAACTCTTCCTGATCACACTCGCCGTCTATCTCACGGGCACGGCGCTTACCGCGCTGTCGTGGACGGCCTGGTGGTTCTTCATCTGCCGATTCCTCACGGGGTTCGGGGTCGGCGGGGAGTACGCGGCCATCAACTCGGCGGTCGACGAGCTGATCCCCAGCAAGCACCGCGGGCGGATCGACATCATCATCAACGGAAGCTACTGGCTCGGGGCCGCGTTCGGTGCACTGCTCACCATTCCGATTCTGAGCAGCTTCCCCGTCGGCGTCGGATGGCGCTTCGCCTTCGCCCTCGGAGTGCTGCTCGGTCTCGTCATCCTGTTCGTCCGGCGCAACGTGCCGGAGAGCCCCCGGTGGCTGATCATCCACGGCCACACGGACGCCGCCGAGCGCCTCGTCGGCGCGGTGGAAAGAAGGGTGTCCGCCGCCACGGGAAAGGAACTGCCGGAGCCACGCCAGGAAATCTCCATTCGGCAGCGCAAGAGCATTGGTTTCGGCCTGATCGCCAAGACCCTGGTGACCAACTATCCGAAGCGGGCGACCCTCGGTTTCTGGCTCTTCATCGGGCAGGCATTCCTCTACAACGCGATCACCTTCGGATTCGCCGACATCCTCAGCACGTTCTTCGACGTCGACACGGACACGGGCTACTTCTACGCGGTCATCGCAGCCGGCAACTTCCTCGGCGCGCTGACGCTCGCACCGCTCTTCGACACCGTCGGCAGGCGCAAGATGATCAGCGGTACCTACATCCTGTCGGGCGTGCTGCTGCTCGGCACCGCCTACCTCTTCGACCGTGGATCGCTCACCGCCGTCACGCTGACCGCCTGCTGGTGCGTGGTGCTCTTCTTCGCGTCTGCCGGCTCCAGTTCGGCGTACCTGACGGTCAGCGAGATCTTCCCCATGGAGACCCGCGCCCTCGCCATCGCCTTCTTCTACGCGATCGGAACGGCAGCGGGCGGCATCTCGGGGCCGATGGTCTTCTCCACGCTGGTGAGCACCGGCGTTCCCCGGGACACCGCGCTCGCCTTCGCCATCGGTGCCGCAGTGATGATCGTGGCCGGGCTGGTCGAGGTGCTCCTCGGTCCGAACGCCGAGCGCAAGGGCCTGGAGAGCATCGCGCGTCCGCTGACCCAGCAGTCGTGAGCCGCTGCCGCGCGCGTCGTCAACTTCCGGCCCTCACTGCGACGTCGGAGGGCTCGGCGCGGCGGCCCCGTGCGCCCTTGAGGACGAGGACCAGGAGCGCCGACGTCACGGTGCCGAGGGCCACGGCGAGCAGGTAGAGGAACGGCTGGCCGATCAGCGGGACGACGAAGACGCCGCCGTGCGGGGCCCGCAGGGTGTTGCCGAACGCCATCGACAGCGCGCCGCTCACCGCGCCGCCCGCCATCGCGGACGGGATGACCCGCAGCGGGTCGGCGGCTGCGAACGGGATGGCGCCCTCGCTGACGAAGGAGGCGCCGAGCACCCAGGCGGCCTTGCCGTTCTCGCGCTCGGCCCTGGTGAAGAGCCGGCCGCGCACGGTCGTCGCCAGGGCCATCGCGAGCGGTGGCACCATACCGGCCGCCATGACAGCGGCCATGATCTTCAGGCTTCCGTCGGTGGGTTCGGAGAGGCCGCCGACGGCGAAGGCGTAGGCGACCTTGTTCACCGGACCACCCAGGTCGACGCACATCATCAGGCCCAGCAGGATGCCGAGGAGCACGGCGTTGGTGCCGGAAAGCCCGCTCAGCCAGTCGGTGAGCGCCCGTTGGAGGACCGCGATCGGTTTGCCGAGGACGACGAACATCAGGAAGCCGACGACGGCGGCCGATATCAGCGGTATGACGACCACCGGCATGATCCCGCGCAACGTCGGTGGCACGTGCACGCGTTGGATCGCCATGACCACGGCCCCGGCGAGCAGGCCTGCGACGAGCCCGCCGAGAAACCCCGCCTCGATGGCGACGGCGACAGCACCGCCGACCATCCCGGGCACCAGGCCCGGCCGGTCGACCATGCCGTAGGCGATGTACCCGGCGAGAATCGGGACGAGGAAATCGAACGCGGTGGTGCCGATCTGATGCATCAGCGCGGCCCAGCTCGCTGCCTCCGTCCAGCCGAAGTGGTCGGCGACGGAGGGCGCTTCGGTGATCTCGTAGCCGCCGACGGCGAAGGCGAGCGCCATGAGGAGTCCGCCCGCCGCGACGAACGGGACCATGTAACTCACGCCGGTCATCAGCCACTTGCGCAGCCGGGTGCCGAACCCGTCCTGGATTGGCTGCGGTTCGTCGGGCTCCGCCGTCTCACCGGTGACCGGCGTCGTCTCGCCGCGGGCGGCCTTTTCGCGGAGCTCCGCGATGAGTTCGGGGGCGCGGCTGACGGCGGCCTTGACGCCCACGTCGACGGTCGGCTTGCCGGCGAAGCGGTGCTTCTCGCGGACCTCGACGTCGTGGGCGAGGAGCACGCCGTCGGCTGCCGCCACTCGGGCGGGATCGAGCCGTTGGAAGCCGCCCGAGCCCTGGGTCTCGACGGATATCTCGCACCCTGCGGCCTCTGCGGCCTTTTCGAGCGCCTCGGCCGCCATGTAGGTGTGCGCGATCCCCGTGGGGCACGAGGTGACGGCGACGAGGCGGAAGCCGTCCGGCTCCGGTGCGGCGGGCGCTGGTTCGCCCGGCGCGTCGTCGGCGGGGGCGTCGCCCCGGACGAGCGCGGCCGCCCGTCCCGGATCGGAGACGCTGCGCAGGGCGCTGATGAACTCCTGGTCCATCAGCTTGCGGGCGAGGGCCGAGAGGATCGAGAGGTGGTCGCTGTGCGCGCCGGTGGGGGCGGCGATGAGGAAGACCAGGTGGGCGGGGCCGTCGGGGGCTCCGAAGTCGACGCCGGCGGCACTGCGTCCGAAGGCGAGGCTGGGGCGCGTGACGTGCTCGCTGCGGCAGTGGGGGATACCGATTCCGCCCTCCATGCCGGTGGGGAGTTGCTCCTCGCGGGCGGCGACGTCGGCGAGGAACCCGTCGAGGTCGGTGACGCGGCCGGCGGAGACGAGGCGTTCGGCGAGGGCGCGTACGGCGGCGCCGGCGGTGGTGGCGTGGAGGTCGAGGTCGACGAGGTCCGGGGTGGTCTCTTCCGTCATGGCATGCGGCTCCTTGGTGACTGGCCGTCCGGCGCCGGCGGGCGCCCAGGCTGCGGGGTCATGGGGCGTCGGTGAGAGGGCGGTCGAGCGGCGGCGGCGTCGGGGCGGGCGCGGGGGCGAGGTCGGCGGGGCGCGGCATGCTGCTGCCGGGGAGGCGGACCGCGGCGGTGCCGTGGGCGAGCGCGGCGGAGAGTGCGGCGGGGCCTTCGCCGCCCGCGGCGAGGAAGCCCGCGAGCGAGGCGTCGCCGGCTCCGACGGTGCTGCGGACGTCGACCCGTGGGGCGGCCGCGAAGCGGACGCCCGCGGCGTCGGCGAGGAGTTGACCGACGGGTCCGAGGCTGGCGAGGACGGCGCCCGCACCGCGTCGCCGCAGCTCCTCGGCTGCTTCGGCGGCGTCGCCCACGGTGGTGAGCGGGCGGCCGACCGCCTCGGCGAGCTCCTCCGCGTTGGGCTTCACGACGTCGGGGCGGGCGGGGAGGGCGGCGAGGAGGGCGGGCCCCGAGGTGTCGAGCGCGATGCGTGCGCCCGCGCGGTGTGCCCGCGCGACGGACTCGGCGTACCAGTCGGGTGGGAGGCCGCGGGGCAGGCTGCCGCAGCAGGCGACCCAGTCGGCCCCTGCGGCGTGCGCGAGCAGTGCCGTGGAGAGGGCTTCGGCGGCGGGCGGCGGGATCTCGGGCCCGGTGGCGTTGATCTTTGTGAGGGTGCCGTCCGGTTCGGCGAGGCTGATGTTCACCCGGGTCGAGCCGTCGACGGGGACGCCGACCGCTTCGATGCCGTCCCGCTCCAGCAGCCGCGCGAGGAGGTCGCCCTCGAGGCCGCCCAACGGTACGAGCGCGACGGTGCGTTGACCTGAGGCGGCGAGGGCCCGGGAGACGTTGACGCCCTTGCCGCCGGGGTCCACGCGGTCGGTGCGGGCGCGGAGCACGGCGTCGCGTACGAGTCGCGGGAGTTCGTAGGTGCGGTCGAGGCTCGGGTTGGGGGTGACGGTGAGGATCATGCCCGCACCACCCGCACGCCGTGGCCCTCGACGGCGCGCACGGTGCCTGCGGCGAGTCCGGTGTCGGTGACGAGGGTGTCGACCTGGGAGAGGTCGGCGAAGCGGGCGAAGTGCTGCACGCCGAACTTGGCGGAGTGCGCGACGAGCACGACGCGGTGGGCGGCGGCGACGATGGCGCGCTTCACCGCGGCCTCGGCGAGGTCCGGCGTGGTGAGCGCGCCGCGGGGTGCGGCGCCGTTGGTCGCGACGACGGCGACGTCGGCGTTGATCTCGCGGTAGGCGCGGAGCGCCCAGTCGTCGACGGCGGCCCGGGTGCGGTGGCGTACCCGGCCGCCGACGAGGTGGAGGGAGATACCGGGGTGGTCGGCGAGGCGCGCGGCGAGCGGCAGGGCGTGGGTGACGACGGTGAGTGCTGCCTCGGCGGGGAGGGCCTGTGCGAGGCGCGCCGTCGTGCTGCCCGCGTCGAGTATCACGCTGCCCTCGGCGGGGAGTTCGGCGAGCGCGGCCTTGGCGATGCGGTCCTTCTCGTCGGCTGCGACGGTGTCCCGTTCGGCGAGGTCGGGTTCGAACGCGAGCCGGGTGCCGGGGACCGCGCCGCCGTGCACGCGGTGCAGCAGGCCTGCTCGCGCGAGCGCCTTCAGGTCGCGGCGCACGGTCTCGGCCGCGACGTGGAAGCGGGCGGCGAGCGACGGCACGTCCACCCGTCCGTGCTCCTCGGCGAGGCGCAGGGTCTCCTGCTGACGTTCGGCTGCGTACATGTGGGTTCGTGTCCGTTCGACGCCCGAGTCTGTTGCCTGCGGGGGAAGTTACGGGGAGAACCCGGTGGAGTAAACACGTCCGGACGTATCGGGGGCGGACGGTGGGGAGTTGGGCCTGTCGGCGAAGGCTTCCGGCCGCGGCGCAGTCGGCTGCGCCGCGGCCGGAAGCGGTACGGGCGTGCTAGTCCGGCGTCTGCCCCGTCAGCATCCGCGCCGGGTTCTGCCGCATGAGCCGCGCGACGGTCTCGCGCTCGGCACCGCGGGTGCGCAGCAGTTCGGCGAAGACCGTGGGCACGAAGACGAACCCGTTGCCGCCGTGCCTGGTCCACATCTGCTTGAGGAAGACGTCGTGGCTCAGCAGGAGTTGGGCACCGCGGCCACGCGCGAGGTGGCGTGCGACCGCGTCCGCGGTCTGCTCCGCGGAGGGCGCGGCGCCCTCGTGCGGGAAGGCGACCTCCATGCCGACCATGTCGAACTCCAGCCACACCCCCCGATCGGCGAGGGAGTCCTGGTAGCGGTGGTCGGCGCCGGACGGGTCCATGTGACCGAGCACCACCCTGTCCGGCGGAACGCCGATCTCGTCGAGGACGATGTCCAGCACTTCGTGCCCGCGCCGTTGCCAGCCGGGCAGGTGGATCAGCAGCGGCACCTGCGCCGAGTCGAGCTGGGCCAGCGCTGCCGCGCGCAGCGAGGCAGCTTCGGCAGCCGTGAAGTCGGGCGAGACGCCGATCTCGCCGATCACTCCCGGCCGGACGCCGGTCTCGCCCACCCCGTCGGTGAGTTCGGCCCCGAGGGCGCGGGCCAGCGCGTCGATCGTCGCCGCCGAGATCCGCTCGCCTTCGAACTTCTCCAGGTAAGCGCCGCACCCCATGACGATGTTGAGGCCGCTGCGCCGTGCCGCGTCGCGCAGGGCGAGCGGGTCGCGCCCGATCGCCCCGCTCGATGTGGCGTCGACGAGCGTGGAGCCGCCGACCTCCTGGAAGAGCGCGAGCTCCGGCAGGAGTTCGTCGACCGACTTGGCAGCGAGGTTGTCCGGGCAGCAGTAGGGGTCCTGCCGCAGGGCCCACGCCGACGCGGCGCTCACCTCCCGTTCGGGGAGGCGCTCGGAGAACCCGTACGCGGGTGCGTCGAGGACGGCTGACAGGTCGTTGAAGAGGTGCTCGTGCGGGAGCACCACCCCGAGGGCGTCCGCGGCCACCCGTCCCGTGACGGTCTGCACTGCGGGCGGCGGGGCGGTTCCGGCCGAGGTCATGGTGTGTCTCCTGTCCTGTCCGAGGCGTGCGCCGGCCCGGTGGTGTCGTCGGGCTCCGCCGAGGTGTCCCCCGTGCCGACCGGTCGGGAGGGGATCATGCCGATGCCGGCCGCCGCGAGCGCGAGCACCGTGCCCGCCACCGTCGCGATGTGCAGCTCCTGGCCGACGGAGGGGACGATCGCGTCCAGGAGGAGGGAGCCGAGGAGTTGCCCGGCGACCGAGGAGAGCCCGAGGAGTAGCAGCCCCAGCCCGCGGACGAGCAGCGCCATGAGGGCGATGGAGAGGAGCCCCAGCACCCCGCCCGTGTACATCCACCAGGTGCCGGATAGCGCGAACTCGACGTGGCCCGTGGCCGTCCGCACGAGGAGCCCCACGAGCAGTACGGCGAAGCCCACCAGGAAGTTGAAGCCGATCGACACCAGCATCGACCCGGTGCCGCGGGCGACCTCCGAGTTGCCCGCGGGCTGCCAGCCGGCGAGCAGTCCTGCGGCGAACGGCAGCAGGGCGAACGCGACGGTCCCCGGCACGTGGAAGTTGGGCGAGAGGGCGAGCGCGGTGGCGCCGATCGCGAGGACGGTGCCGAGTACGCGCGTCGGGGTGAGCGGCTGCTTGATCTCCGAGGTGGCGCCGATCCGGTCGCAGACCATTCCGGAGATCACCAGTCCGGAGACGAGTGAGATCTGGAAGACGGCGACGCCCAGGGTGCCGACGGTGACGCCTTCGGAGAGGACGACGGCGGCACCGCAGAGCCCTGCCAGCCAGTTCCACCAGCCGAGCGCGCGGCGTCGGATGAGCCGTGGAACGGCGAGCGCCTGACGGCGCGTGGCGGGCCTGGCGAAGACGATCAGCGCCATCAGCACGAGGCCGCTGCCGAAGGAGATGACGGCCGCCGCGTTGCCGTCGTCGATCTCGTCGCCCAACGCGCCGTTGACGGTGGCCTGGAGGGGACTGAGGATGCCCGCCAGGACGGTGGCCACGACGAGGACGAGCGTGGTCGTGCGGCGGACGGCCGACTGCGGGGCGGCGGGCTCGGCCGGGATCGGGGCCTGGGGAGTCGCATGCGTCATGGTGTGTCCTTGTTCTCTCGTCCCGTGCCGGAGGGCGGGACCGGCGTCAACTCCGAGACCAGGGGCAGCGCTTCCATGGCGCCGTCCCGGGTGGTGGTGGCGGCCGCGACGCGGTTGCCCCAGCGGGCGGCGTCGGTGAGCGACGCTCCGTCGAGGAGTGCGCCGGCCAGGGCCGCGCAGAAGCTGTCCCCCGCGGCGGTGGTGTCCACGGGGCGCACCCGCTCGGCGGCGACGTGGGCCGGGGCGCCCCCCTCGGGGAGCACCAGGGACCCGTCGCCGCCGAGGGTGACCACCACGTCGCCCGGCAGGCCGAGGGACGCCGCGAGGGCCGCGGTGTCGTCCACGGTGGCCGGGGCCGACGCCGCCCCTGCGAGGGCCGCGAGTTCGTGGCGGTTGGGCACGAGGACGTCGAACCCCCGCATCGCACGTGAAGCGCGGTCGGGGGCCGGCGCCGGGTTGAGGACGGTGAGCCCTCCGGCGTTCTCCAGGACCGCGTCGAGAGCGCTCGCAGGGGTCTCGAGTTGGCAGAGGACCGCTCCCGCCGAGCGGAGCGCCGCGGCGTGGCCGCGCACCCGTTCCGCGTCGAGGGCCGCGTTGGCTCCCGCGTCGATGACGATCGTCGACTCGGGGCGCTCCCAGAGGATCACCGCGGTCCCCGTGGGGCCCTCGACCGTGTCGACCGCCGAGACGTCCACGCCCTCGCGACGCAGGCGGTCCACGACGGTGCTCCCGGAACCGTCGGTGCCGACGGCACCGACCATGCGCACCGTGGCCCCGAGCCGCGCGGCGGCGGCCGCCTGGTTGGCGCCCTTGCCGCCGACTGACGAGGTCAGCCCGTGCGCGGCGATGGTCTCACCGCTGCGGGGAAGCCGTTCGACCGCGAGCCTCACGTCGAGGTTGAGGCTTCCCACCACCGTGATCCGTCGTTCCGACATGGCGGTTCACGCTGCGTTTCCGGCGAGCCAGGTGACGGCCTGGTGGAAGAGGCGCTGGTAGCCGGGCCACTCGATGAACTCGGTCGGTGCCCAGTGCGGCGAGATGTCCGAGGCGAAGGCGAGGGTGCGGCCGGCGCCCTCGGTCCGCACCGCGAGCAGCGGGTGGGATTCGATCGTCGCCAGGACTTCGGCGTCCTGCTTGGCGCTGAGCCGCTGGTATCCGAGGAGGATCGGCCACTCCGCGTCCAGTCCGGCGGTGACCTCGTGGGAGGCGGCGGTCAGCGAGCCCGGTATGCCCTCGGGGCACTCCACCCTGTCGTCGTACGGGAGGATGTCGACGGGAAGCACGTCCTCGACCGGGGTGGCGTGGTAGTTCGCCTTCGCCTGGAAGCCCTGGAAGCTCAGGTAGCCGCCGGCCATCGCCAGTCCGCCGCCCCGCCTGACCCACTCGGCGAGCAGCTTCAGCCGGTTGGGGAAGGGGCGCCCTTCCGCGAAGACCCGGGGCGGCAGCAGCAGGCTGTTGGCCCCGATGTCGGAGAGGACGACCACGTCGTACGCGTCGAGCTTCTCCAGCGTCGCGGGGAAGTCCGTGGCGACGGCGTGCGAGGGCAGGTGCGTCACCTCGTGGCCCTCCGCGCCCAGTGCTTCGAGCAGCGGGGTGGCGCCGATCTCGAGCTGGGTGTGGGGGAAGGCGTCGTAGCCCTTGTAGTCGGTCGCCGCGTTGATCCAGGACTCGCCCGCGAGGAGTACGCGTGCCATGGACTGCCTCCTTGTGCGCTTTGCGCAAAAATTGTGCTGTGTTTTGCGCAACAATACGAGTGGGGTCCCCGGGGGTCAATGGCCTTCTGCTGTCGATAGACTGACGCCAGACGGCGGAAGGAGCAGAGCGTGACGTTGACGCACGTTGCGCAACAGGCGCAGGTGTCGGTCTCGACGGTGTCCCGGTATCTGCGCGGACAGCTCAGAGTGAATCCGGATACGGCCGCTCGCATCGACAAGGCGGTGAGCGACCTCGGGTACCCCGTCGCCGCTCCCCCACCGGCACCGGGGCCGACTTCCGATCCCGTACGCGGGGGCGGTCCCGTCATCGCCCTAGTCGTCCCCGACCTCGTCAATCCGTTCTTCGCCGCCCTCGCCGAAGAAGCGGCCGCGGCCGCCACCGCCGACGGGGCCTCGCTCGTCGTCGGCGTCACCGGTCAACAGGCCCTGCGCGAAGCCCGGTTCAGCGACTTCGTGGCCTCCAGCGACGCGATCGACGGCTTGATCTACGTCGGCATCCACCGCCGGAACCCCCGGCTCTCGCGCGCGGTGGCCGAGGGCCTGCCCGTCGTGGTCCTCGACGAGGAGATCGCCAGCACGTCGGACGTGGACACCATCAGCGTGGACAACTACGGCGGCGCCTACCAGGCCGTCTCCTACCTGGCACAGCTCGGGCACCGGCGCATCGCCCACATCGCGGGGCCACCCGAGCTCTCCACCACCAGCGACCGGCTCCGCGGCTACCGCGACGCCATGGCGCACGCGGGCCTCGACGTCGACGAGGACCTGGTCCTCCACGGGCCCTACACCGAGCAGTTCGGGGCGAGCACCTTCCCCTACCTCGCGCAGGCCGAGAAGACACCGACCGCCGTCTTCGTCGGCAGCGACATCGTCGCCGTCGGCATGCTCGGCGCGGCCGAGCTGCACGGACTGCGCATCCCGGAGGACCTCTCGGTCGTCGGCTGCGACGGGATCCGCGTCGGCGAGTGGCTGCGGCCCAAGCTCACCACCCTCCAGCAGCCCGTCACCCACCTCGTGGCCAGCGCGCTCGACCTCGTGAGGTCGCGGATCGAAGCGCCGGACAGGGAACGCGTGGACAAGGTCTACCCGCTGCAACTCGTCATCCGCGGCTCCGCCGCGGCCCCGGTCGGCTGACCGGGGGCCGCTCTCCGCTCCCCCGGCGCGCGGTGGCGGCAGTCCGCGCCGGGCCGGCGGTCGAACTCGGCGTGTGCTCGCAGGTTTCCGGGGCCGGTGTCGGGTCGGGTGGGCGTCTGCGCGTCCGCCGTCGTCGACGGGTGAACCCCGCGTGTTCTGTGCGGAGTTCACACGTCGGCCGGGGCGACGAGCTCGGGGGCGCCGGACCCTCCGGCCGAGTTGGCGCACGCCAACTCGACCGGAGGCCACGGGAGTTGCCCGGCACGCTCAGAGGCGCGGTGCGCGGCTAGGCGCGCCGCCGCGACCGCCACACCGCGACGCCGCCGACGAGGAGCGCCGCCGCGGTCACGCCCCACGGCGTCCACGTCCGCCACGCCGGCTCGGACCGGTCGTCCGAGGCTTCCTGGTGGCCGGAGATGCGCGCCGAGGAGTAGTCGGGCACCTTGTCCGGGTCGCCGTAGTCGCCGGCCCTCTCGAGGGTGGAGCCGTCGGCCCAGCCGCCGCCGACGTCGCAGTGCATCCGGTCGCGGGAGGACTCGCCGCTGCGCAGGCCCATGGACTGGGAGCGGGTCGACGCGGTGGTGCCGTCGTCCTTCGACCCGTCGCCGGGTTCGCCGGGCTCGTGGAGGCCGCCGTCGGCCCGGGACTTGGCGAGGACGTCGTCGAGCAGGTGGTTGCCCAGCCTGAGTCCGTCGAGCGCCAGGCGGTTCGTGTAGTCGGTGGCTTCTGCCGGCGTGGTGCCGGCGGCCTGCTGGAGCTTCCTCCACTCCTTGATCTGCTCGGCCTCGAAGCCCTCGAACGCGTCGGTGACGTCCGCGAGGTACTGCTCCGGGCGGGCGCACGTGGCGTACATGAGGCGCTTGAAGGTCTGGGTCGCCGATTCGGTCGCTTCCTGCTCGGCGTACTCGGGTTCGAGGTACTCGGCGGAGGCGCCGGCGGTCAGGTACCGGTGCTGGGTGTACTCGACGGGGAGTTCGCGGGTGCCGATCGAAACCGGTATGTACGGCGCCGTCACGGCTGCCGTCGGGGCCATCCACAAGGTGGCGAGCCGCGGATCGGGGAGGTCGGGGTCGATCTCGGCGACGTGCCCGTAGCCTGAGCGGTCGTCGGACCAGCGGGGGTCGCGGACGATCCGCATCACGTCCTGCAGCTTCACCCTGCCGAGTTCGGCGAACTCCGCCTCCAACGAGACGGGGTTGCGGTACGGGGCCGAGTCCTCGGAGTCCGCCGTCTTCCCGACAGGAAAGGACTTGGTCGGGAACGGCTCCTGGTACACCTTCTGCAGGTCGAACTCCTCGTCCTTCTCCGGGTCGTACCAGCCCTTCTTCTCGGCGAAGGAGACGAGGTTCTTCGAGCCGACGAAATCGGGGTTCCCGCCGTCGACGGCGTCGGTGGGGAATTCCTTGATGTAGCCGGGATAGGAGACGCGAATGTCGTCGGGGCCGAGTCGCTGGGCCGCCCAGAGGCCCTTGCCTCCCGCGAACTCCACGAATACCCAGCCCTCGTTGCCGTCGGCGAAAAGGTGCGAGTTCCCGCCGTACGTCGTGTAGCCGTGGGTGTCGATGAGGTCGCCGAGTATCTGCACCGCCTGCCGCGCCGAGCCGGCCCGTTCCATCGCGATCCTGGAGAGGTCGGAGTACTGCGGTCCCGTCTGGTCCTTCGGCGTCATGTCGACCAGTTCTTCGCGGGAGTTGGACCAGACGTCCCGCGCGGCCACCCCTTTCTCGTTGAGACCTCCGTTGGTGAGCGGGGCCGGCATGCCCGTGAATTCGGAGTAGTTGGAGGTGAGGTACCGGTAAGTGTGCCGTGCCTGCGGGATCTTGGTCAGCTTGCCGGGCATGTCGGCCTCTTCCGTGGCCCCCACGGTGATCTTGGAACCCTTGGGGTGGTCCTGCGCCGGGACCACCTCCATCCAGTGGCTGGAGGGTTCGTGGCCGAAGCCGCCGAGCATGGTGTGGCCGGTCGACGACCGGTTCTTGCCGACGTAGACCGCGAACGACTTGTCCGGCTGCCGGAAGGTTTCCTGCTGCGCTCCCGCCGACCGATCGTGCGCGTCGTCGGCGAAGGCGAGGGACGGCGCACCGAGCGCGGTGACCATAGTGAAGGAAGCGGCAAGGGCGGCAGAGGTGACCAGGCGGGCTTGGGGTCGGAGCATGTTCTTCCTGAGGTCGGGGCTGAGCGTGAGTCGGTCGTGGTTCCGGCCCGACGGGGCTCCAGGTCACCGCATTCCGTGTGCGATCCGGGCGGCCGATTGCCGACAGCCGCGAAAGCGGCGTCGGTCGTGTTCGGCATCGGGGCACTGCCCTGCCCGAGCACAATGCAGGCGGAGGTGTCCTCCCGCGTCGCCCCTGCGAGGTCTCACTCATCGCCGAATTTCTCCTCTCCACGCATGCGGGAGAAGTGAGGCCGCCACCGGTGAGTAGCGAAGTCGGGTCGACGGAGCGGGCCGTCCCGGAACGCGGAGAAACGTGTCATGTTCCGGGAAACCAACGGGATTTGACTCTAGCAGGCGCTCGACCGCCCATCGAGGCGGGTGCGGTTACTTCACCGGCTTCGCTACCGGAAATCCGTCCGGTCACCGCGAACTCCGCGTGATCTGCAGGGAGTTGCTTTCCTTTCGATTCACTGCACCCCCAAGAGCCCCGCGAGGTGTGATCCAGGCAACAGACAGGTCCGGACAGGTGCGCCTACCGTGCGGACATGTCCGAACAGGCACGCAAGCACCAGCGGGTGGCCCGCATCCTCGGCCGCGAGATCCGTGGCGGAACCCTGCGCACCGGAAGCCGGCTCCCGGGAGAGCACGCGCTGACCCAACGTTTCTCGGTGAGCCGGTCGACGGTCAGGGAAGCCCTCCGCTCCCTCGCCGACGAGGGGCTGGTGCGCACCCACCCGGGCATAGGCTCCTTCGTCAGCTTCGACGGAACCCCGCTGGACAACCGGCACGGCTGGACGCAGGCCCTCACCGCACAGGGCGTGCCTCCCGAGACGGCGGTGCTGCGTCTGGAGACCGTGGAGGAGCCCGCGCTCAGCACCCGACTCGGCCTGGACAGCGCGCGGTTCCTGGCCGTCGACCGCATGCGCACCCTGCCGGACGGCGTGCGGCTCTCCCTGGAGCGCAGCCGGGTGCCGCTGCACCCGGGCCTGGAAGCGGTGCCGGAGACCGGACTCGTCGACGGCTCGCTCACCGCCACGCTCACGGCCGCCGGCCTCGTGGTGGCCTCGGGCGAACAGCGCGCCACCGCGGTGCCGTTGACACCCGAGGACGCAGCCCAGCTGGAGCGCCCCGCCGGCACCTCCTTCCTCCGCGTGACCCGCACCGGGCGCTCGCCCGTGGGAAGCGTCGTCGAGCACGTGGTGAGCCTCCTCGACCCCGAGCGGTTCGAGCTGCGCACCAGCTTCGGCGAGCCCGAGCCCCCGTGACCGCAGCGGCGACCGTACGCACCGACCATCGAGCTCCCCAACGAACAGACGGAACACCGCACATGAGCGACCCCCGCACCGACCGCGCCCTCGGCTCCCTCTACGGCCTCGCCCTGGGCGACGCGCTCGGCATGCCCACCCAGACCATGTCGCGCGCGGCCATCGCGGCCCGCTTCGGCACGGTCTCCGACTTCGAGGCGGGCCCGCCCGACAACCCCGTGGCCGCCGGGCTGCCGGCCGGCACCGTCACCGACGACACCGACCAGGCCCTGCTCGTCGGCCGCCTCCTCGCCGACGGGGCCGGCCGCATCGACCCCGAGCTCCTCGCGCGGGCCCTGCTGGAGTGGGAGGCGGGGATGCGGGAGAAGGGCTCCCTCGACCTCCTCGGCCCCTCGACCAAGGCCGCGCTGGACGCGGTGGCACGCGGCGTGCCGGTCAGCGAGACCGGCAGCACCGGCACGACCAACGGGGCCGCGATGCGCGTCGCCCCCGTCGGAGTGGCGTTCCCCGCCCGTCCGCTGGAGGCGTTCCTCGACCGGGTCGTGGAGTCCTGCCAGGTCACGCATGACACCACGCTCGGCATCGCGGGCGCCGCTGCCGTCGCCGCCGCGGTGAGCAGCGCCGTCGGCGGGGCAGACCTGGAGACGGCGATGGACACGGCCGAGGCGGCCGCCCGGGCCGGCGTCGCACGCGGGCACTGGGTGGCGGGCGCCGACATCGCGGCCCGCATCCGCTGGGCGCGGAACACCGTGGCGGGGCGGCCGGAGGCTGAAGCGCTCACCCTCGTCAGCGAGTTGATCGGCACCAGCGTCGCCAGTCAGGAGTCGGTGCCGGCCGCCTTCGCCGTGCTCGCCGTCGCGGGCGGCGACCCCATGCGCGCCTGCCTGCTCGCCGCCAACCTCGGCGGCGACTGCGACACGATCGGCGCCCTCGCCGGGGCGGTCGCCGGTGCCGTCACCGGCCTGAGCGGGCTGCCTGCCGACGCGGTGGCGACGCTGCGCTCCGTCAACGAACTCGACGTGGAGCCACTGGCCGCGCGTCTGCTCTCCCTGCGCCCGCACGGCTGAGCCGGCGCCGGACCGCACATCCCGAGGAGCGCGCTCCTCGCTTCTTGCCTCGTAAGGAGGTTGGGCCATGGCTGACTCGAAGAAGAGTGAGCTCGCCGGCGCCGTGGAGACCCGCGGCATCGAGCCCGTTCCCGACAGTGAGCGCCGCGGACACGCGAGCCAGATGTTCTGGACGTGGTTCGCCGCGAACATCTCGCTGCTGGGACTGCCGCTGGGCGCCACCCTGGTGGCCTTCCGCGGCCTGAACATCTGGCAGGCCGTACTCGTCGCGTTCGTCGGTGCGTTCGGCTCGTTCGCGCTCGTGGGCGCGTTGAGCATCGCGGGGAAGCGGGGCGGGGCGCCGGCGCTGACGCTCTCCCGCGCGGTGTTCGGGCGGCGCGGCAACACCGGGCCGACGCTGGTGACATGGATCAGCCGAGTGGGCTGGGAGACCGTCAACACGACCACCGCGGCCTACGCGCTGCTCTCGCTGCTCGCGATCGTCTTCGGCGTGGGCCAGAACACCGTGCTGACGCTGGTCTGCCTGCTGGTCTTCATCGCCTGCACACTGCTGATCAGCGGGCTGGGGCACGCCGTCATCATGTGGATCAACAAGTGGGCCACGTACGTCTTCGGGCTGCTCAACCTGTTGGTGATGGCCTTCCTCGTGGCCACCGTCGACTGGGGCGAGGTGGTCGACGCGCCGGCGGCGCCACTGAGCTCCGTCGTCGCGGGGATCGGTGTGATCGCCGCGGGTACCGGCATCGGTTGGGCCAACGCGGGCGCCGACTACGCCCGTTACCTGCCGCGCTCCGTACCCGGCGGGCGGCTGGTGGTCGCCTCCGCCTGGGGCGCGGGCATACCGCTGGTGCTGCTGATATCGCTCGGCTCGCTGCTCTCGGCCGGCGACTCCTCGCTCGCCGCCGCGTCCGACCCGGTGGCCGCGATCGACGCGATGCTGCCCTCGTGGATGTCCGTCCCTTACCTGGTCGCCGCGTTCGGCGGGCTGCTGCTCTCCAACCACCTCTCCGTCTACTCGGCGGGGCTGACGCTCGTCACCCTCGGCGTGCGGGCGAGGCGGACCGTCGCCGTCGGTATCGACATCGTCATCACGTTCGCCGGCGGCATCTACTTCATGCTCATCGCCGAGGACTTCTACGGTCCGTTCACGACGTTCCTCACCCTCCTCGCCGTCCCGATCACGGCCTGGGTCGGTGTCTTCGCCGTGGACATGCTGCGCCGGCGGGTGTACGACGCGGAGGCGCTGATGGAGCCGCGGCGCTCGGGCCGCTACTGGTACAACGGCGGCTTCGCCTGGTCGGCGTGCGTCTCCTGGGCGGCCGCGATCGTGGTGGGACTGCTGCTGACGGAGGCGAAGACGAGCGACACCGACGTGTGGTTCTCGGGCCCGTTCGCGCACAGCTGGCTCGGCAGCAACGGGCTGGGCTGGGTCGTGACGTTCGTGATCGCCGCTGTCGCCTACAGCCTGCTGCTGCCGCTCGACCGGGCCGTCCGCGCCGAGGCGCTGCGCCGCGACACGGAGACCGCGGACGCGGAGGAGCCGGCCGCCGAGAAGGAGGTCTCCGCGTGAGTGCACGGCTCGTCCTCGCCGGCAGCGTCCTCGTGGACATGGTGCTGCGCGTGCCCCGACTGCCCGAGCGCGGCGGCGACGTGCTCGCCTCGGACGCCGGCCACCGGGTCGGCGGCGGGTTCAACGTCCTCGCCGCCGCCCGCCGCCTCGGGCTGCCCGCCGTGTACGGGGGCGGCCACGGGACCGGCCCCTTCGGCGACCTTGTCCGCGGTGCGCTCGACGCGGAGGGCGTACGTCCGGTCCTCCCCGCGCACACCGAGCGGGACACGGGGTACTGCGTCGCCCTCGTCGATTCCGGAGGCGAGCGCACGTTCGTGACGGCCTCTGGCGCGGAGGCCGCACTCACCTCCGCGGAGGCGGTGCGGTTGGCCGCCTGCGTACGCGCGGGCGACCTCGTGCAGCTCTCCGGCTACGGGCTCGCCTACCCGCAATCGGCGCCCGTCCTCACCGAGTTCGCCGCGAGCCTTCCCGAGGGGGTCGTGCTGTGCCTCGACCCGGGGCCGCTCGTCGCCGAGATCGAGCCGGTGCGTCTGGAGCGGGTACTCGCCCGCGTGGACTGGCTGAGCTGCAACCAGCGGGAGGCCGAGCTGCTCTGCGGCGTCGCCGAAGGAGGCCCGGCCGCCGAGGAGTTGGCCCGCGGACTGCGGCCGGGCGCCGGTGTCCTCGTGCGCGGGGACGCCGACGGCTGCTGGCTCGCGGGAGGCAGCCGTCGCACGGAAGGGGGCGCCGTGGCGGTGCCGGGGCGTCCCGTCGAGCTGGTCGACAGCAACGGGGCCGGAGACGCCCACGTCGGCGCCTTCCTCGCCTTCCTCGGGCTCGGTGCCGCACCCCTCGACGCGGCACGCGGCGCCAACGTCGCCGCCTCCGTCGCCGTCACCCGCCGCGGCCCCGCCACCGGGCCGACGGCCGCCGAACTCGTCCCGCTCCTCGGCCCGGAGGACCCGCTCGCGGCGCTGCTCGCGGACGCGGCGACGGAGACGTGAGGCCGGAGGATCCCGGGGTTTTCCGCACCCCCCAATACCTGGGATTTCACAGGGACTTGATATTGAGGGAAAGTGTCCCTCGCAGGCACACGGTCGAGAGGAGCCGCAGATGGGAGACCCTTCCGGTTGGATGAGCACGAGCGGCCCGGGGCCGACGGCCGCGAACGACGTCGCGGACCGGGGCGAGCCGCAGGTGGCGCGGATGTACGACTACTACCTGGGCGGCAAGGACCATTTCGAGGCCGACCGGATCGCGGCCGAGGAGGTGCTGCGCACCGCCCCGAACAGTGCGAAGTTCGCCCGGGCCAACCGGTACTTCCTCCAGATGGTCGTCGAGTACCTGGCGCGTGAGCAGGGTGTCGACCAGTTCCTCGACATCGGGACGGGCATCCCGACGAGGCCGAACACGCACCAGGTCGCCCAGTACCACCGGCCGCACGCGCGGGTGCTCTACACCGACAACGACCCGATCGTGATGACGTACGCCGAGGCGCTGATGACGAGCACGCGCGAGGGGCGCGTCGACTACATCGAGGCGGACCTCAGGCGACCGCAGGACATATTGGGCCATCCCTGCCTCGCCGGCCCTGAGCCGGTCTTCGACCTGGAGCGGCCGGTTGCGGTGTGCGCCGTGGCGATCTTCCACTTCGTCACCGACGAGCACCGGCCGGGCGAGCTGCTCCGCACGATCATGGAACCGATGCCCTCGGGCAGCTTCCTCGTCCTCTCCCACACCACGGAGGACTTCGACGACGCCATGAAGGAGGCCGCCGAGGTCTATCGACGTCGCAAGCTGCCGGTCCAACTGCGGTCGGACGCCGAGGTGGAGGAGATCGTCTCCGAGGCCGGTCTGGAGCTGCTGGAGCCGGGGGTGCGTCCGCTCAACCGGTGGTGGCCCGGACGCCCTGCGCGGCTGGCGCCGATACCGCTCTACTCCGATGCGGAGGCGTCCTGCTACGGGCTGCTGGCGCGGAAGCCGTGACGGGTCGAGCGGCGTTCGTCGGGCGGGTGTCGTACGGAGCGCGCCCGGGGCCGTGGCGTCCGCCCGGCGGGAAGCAGGCGGTATACGTCCCGTCCCCGCGAGCGCGACCTACGCGGAGTGTCCGGTGCGCACGAGAGGAACGGCGGCGGAACGCATGAGCCGCCCGCATCGGCGGTGCCTCAACTTGGCCCGTCACAGGCGCAGTTGAGGCACCCCGCACCGCAGGAGGCGGCCCCCGGGGGCCGCCCCGCTCCGGATCAGGCGGCGTCCCACTCGGTGCCGTACCGGGCGGCCAGCGCGCCGGCCTCCTCGGGCTCCAGCAGCCGTGGTGCTCGCGCGCCGAAGAGCAGCAGCAGCCCTGCGACCTCCTCCAACTCAACGGCCGCGTCCACCGCCTTCGCCAGCGAGACACCCGCGGTCACCGGACCGTGGTTCTGCAGGAGCGCGGCGCGGAAGCCGAAGGCGAGGCGCTCCATCCGCTCGGCCTGCCCGGCGTCGCCGGGCTCCGCGTAGGGGATGAGCGGGGTCTGCCCGACGCGCATCACGAAGTACGGCGTGAGCGGCGGCACCGCGCTCCGCTCGCTCCAGGGAGGCAGGCAGCTCAGTGCGGTCGCCTGCCGCGAGTGGAGGTGGACGACGGCCCGGGTGCCGGCGTCGCGGCGGTAGAAGGCGCAGTGGAGGGGGTACTCCTTCGACGGCTTCGGGCCGTCCACGTGCCGCCCGTCCAGGTCGAGCCGGCTCAGCCGCTCCGGGTCGAGCGAGGCGAGGTCCGCGCCGGTCGGAGTGATCAGCATGCGGTCGCCTTCTCGTGCGCTCAGGTTCCCCGACGAGCCCGGACTGAGCCCGAGTGCCGCCAACCGGGCGCCCGCCGCGGCGAGTTCGTGGGACGCTTCGCTCACGACAGCTCCTTCCAGGCGGCGGTGAAGAGGTCGACGGCGCCGAAGTTCCCCGATTTCAGTGCGAGATCGACGAGCACGCCCGTCGCGGCGGCACCGTCCTCCTCGCCGTACGGGTGGGCCTCGGCCGTGGCCCAGGAGACGCCGGGACCGAGCGGCGCACCCATCCGCAGCGCGCGCACCCCGAGCGCGGTGACGACGGCACCCGAGGTCTCCCCGCCCGCGACGAGGAGGCGGGTCGCCCCCCGGCGCACCAGCAGCCGCGCGCACCGGGCGAGCGCGGACTCCACGAGTTCGGCGGCCGGGACACCCGGCTCAGCTCCGGCGGGCTCGACGTCCCCCTCCTCGCCGACGGCGTAGAGCAGCGGCGGCTGCCCGGGACGCTCGGCCCAGCTCCGCTCGGCGAATTCGGCGAGGGCCGCCACCTCCGCGTCGAAGTCCCGCCGCAGCGCGGCGAGGTCGAGCTTCCGGTGCGGCAACCGCGCGGCTCCGTGGGCGACTTGGGCACGCGTCGCGGCCGAGGCGCTCCCCGAGAGGACGACGCCCCTCGCGTCGGGCGCCGGGTCGGCGGCGGAGGCCCGCGCCTCGGCGGCGCCGGAGCGCGGGCCGGAGAAGCCGAGCGCGAGTCCGGCGCCGCCGGTGACGAGGGGGAACGACGCGGTGGCGGCCGCGAGGGTGCGCAGGTCGTCGTCCGTGGTGGCGTCGGCGACGAGCGCGCCGTCCGCGAACTCGGGCTCCGCGAGGCGTGCGCGCACCGCCTCGACACCCGCGCGGACCGTCTCGTGCGGCAGTTGCCGCACCGTGCGTGCGGTCTGCGGGGCGAGCAGCCGCACCAGGTGGGCGTCGCGCATCGGCGTGAGGGGGTGGTTCCGCATGGGGCTCTCGTCGAGCAGCTCGTCGTGGACGAAGAGCCGTGACCGGTAGACGGTGCGGCCGGTGGCGGGGAAGGCCGGCACCACGACGGTGCGCGCGGCGCCGAGCTCGTCGAGGAGCGCGTCCATGACCGGGCCGATGTTGCCCTGCGGCGTCGAGTCGAAGGTGGAGCAGTACTTGAAGTAGAAGCGCTCGCACCCGGCCTCGGCCAGGGCCCGCAGCGCGGCGAGCGAGTCGGCGACCGCCTGTGCCGCGGGCGCGGTGCGGGACTTGAGCGCGACGACCAGCGCGTCCGGGTCCGCGTCCGCCGGCGGGGGCGGTTCGGGCACGCCGACGACGACCTTCGTCCGGAAGCCCCGGGCGACGAGCATCGTGGCGAGGTCGGTCGCGCCGGTGAAGTCATCGGCGATGGCACCGAGCGTCGGCATCGGCCCTCCCTTGGGTCGGCGCGGCTCCGACCGTGGGGTGCCAGCGGCCGGGTTCGTTCGCACCGTTGTGCTTCGTGGTTCTTCGTACGTGAAAAAATGTTACCAGGGTTGACGCTGTTGTTAATCGCTGCGTAGCTTTTGTTCATCGGGGATGAGGACCTGCTCTCCCCGATCACCGTCGAGGAGCCCCATGAACGTGCACCGTCTTTTCTCCGACGCGGGTGACCGTCCCGTCCGCTACGCCCTCTCCGGCGCAGGCGGCGGATTCGCCCGCACCCTGCTCGCGCAGACCCGTCTCATCCCCCGCCTCTCGCCCGCCGTCCTGTGCGACGTCGACCCGGCGCGGTTGCGTGCGCTCTGCCTCGAACTCGGCTACGCCGACGAGGAGTTGCAGTCGTGCGCGACCGCCGCCGAGGTCGCGGGGGCCAACGACGCCGGGCGCATCGCCCTCGTCGCCGACGGGACGCTGCTCGTCGCCGGCGAGTGGGACGTCCTCGTCGAGGCCACCGGCGACCCGGCCGGCGGCTGCTCCATGGCGCGGGACGCACTCACGGCCGACCGGCACGTGGCGATGGTGAGCAAGGAGGTCGACTCCGTCGCCGGCCTGCACCTCGCGGAGCTCGCCCGCGCGCGGGGCGTCGTCTACACACCGGCGGGCGGCGACCAGCCCGCCAACCTGATCGGCCTGGTCACCTGGGCGGAGGCCCTCGGCCTCGAGATCGTCGCCGTCGGCAAGTCCACCGAGTACGACCTGGTCCTCGACCCGGCCACGGAGACGGTGACCCAGCTGGACACCACAGTGCCCGCGCCGGGCCTCGCCGCGCTTCTCGACCTCGGCGACGACGTGCGCGCGACGCTCGAAGCCCGCGCCCGCACCGTCGCGGCGCTGCCGACGGGCGCGACGGCGGACTACTGCGAGATGGCCGTCGTCGCCGACAACACCGGTTTCGCTCCCGACACCGAGCGGTTGCACTACCCCGTCCTGCGCATCGCCGAACTCGCCGACGCCTACGCGCTCCGCGAGGACGGCGGCGTCCTCTCCGCGCCCGGTGCCGTCGACGTCTTCACCGCGCTGCGGCTCCCCGGCGAAGCCTCCTTCGCGGGCGGCGTCTTCGTCGTCGTGCGCACCGGAGACGCGGAGACCTGGCGGACACTCGCGCAGAAGGGCCACGTCCTCAGCCGCGACGGCCGCTACGCGGCGCTCTACCTGCCGTACCACCTGATGGGCGTGGAGACCCCGATGACCCTCTTCTCCGCGGTGCTGCACCACCGCACCTCCGGCGGCACGACCCCGCGCAGCACCGCCGTCCTCGCGGGACGCGCCTCCCGCGACCTGCCGGCGGGCGCCCCGCTGACGATGGGCGGCCACCACCACGACGTCGAAGGCGTGCGCGCGGTACTGCTGCGCGCCGAGGACGCCCCGGACCGCGTGGCTCCGCTCTACCTCGCCGCCGGCGCGACGGTGCGGCGCGACGTCCCCGCAGGTGAGCTCCTCACCCTCGACGACCTCGAAGGACCGGACGCCGGCCTGCTCTCCGCCTGGGAGGCACGCACCTCCGGAGAGCCCGCATGAGCGCCGACGTCCAGCACCTGCTCCTCGCCGCAGCGGCGATCGTCCTACTCGTCCTGCTGATCACCAAGGCGAAGCTCCACCCGTTCCTCGCGCTCGCCGTCAGTGCGCTGGCCCTCGGCTTCGCCAACGGCATCTCCCCCGCCGACACGGTCGAGCACTTCGAGACGGGCTTCGGGGACGCGCTGAGCAGCACGGGCCCCGTCATCGGGCTCGGCACGCTGCTCGGCGGCATCCTGCTCGGGTCCGGCGGAGCCGACCGGATCGCGACCGCCTTCATCGGCACCCGGCCGGTCAAGTGGGTGCCGACGGCGATCGCCGCCGCCGCGCTGCTGATCGGCATGCCGCACCTCTTCGACGTCAGCTTCGTCATGCTCGTCCCGCTGGTGTACGCCGTCGCCCAACGCACCGGCTCACACCTGCTGTTCGTCGGGCTGCCGATGGCCGCGGGGCTGTACGTCTCGCACGGGCTGCTGCCGCCGCACCCCTCGCCGACCCTGGCCGTGGGCGCCTACCACGCCAGCACCGGGCTCACCCTGCTCTACGGGCTGATCATCGCGATCCCGCTGGCGGTGGTGAGCGGGCCGCTGCTGACCAAGGTGGCGAGCCGCTGGTTCGGACCGGCGCCCGACCTGACGAAGGGCCCCGTGCCCGACCCCGGGCCCGCGCCGCGCGAGGGCAAGCGCCCGGTCTCCCTGGCCATGGCGCTGATCACCGTGCTGCTGCCGGCCGCACTGATGCTCACCGGCACGCTGGGCACGGCCGTCACGTCGGAGGGGTCCTGGGCGTACACGCTCTTCGAGGCGTGCGACACCCCCGTCCTCTCCCTCATCGCCGCCGTCGTCTTCGCGTTCTTCGCGCTCGGCATCCGGTCCGGCTTCGGGCTCGACCAGTTGCAGAAGATGGCCGCGAAGGGGCTCGGTCCTGTCGGCACCATCGTCCTCATCCTCGGTGCGGGCGGTGCGCTCAAGGAGGTGCTCTCGGCGACCGGCGTCGACGACGTCATCGCGCAGTACGCCGTCGACTGGTCGATACCGCCGCTCCTGCTCGCCTGGGGCGCGGCCGCGCTGCTGCGGATCTGCCTCGGCTCGGCGACCGTGGCGACCGCCGCGGCGACCGGCATCGTCGCCCCGCTCGTCGGGACGTACCCCGGACTCTCGCCCGAACTCCTCGTGCTCGCCACCGCGTCGGGTGCCGTGATGCTCTCGCACGTGAACGACTCCGGATTCTGGCTCTTCAAGGAGTACTTCCAGCTCAGCATCGCCCAGACGTTCCGCACCTGGACGCTGATGCTCTCGCTCCAGTCGGTGCTGAGCCTCGGCGGCATCCTGCTGCTGAGCACGGTGGTCGGCTGACGGGCGGGTGCCGGCCTCCGGCAAGATGAGAGCGCACACCCCGGGCCACCGCCCACGACCACCAGGACGGAGACGACACGGCATGGGTTCCTCCGGAGAGCCGCCGCTGATCCCCGATCAGCGACGCGAACTCCTCTTGAAACACCTGCGCCGCGACGGCGTGCTGAGCGTCCAGCAGATCACCCAGATCTTCGGCGTCTCGCACATGACGGTCCGCCGCGACATCGCCGAACTGGAGAGCCGCGGGCTCGTCTTCACGGTGCCCGGGGGCGTCCGGATCGCCAGCCGGCTCCACTCGGAGCCGAGCTTCCAGGACAAGTCCGTCGTCGAGCAGCCGCAGAAGCACGCCATGGCGTACGCGGCCGCCGAGCTGGTGCACGACGGCATGACCGTCTACCTGGACGCCGGCACCACCCTGCTCGCGATGGTCCCGCACCTCGCCGAGCACGCCGAACTCACCGTCGTCACCAATGACTTCGGCGCCGTCGAGCAGCTCTTCCCCGCGAGCCACCTGACGGTGATACACGTCGGCGGCCGGGTGGAGCCCGACAACCACTCCAGCGTGGGCCGCCTCGCCGCCGCGACCATCCGCCAACTCGCCTTCGACATCGCCTTCGTCAGCACCAGTTCGTGGGACCTCGTCCGCGGGGTGACCACGCCCTCCGCGCCGAAGGTCGAGGTCAAGCAGGCCGCGATGGCTGCGGCCCAGCAGTCGGTGCTGGTGGCGGGGTCGTCGAAGTACGGCACCTTCGGCATGTACAAGGTGGCCGGGCTCGACGCCTTCGACACCGTCGTCACCGACGCCTCCCTCACCGAGGCGGCGGCCCACGGCATCCGGTCCGCCGGGACCGACGTGAGGCTCGTGGGAGCTGAACAGGCCGAGGTGTGAGGGGTCCGGCACGGTCGCACCGCGACGCGGCGTCGCGGTGCGACCGTCACCGGCCCGTCACGGGCGGCGGGGCCCGCACTCGACCCGTATCTCCGGGTGCAGGCGGCGACGGTGGTCCACCTGCCGGACGGCTCCGGTGAGGCGCACGTGCGCCGTCAGGCGCGGGTCCGCACTCGACGCGCTCAACCGCAGTTCCAGCGCGCCGGGTTCGACGATCCGGTACCCGTCCCGGCCCGTGAAGGAAGCGAGATCGGCCGGAACGGTCAGGTGGACGCGGGCCGACTCCGCGGGGGCGAGGTCGAGGCGGACATAGCCGACCAGGCGCTGCACGGGCTGCACGACCGAGGCGACCGGGTCGTGGAGATAGAGCTGGACGACCTCGGTGCCGGCCCGCTCGCCGACGTTCCGGACAGTGCAGGCGAGCGTGAACGCACCGTCGGTCGCGGCTTCTTCCGTGCCCACGTCGAGGTCGGACCAGGCGAACGTGGTGTACGTCAGCCCGTGCCCGAAGCCGAACGCCGGCGTCGGATCGATGCTGGAGACCTCGCTCGCGTGGCCGAGCCGGGGCGCAAGGTAGGTCGACGGCTGCGCTCCGGGCAGCGCCGGCACGCAGACGGGCAGGCGCCCCGAGGGAGCGACGCGCCCGCTGAGGACGGCGGCGAGCGCGGGAGCGCCCTCCTCACCGGGGAAGAAGGTCTGCACGAGTGCGGCAGCCCGGGTCGCCGCCCCGCCGAGTGCGTACGGGCGGCCGGCGAGGAGCGCCACGACGACCGGTGTTCCGACGTCCAGGAGGGCGTCGAGGAGCTGCTGTTGGGCGCCGGGCAACGCGAGGTCCCCGGCGTCGCAGCCCTCGCCGCTCGTTCCCCTGCCGAAGAGCCCCGAGCGGTCGCCGAGCGCCGCGATCACCAGGTCGGCGTCGCGGGCTGCTGCCACGGCCTCGGCGAAGCCCGCGGTGTCCTCGCCGTCGGTACCGGTGCCCTGCACGGTGACGATCTCGCTCGCGGGGAACTCCGCCGCCAGCGCCTCCCGCAGCGTGGGCAGGGCGATGCCGGGCGGGGTGTGCGGGCGCTGCGCTCCGACGTGGACGGGAAAGGAGTAGCAGCCGAGTACGGCTGTCGGGCTGTCGGCCTGCGGTCCGATGAGCGCGATCCGGCCGGGAACCGCGCCGTCGTCGAGCGGAAGGGTCCCGTCGTTGCGGAGGAGTACGACGGCCCGCTCGGCGACGCGACGCGCGAGGGCGCGGTTGGCGGCCGGATCTAGGTCCACGCTTCCGCGCGGGTCCTCGGTGTCGGGGTCCGTTCCGGAGAGCGCGGGCGGCAGCGGGTCCCAGTCGCGGTCGAGCAGCCCCAGTCGGGCCTTCTGCGCCAGCACCCTGCGCACGGCACGGTCCACGAGGGACTCGGGGACCAGGCCGTCGGCGACGGCGCGGCGCAGCGGCTCGCCGAAAGCCTTCACGGTCGGGAGCTCCACGTCGACTCCGGCGGCGAGCGCCGCTGCCGCCGCCTCGTCGAGGGTGGCCGCCACGGCGTGCAGCGTGTGGAGGAAGGCGATCCCGAAGTAGTCGGCGACGACGGTCCCTCGGAACCCCCAGGTGTCGCGGAGGAGTTCGGTGAGGAGGGTGGCGTCGGCCGCCGAGGGGATGCCGTCGGTGTCGGTGTAGGCGTGCATCACCGAGCCCGGGTCGGTTTCGCGTACGACCATCTCGAACGGCGGCAGCACCACGTCGGCGCGCTCGCGCCGCCCCATGCCGACGGGCGCGAGGTTGCGTCCGCCGCGGGAAGCGGAGTAGCCGGCGAAGTGCTTGAGTGTCGCGAGGACGCCCGCGGACTCCAGCCCGCGCACGTAGGCGGCCCCCACCGTGCCGACGAGGTACGGGTCCTCCCCGATGGTCTCCTCCACCCGGCCCCAGCGGGCGTCGCGCACCACGTCGAGGACCGGGGCGAGGCCCTGGCGGACGCCTACGGCGCGCATGTCGCGACCGATCGCGCCGGCCATCTCCTCGATGAGCGCGGGATCGAAGGTGGCGCCCCAGGACAGCGGGACGGGGTAGGCGGTGGCGCCCCAGGTGGCGAAGCCGGCGAGGCACTCCTCGTGGGCGAGGGCCGGAACGCCGAAGCGGTTGGCACGGACGATCCCGCGCTGGGCGTGGAGCAGCGCGAGCGCCCCCCGCGCGGGGTCGACGGGGGCCGTGCCGAAGGGCCGGGTCAACTGGCCGAGGCCGTGCGGGAGCAGGTCGCCGAGGCGTATCGGCTCGTCCATGTCGTGCTGGTGCGGGGCGACTTCGGCAGTCTCGTCGGAGGCACCGACCCACACGCCGACGAGTTGGGCGGTCTTCTCCGCCTGCGTCATCTCGGCGAGCAGGGCGTCCGCCCGCTCTTCCGGTGCGCGTGCCGGGTCCTGCCACGGGCGGAGCGAGGGGTTGAGGGGCTCTGCGGTCTCTGTCACGTGGCCGGTCACTTTCCTCCGACGCCCATGAGGCCCTGGACCAGGGCGCGGCGGGCGCACAGATAGACGAGCAGGATGGGAAGCAGCGAGAGGACGACAGCGGTGAGGAGTCCGGGGATGTCGACCCCGTGCTCCGTCTGGAAGTCGTAGAGCCCGAGAGTGATCACCTTGGTCTCCTCGGACTGCGTGAGGACCAACGGGAAGAGGAACCCGTTCCACGCCTGGAGGGCCGAATAGACCACGATCGTCGACAGGCCGCTGCGGGAGAGCGGCAGCACCAGGCGGAAGAAGACCCGCGACGGCGAGGCGCCGTCCACCGTCATCGCCTCGTACAGGTCCGGGGTGATGTCGCGCATGACGCCGGTGAGGATCAGCGCGCACACCGGCATCGCGAAGGCGGCGGTCGGCAGGACGACTCCGACGAGGTTGTCGTAGAGCCCTGCCTTGCTGATGACGTAGAACATGGGCACGATCACGGCCTGCGAGGGGATGGCGAGGCCGAGGAGGAAGAGCCGGAAGATCGTGTGCGTCGTACGGCTGCGGCTGCGGACGATGGCGTAGCAGAGCGGCGGCACGAGAAGCAGCACGAGGCCCACGACGCACACGGTGACGAGCGCCGTGTTGAGGAAGTAGCGTCCGAAGCCGCTGCCGGGGTCCTGGAGGATGCGGAGATAGTTGTCGAACGTGGGGCTGTCCGGCAGCGACAGCGGGCCGTTCTCCGCGTACCCGGTGCGCGACTGGAGCGTCGCGACGAGCATGGCGTACAGCGGCAGTCCGACGAGGAACAGCCAGACCAACGAGCCGAATCCGGCGAGGTAGTTGGGGCGGTGGTTGCTCACATCCCCTCCATCGTGCTGCGCATCCGGTCGTATCCGGTGAGGCGCACCATGATCAGCGAGACGACGGTGGCGACGAGCGCCAGCAGCACGCCGACGGCCGAGGCCGTTCCGTAGTCGAAGCTCTTGAACGCCTTCTGGTACATGTAGAAGGCGCTGATCGTGGTGTCGGTGCCGGGGCCGCCCTGGGTGAGGATGAGGACGGTGTCGAAGGTCGTCAGGCCGCCCACGACCATCAGGATCGTCGAGGTGACGACGGTGTTGCGTAGCTGCGGCAGCGTGACGTGGAGGAACTGCCGCGCCCTTCCCGCACCGTCGATCTGCGCCGCCTGGTACAGGACTTGGGGGATCGCGCGCGCCGCGCCCTGGTAGATGAGCGTGTGCAGCGGTGTGAACTGCCAGGCGCTGACGAAGACGAGCACGCCGAGCGCGGTCCCCTGCTCGCCGAACAGGTTGCCGTCGCCGAAGAGCCAGCTCGCCTGCGCCGGGACACCGAAGTTGGGATCGAGGACGGCGCGCCAGAGCACCGAGACGGCCGCGGCGGAGAGCAGCAGCGGGAGGAAGTAGACGGCGGAGAGCACGGCCCGGTTGCGCTGGTGCCCCGCGGCCCAGACCCCGAGCAGCATGCTGAGCGGCGTCTGCACCGCCACACCGAGGAGTGTGAGCAGGACGCTGAGCCAGAGGCTCTGGAGCATGACGGGATCCCCGGCGAGGCGCCGGAAGTTGTCGAGCCCGGTGAACTCCGGTTCGCCCAGCCCGTTCCAGCTCGTCAGGGAGAGCGCGGCGACGAGCGCGAGCGGGACGAGCGCGAAGAGGC
>NZ_AJTQ01000053.1 GCF_000262345.1 Streptomyces xiaopingdaonensis | reverse complement strand
GGGTGCGGCCCAGCCGAAGCCCGGCCGCCCCGCCTCGGACACGGGGCGGCCGGTCGGTGCCGCACGGCCGCGTTTTCGGGCGGGGGGCGAGGTGGTCGTCATGGGGGTGTCCAAGTCGGGGCGTGGGCGTGTCAGGACGTCGGCAGGGCTTGCATCGCCGCGATGAAGCCGTCTTCGTCGAGCCCGCCGTTGAGGAACTGCTGCACGGCCTGGTAGAGGGAGGTCGAAGCGGTCTGCGGGTACGCCTGGTCCCAGGAGAGCTGGAAGGCCGGTGCCTCCTTGACGAGGTCGTACTGGTAGCGGGCGAACTCCGGGCTGGCTGCGTCGTCGAGGAAGCGCTCGGTGTTGGTCGTGGTGGGGAGGTTGCCGACGGCCAGTTGGGCCTCGACGAAGCGGTCCGAGTACTGGAGCTTCAGGAACTTTGCCACGGCCTCGGGGTGTTGCGTCTTCTTCAGCACCGAGTAGAAGTTGTTGGTGTTGCCGACGAGGTTGCGCCGGTCGCCCTTGCCGCCCTCGACGGTGGGGAAGGCGCCGTAGCCGAGGTCCTCCTTGGCGAACCGCGGGTGGGAGTCCTGCTGGGTGGAGTACTCCCAGGAGCCCATCAGTTCGAAGCCCGCCTTGCCGGTCGCGAGGAGAGTGGGAGAGCCCTGGTCGGTGAACTTCACCGAGTCGTAGTTGGTGCCGAAGCCGCCGGCGTCGACGAGCTCCCTGAGCATGCCGAGGGCCTTTCTGCTGCCTGCGCCGGACCAGACGTCCTTGTCCCCGTCGAGGGCCTTGCGGAAGAGTCCGGGTCCTGCCACCCGGTCGTAGAGGTACTCGAACCACATGAGGGTCGGCCACTTGTCGCCGCCGCCGAGCGCGATCGGGGTGACCTGCCGCGCCTTGAGTTCCCGTACCGCGTCGAGGAGGTCGTCCCAGGTCTTCGGCTGCGCGACGCCGGCCTCCTCGAGGACCTTCTTGTTGCTGAAGAGCAGCACGGGCTGGGTGCCGCGCATCGGGACTCCGTACGCCTTGCCGTCGACCACGGCGCTGTCGAAGACGGAGGGCAGGAACTTGCGCTTCAGGTCCGGGTTCTCGTCGATGAAGTCGTCGAGCGGGAGCAGGAGATCGGCGTCGACGAACGGTTTGATGCTGCCGCCGCCCCAGTTGAAGAAGACGTCGGGGGCCTGCTTGCTGTTGATGATGGTCTGGAGCTTGGCCTGGTAGTCGGCGCCGGGGATGGTGTCGAGGACGACCTCGACGTCGGAGGTCCTGTTGAAGGCGGCGACCAGTTTCTTCTCCACCTTGTTGGTGGCGTCGCCGTAGACCAGGACGTGAATCTTGCCGTCGTCCCCCTCGCCGGAGCCGGACCCTGAGCCGCATGCGGACAGGGAGAGCGTCAGCGCGAGGGCGACTGCGCCGATCGCGGGGAGGCTCGGGAACCGTGCGCGTTTCCTCATCGCATCGCCTCTCGAAAATGTTTCGACGTTTGTGTCGAAACTTCATCCGTCGGGACGGTAGAGCGGCGTTCACCGGGGGTCAACCCTCGGTTACGGCGTTACCAACTCGTTGCAGAAGGAGGGGGGTTGAGGGTGCTCTATGCTCGTCGGCATGAGCATTGACGACGGGTTCGGACGCATTACGCTGGCTCAAGTGGCCGAGCAGGCAGGCGTTTCCATCTCGACAGTTTCGAAAGTACTCAACGGGCGGCAGGACGTCGCCGCGCCGACGCGGAGACGAGTGGAGCGACTCCTGGAGACGCACGCCTACCGGCGCACCACACGAGCGGCCCGCGAAGCACCGCTCATCGAACTCGTCTTCCACGAACTCGACAGCATCTGGGCGATGGAGCTCATACGCGGCGTGGAGAACGTCGCCAAGGTGCACCAGGCGAGCGTCGTCCTCACCGAGAGCGGAACCCGGCACGCGCCCGACCCGGAATGGATCGAGGGCGTGCTCCAACGCAGGCCGCTCGGCGTCGTGCTCGTCTTCTCCGCTCTCCCGGCCGAGGTCAAGCAGCAACTCCGGTCGCGCGCCATCCCGTTCGTCATCATCGACCCGGCGGGCGATCCCGACCCCGACGTGCCCTCGGTGGGTTCAGCGAACTGGAGCGGAGGGGTCGCGGCGACGCGCCACCTCATCGAGTCGGGCCATCGGCGCATCGGGATCATCACCGGCCCGGAGGACATGCTCTGCTCGCTCGCCCGCCTCGACGGCTACCGCTCGGCGATGAGCATGGCCGGGCTGGAGAGCGACCCCGCACTCGTCAAGTACGGCGACTTCCACGTGGAGGGCGGATACGACGGGGCGAAGGAGCTGCTCAGCCTCCCCGAGCCGCCGACAGCCGTCTTCGCCGGGAGCGACCTGCAAGCGCTGGGCTGCCTCGAGGCGGCGCGGGTCAGCGGGGTACGCGTCCCGCGCGACCTCTCCGTCGTCGGCTACGACGACGTCAGCGTCGCCCGGTGGGCGAGCCCGGCGCTCACCACGGTGCACCAGCCGCTGCAGCAGATGGCCGAGGAGGCCGTCCAACTCCTGCTGCGCCTGCGGGTGGAGGAGCCGGTGACCACCAGACTGGAGCTCGCCACCAGCCTCGTCGTCCGCAAGAGCACCGCGCCGCCACGCGCGTGACGCGGGGACACGCACAGCCGGGCGGGACGTGCCCGGCGGGCGGTGCGTGCGTCCACTGTCAACCGCGAGGCAACTCCCCGTATGCGTAGGCGCATTCTGTGTGAGAGTGCTTTTCTCGTAGGTTGATTCCGCCGCGCACCGAGCACGGAGCAAGCTCCCGAGCACGGCAGTTCGCACCGCCCCCCGCACGGAGGACCAACCGCGGGCGTACCGACGGAAATCCCTCAGGGTTCCGCTTCGAGGAGTTCGGCGATCGCCTGGAGGTGGCGCCGCATACGGTGCTGCGCCAGCGCCGCGTCGCCGGAGACGACGGCGGCGACGATGGCCCGGTGCGCTTCGTGGGAAGCCCGGGCCGCCTCGTCGGAACCGTCGCTGCCCGGGCCCTCCTCGTGTCCTGGTCGAGCTGGGCGAGGACCTCCACGAACAGCGTGACAGCGGGGTTCCCTGCGAATTCGGCGATCACCCGGTGCAGGTTGCTTGCGTGCCTTCGCGTCACTCCACGGTCGAGCAACTGCCGCTCGGCGTCGAGTGCTTCGTCGAGCCGCTCGATCCCCGGCTCCGGTTCGGTGACGACGAGGCCGCCACCGGCCCCCGGCGCATGGCGGCCATCCGCTGGTGCTCCGCCAGCCGTGCGACCTCCCGGAATACGGCTCTGCTCACCCCGTACCGCTCCATTGAGCTCCATTCGGAACCGACCACGGAACCCACGTTCCAGCCGCTCTCCCAGATGTCCTGTTCGATCAGCTCGGCCACCTTTTCGGTGAGCCGCTGATTCCCTTTCTCAGAACCCCGGGAACCGCTCAGCCGCTCACTCACCGCTCTGTGGCCCCGTCCATTCATCGGCCCGCTGGAACACCCGTCGAAGCGGGACCACGGTAGCCAACACGGTCCGGGGCACCGGGAATAGGAGGGGAAACAGCCGCCGGGTGCAGCGTACACGGCGGGGTTCGCTCACGGCAGCAGCGGCGCCCGCGTTACGCGCCGGCCTCCCCGATGCGTCGTGCGGTCCGGGTACGCGTGCGCCGAGGGCGCGGCGGCTCCGAGAGCCGTGCGCCGGCCCCGCGTCGTCTTTCAGTTCTTCTTGGCGTGCGCCTTTTCGTAGGAGGCCCTGACATTGGCCGGGACACGACCGCGTTCGCTGACCTCGAACCCTTGCTGCTTGGCCCACTCCCGGACCGTCGCCGAGTCGGCGGACGTGCTCGCCGCGGCCTTCCGGGCCGTCGGGGCCGACCTGCCGCGCCTGCGTGCGGCGAGAATGTAGGGGTTGAGGAGGTTGGTCAACTTGTCGTGGTTCTCGGCGTTCAAGTCGATTTCGTATTCGCGCCCGTCGATACCGAACCGTACCGTCTTGACGTCGTCGGACTGATCTCCGGTCAGATCGTCGATGTAGATGGTCCTGACCTGTTTTGCCACGGTGTTCTCCTCCGCTGATGGGCTGCCCCTTTATAGCACCCTGGAGCAGCACGGCGAACCGCGGAGGGAGCGCAGAAGCCGAAGCGGTCGCACGAGCCGGAAGTGATTGCCAATCGCCTCGGCCCGTTCCCCTTCCGCATCCGCACAACCCGTTCCGACGGCACAACGAGGATCTCACGGGGCGGGTTTCGCGAACCGAAATACACCCGTGGAATAGCGGAACCGCCGGGCCGCGCCACTGCTTGTCGGGACCCGCTCGGACGGAGGCGTCAGATGCAATGGGATTCCCCGGCCCGAAGAGGCCGGGGGAATCGGGTCTGCACCATATGCGCCACCGATACGAGGAGAAGAGGTGCGCGGCCGCCGGGACCCGACATCTCCCCAGGGGCGGCACCGCGGCATCAAGCGGGCTGCACGAGCTCCGCGCGCCCGAACAACAGGGCGTATCCGGGCCGGAGTTGGGCGAGGACGCGGTCGAGGAGATCGCGGTCGGCCAGGTCGGCGACGACCCGCAGCACGGAACCGACGTCCCAGCGCGTCCTGGCCAGGGTCCCGCCGGTACGGGTGGCCAGGTCCTTCACGAAGCCCCACCCGGTGAGCGGGCGGATGTCGGGGACCTCGGCGACCAAGAGCCGCGCGGCCTCGGCCGGGAGGAGCGCGGCGAGCTCCCCGCGCTCCTCCCCCGTCAACTGCCGCCCGAGGCCGGCGAGTACGTCGCCGACGATCCGCTCCGCGCGCTCCACGTCGGCGTAGGCGCCGGCGCGGCGGACGCGTTCGAGCAGCTCCGGGTAGGCGGCGCGCGTGGTCGTCGTGCCGGGCTCGACCTGCATGAGCATCTGCGGGACACCTTTCTCGCTATGGGGTTGTGGGTGGGGCGGGGCGCCTGTTCGGCGCCCGCATCCGCCCCGTCGTGCGCGCGGACGCGGCGATCGCCACGTCCGCGCCGTCGTGCGTGGGGCCGTTCAGCTCTCGATCTGCTTGCGCTTCCCGCGGCCGACGCTGATCTTGCGCGGCTTGGCACGCTCGGCGATCGGGATGCGCAGGGTGAGCACCCCGGCGTCGTAGTCGGCGGCGATCTGCCGGGTGTCGAGGGTGTCGGCGAGGACGACCTGACGGGAGAAGGCGCCGAGCGGGCGCTCGGCGAGCTCCGTCTGGACGCCGTCCCGGTCGCCTGCGGGACGGCGCTCGGCCTTGACGGTGAGCATGTTCCGCTCGACGTCGACATCGATCGCGTCGGGGTCGACGCCGGGGAGGTCGAGGGCGATGACGTACTCGTCGCCCTCGCGGTAGGCGTCCATCGGCATCGCCGTGGGACGGGTCCAGGTGCCGACCGGGTCGCCGAAGAACTGCCGGCTCAGGCGGTCGAACTCACGGAAGGGGTCGGTGCGCATCAGCATCCGTCAACACCTCCATCGGCTACGGCTCTTGCTGCCGCGGTGGGCGGCAACGTGCTTCTCTTGTAGCATGTCATCGGAACGATGACAAACCACCTCGTCGCTGTTCCGATGACGCTGCGTCCGGAAGCGGCGAGGTGCACTTGAGCAGGAAGCGGGAGCGAGTCGATGAGTTCAGCCGAGCAGCAGCCGACGCCGCGTTCCTTCGTCGCCGCCTCGGTCGCGCTGGGAACGATGGACGAGGCCGTGCGGGCCGCCCGGACCCCGCCCGAGGATCGGCCGGCCGAGGCGGAAGCCGCGGGCACGGCCAGCTCGGAACAGGCCCTCGCCGCGCTCCTGCTGCTGCGCCGGCTCCGCGACGAACTCGCCGGGTGGGAGCCGGCGTTGATCGAGGTGGCGCGCGCGGCAGGCGCGAGCTGGGCGGAGCTCGCACACCCGCTCGGGGTCGCGAGCCGCCAGGCGGCGGAGCGCCGGTACCTCCGGGTCCGCCCCGGCAGGCCGGGCGACACCGGCGAGCAGCGCGTCCAGGACACCCGCAAACGTCGGGCCGGCGACCGCGCCGTCGCGGCCTGGGCCCGTGGCAACGCCGCCGACCTGCGGCAGCTCGCGGCGCGGATCGCCACCCTCACCGGCCTGCCGGACGAAGCGTCCGGCCCCCTCGTCCGGGCCCTCTCCGCCGACGACCCGACCCACCTGCTCGCCCCGCTCAGCGAGGCACGCCCCTACGTCGCGCCGCGCGACAGCGCCCTCACCCACCGGCTCGACACCCTGGCCCGACAGGCCGACGAACTGCGCGGCGCCACGGGGGAACAAGACGGCCCGGCCTGACGGGGGGGGCTTCCGGGGCGTTGCACGAGCCGGTCCGTGCTCGTCCGCGCCGACTTCGACGTGGGCGGCCGGAGCGGTCCGGGCGCGGACCGCCACGACGCACGCTGCCCCCGGCGGCGGAAGCCGCGTCCCGCAACGCCCCGCCGCACCGGACCCGCACGACATTCCGCGTTCGGACCAACCGCACCCGAACAGGGGGCAGTCGACCGACCGCCGTACGGCCGCGCTCCCCCTCGCGAGTGAAGTGAGCGGTAGGCACGGTCCGTTCGGGGCGAGGCCGGAGGAGTGTCAGTCTCGGCCCGCCGTGCCCACCGCCGTGGCCGCCTCCGCTGCCAGGCGGACCGCGAGTGCCCGCGCCAGAAGCGCGGGGCGGCCGGCCGCACGGGCGGCCGTGCGGCGCATCGGCTCCGTGTAGCCGATGCAGTCCAGGACGAGCCAGCGTGCCCCGCCGGCGGCCAAGTGCGAGGCCGCGCGGGCGACTTGCTCTCCGGCGTCGGGCGCGTAGGGGTCGGCGGCCGCCGCGTGCACCCGTCCGGGCAGGAGCGCGGCCCAGCGGCGCGTGACGTCGTCCGCCTGCTCGGGCAGCGGGCAGACGACGCCGACCTCGGCGTCCCCGACGACCGCGCGCACCCCGCGCTGCACGAGCGGCTCCGCGTAGAGCACCGGCCGAGTGGCCGGAATCGGGGGGAAGTTGCCCGTGCACAGCAGCAGTGTCGCCCCCGCGCCGTCCTCCTCGCAGCGGGCGACGGCGTCCCGCATGCGCGGTGCCAGCGCCTCGTGGCCGAGGACGACGGAACCGCCGTCACGGAGCCGGGAGACGAGGGGCGGCTCGTCCGGCGCGGGGGCGAGGCGCGCGCGGGTGCGGGCGCCTTCCTCGCCGTCGAAGACGTCCCCGTCGAGGGCGCCGTGCTCGCGGACGCGGACAGCGCCGAGCAGGGGCGCGACGTCGCCGGCGAGGTCGGTACGGGGCGCCTGCCCGATCGTGACGAGCCCCAGCGCAGGGGAAGTGGTGGAGGGGTCCACGGTCACACCGCCTTGTAGATCTGGCTGACGTCGTTGAGTGAGCTGCCCGCGACGAGGCCCGCGCCGACGAGCGCCAAGTCGTTGTCGGCGGCGGCCTGTTGCCCGTCCGCGGAGTCCGCCCGGCGCTTGGCCCAGCGGGCGTAGCCGACGCGGACGGCGAGCGCGGCGAGGACGAGCCAGCCTGCCTGCGGCGTCGCGACGAGGAGGCCCGTCGCCAGCAGGACGCCCATCTGGCGGGAAGAGCCTCCGAGGAGCTGGACGAGCGCGCCGGGGATCGCCCAGAGCGCCATCATCGTCAGCGCATGCGTGTCCGTGAGACCGGCCTTGAGGGTGTCGACGTACACCTGCGCCACCGGCGGCACCCGGCCGTCCTCGAAGAACGGCTTCCAGGCGACGACCACGACGAGGATCGCGACGGCGAAGCCGACGAGCTGCGCGACGTACTGCTGGCGCCGCCCCGCCATTTCGTAGGGGTGCCAGGGCACGGCGTCCTTGCGCAGCAGCCAGCCGGCCTTGAAGTCGAAGCCGACGTCGGCGAACGCGGGCCCCGTGGAGGCGGCGTAGCCGACGAGGAGGGCGAGCGGCACCATCGGGATGCCGAGGACGAGCCCGAGGATCAGGAAGATCAGGGTCACGGCGAAGGCGGGGAACCACCCCGAGTGCATCGCCGCGAGCCCGACGATGAGCTGGTGCACGAGCGCCGCGACACCGGCGAGGAGCACCCAGCCGACGAGTCCGAGCCCGCTCATGTCGGCGAGGATGCCGCCGGTGAGGGCGACGAAGAGGGCGCCGACGAGGAAGAGCGCGAGCCCCTCCAGGAGTCCGCGCCGCAGTCGGCGGGCGTCGACGGTGCGCGTCTGCGGGGCGAAGGCGTCCTCGGCCTCCCGGGCGGGCTCCCGGCCCCTGCTCCCGCCGTCGCGCTCCCGCATCAACCGGACGGCCTGCACGAGGGCGACGAGCCCGGCGCCGATCATCACGCCGTGCGGCACGTGGTTCGCCGAGAGATCGGTGTCGAGCAGCGTCGGCGCGTACTGCGCGACGAGCAGGCCGACGCCGAACATCAGCAGCGCCCAGATGTTGCCGAGGAAGGCGACGCCGGCCGCGCTCATCGGGAGCTTGAAGAGCGAGCCGAGGAAGCCCACGACCGCGCTGACGCCGAGCATCCCGGCCTTGCGGCCGCCCTCGTCCCCCGCCTTGATCGTCTCGGCTGCCGCGATACCGGCCGGCCACGCGGCGGTCGCGGGCAGCAGCCGCGAGTCGAAGACGCGGTAGAGCACCCAGCTGTCGACGGCGAGGCCGATCACGGCGCCGCCGAGCATTGGCCAGACCAGCCCGGGCTCGCCGAGCAGGAACGGTACGGCGATCGGCGTGACGAGCGAGTTGGCCGCGGCGAACGTGGAGCCGGAGATCGCGGACTGGACGAGGTTCTGGCGGTGCGGGTCGCGCATCCGCGAGAGCGTCGCGAAGGAGAGGCGCCCGATGAGCATGGCGATGAGCGCCCCGATCACCGAGGTGTTGGGGGCGATGCCCAGGGTGGTGATCAGTACGAGGCCGATCACGGCTCCCAGCACGGACAGCAGGACCGTCACGACGAGGGTGACCGGTTCGAGGGCTCTGGGGTGGGTCCGCCTCGCTTCCGGGGCGGGAGCTGGAGAGGTGCTCATAGGGGTCGTCTTTCGGGTGCGGTGCGCGTGGGGCGTACGCGGGGTGGGGACAGGGGAGCCGCCCGGCCGCTCCCCCGCAGCGGCCGGGTGGCCCGTGGGTCAGTCCTCGGTCGCGCCTGCTGTCGACTGGAGCCGGGTCATCGGCCCGTAGAGGTCGACGAGTCGGGCGAACTCCTCCGGGTCGTGGAAGCGCGCAGCCCCTCGTCCGTACTCCTTCGCCGCTTCGACGGCGAAGCGGCCGGCGGCTGCGATGTCGGTCTCGTGGCTGGCACCTGTCGCGCAGCCGGCGACGGCGGGGCCTGTGGTCAGCGCGAGGCCGACGACGGGCGCCGACGTGGCGACGCACGGCTGCATGATCGAGTTGATGTGGTGGACGCCGTTGCCGTACGGGGTGATGTCCTGGGTGGTGACCGGCAGCACGTGCGCGTCCTCGCCCGTGACGGTCTCCAGGATGCCGAGCAGGTCGTCGCTGACCCGCAGGACCCAGCCTTCCTTGGCGGTCGGGGAGAGGGCGAGCCCGCGGTGGTTGAGGAGGCGGTTGCCCTTGGTGGTGTCGATCGAGACGACGGCGTCCATCGCTCCGTCGATCTCCTGGCGGTTGCAGTCGAGGATGGAGACCGGTGAGTCCATGAAGGGCACCGGGTCGTGCGGACGGGTCGGTGCGTCGGGGCAGACGTGGGTGCTGAGGATGACGTCGCCTTCGAGTACGTCCCCGCGCCCGTACATGTCGAGCAGCTTCGCCGTTGCGGCGAGCGCGGCGACGGCGCCGTCCGCGTCGGAGACGAGGCCGGTCCGCTCGGGGCGGGCGCCCACGCCGCCGAGGCGGCCGAGGACGCCGAGGGTGGGGGCGCTGCCGCCGGCGCGAGCCCCGTCGCGGCCGGGGACGACGGCCTTCACGAAGTCCGTGCCGCCCTGCGCGCCCTCGATGCGGGTGACGGAGATCTCGACGCGGTCGGCCTCGGCGGTGCGGTCCGCCTGCTGCGCCGCCCGGTGGAGGACGTCGCGGAGGTGCGCCGCGAGGCTGTGCCCGTCGGCCTGCGGGCGGTCGAGGAGTTCGAGGACGTCCAGTACGTGCTTGAGCACCGTGGGCTCCTTGGGGGTGGTGCGGTCGGGACTCGGACGGCGACGCCTTCCGGGGCGATGCCCGGGCCGCCGTGCGGGTGGGCGACGGGCGGGGGCCGTGCGAGGGGCAGCGTCGTTGCTGCGGGGGATGCGGCGCCGGGCCGCGGGAGCCGTCGCGCCTTCGAGGTCGCGCCGGGCATCGGGTGGGCGGCGGTGGCCGTCGGCCGATGCCGCCAGGTTGCTCCCCCGCGCTCCGCGAGAGCAACCTTTTCCCGATATGTGAGAAGCAGAGGCGGATACCGGTAGGGTACGCCGGGTGACTACCGATCGAGGGGCTCCGCTGAAGACCGCGGACCGCACGCTCCAGGTGCTGCTCGCCTTCACCCACGACCGCGACGAGTGGGGGGTGACCGATCTCGCCGCCGAGTTCGGCTGGGACAAGTCCGTCACCCAGCGCCTCCTCGCGGCGCTCGCGCACCGGAGGTTCCTCGTCTCCGACGCCGTCACCCGGCGCTACCGGCTGGGCCCCGCCGTGTGGCACATGGCCACCGCCTGGGAGCGGCACGGCGGGATGGCGGGACTGGTGCGTCCGACGCTGCGGGAGCTCGCCGCGGAGAGCGGGGTGACCGCGCTCTTCGCCGTGCCCGACGGCGCCCACCTCAGGTGCGTCGACTCGGCCGACGGGACGCTGGGCCCGCTGCGGACCTACCGTCTCGCCGAGGAGCTCTACCCGGGGCACGCGGGCGCCACCTCGCGCGCGTACTTCGGGATGCTCGCGCCCGGCGCCCGCGCCGCCGCCCTCTACGGTCGCCCGATGGCCCGTTTCAGCGAGCGGACCGTCACCGACCCCGCGCAGCTGGAGGAGCTGATGTGCCGGGTACCGGTCGACGGCTACGTGTACTCCGAGGGCGAGTACGACCCCGCGACGGCCGGGCTCGCCGTGCCCGTCGTGGTGCGCGCGCAGCCGGTGGGCTCGCTGACCCTCGTCGGACCGCACCGCCAACTCGCCGACGACCGCGATGAGTTGCTCATACCGCTGCGCTCCGCCGCGGAGGGCCTCGGGGAACTGCTCACCCCTCGCCGAGTCCGGGGCCGAACCCCCCGGACGTCCCGCAACTGAAGAAGAGAAAGGCCGGACCACCGTGAAGCTGCTCTTGCTGTCGAACTCCTCGGCCCCCGGACGGGGTTACCTCGACCACGCGCGGGAGGTGATCGCCGAGCACCTCGACGGCGTGCGCGAACTGCTCTTCGTCCCGTACGCGCTCGCCGACCACGACGCCTACACCGCGAAGGTCGCGGCGTTCATGGGCGAGTTGGGCGTGCGGGTGCGCGGCGTGCACGGCTCGGGCGATCCGCGCGGCGAAGTGGCCGCGGCCGAGGCTGTGTTCGTCGGCGGGGGCAACAGCTTCCGGCTGCTGCGGGCGCTCCAGGGGCACGGGCTCGTCCCGGAACTCGCCCGACGCGCAGGAGAGGACGGGGTGCCGTACATGGGGTCGAGCGCCGGGACCAACATGGCCTGTCCGACGCTGCGGACCACCAACGACATGCCGATCGTCCAGCCGGCGTCGTTCGAGACGCTGGGGCTCGTCCCCTTCCAGATCAACCCGCACTACCTCGATCCGCAGCCGGGAAGCGCGCACATGGGCGAGACCCGGGCGGAGCGGCTCGCCCAGTTCCTCGAGGAGAACGACGTGCCCGTCCTCGGCCTGCGCGAGGGCACCTGGCTGCAACGCCGGGACGGCGCGATGGAGTTGGGCGGCACACCGGCGGGTGCGCGGCTCTTCTCCGCGGGGGCGGAGCCGGTCGAGTACGCGCCGGGGGCCGACCTGAGCAGCCTGCTCGCGGCCGCGCCGCGGTTCGACCAGCGCACGGTCTGACGGCGCGCGGGGGCCGCATGCTTGGTGCGGCCCCTGAGCGCCAAGTGCTGTGGATCCGCCGGTCGTTGCGTGCGGCGCGGCTCACCGTCCGACAGCACGTCGGGCGGTGAGGAAGGCGACAGGCGACCGAACTCCCGTTCTCCCGCACGGAGTTGTGTGCACGTTCCGCATCTCCCGTCGCTGCGACGCTTCTTCGCGCCGGGAGGCTCGTTGGGCAGGGCATGTCGACAGCAACAGGCGCCGGCTCCGGCGCACCCGACGTCCGCGCGCTCTCCGGGCTCCTCTTCCGGGACGGTCAGGGAGCCGCCCACGAGCACTGGCGGAAGGTGATCCGCCACGAACTCTTCCGTCACCGTCCCCACGCCTCGGACGAGGAGCGACGGCACCTCGCCTACCAACGGCTCCGCGCCGTGCACGAGGAAGCCGGCTGCCCTGTCCAACTGGCGCGCGACCCGCAGGCCCTCGCCGCGCTCCACGAGTGGACCGCACTCGTCGACGGCGCCACGGCCACCGTCGCGGGCATCCACTACAACCTCTTCCTCGGCAGCCTCCTCGACGACGACACCGGACGCGACCTGGAAGAGTTCACGACCCTCGACCGCGTCGGGACGTTCCTGTGCACGGAGCGCGCCCACGGCAACGACGTCTCGGCGCTGGAGACGACCGCGCGGTACGACCGGCAGCGCGCCGAGTTCGTCCTGCACACGCCGCACGAGCGGGCGCAGAAGTACATGCCGAACACGAGCGCCGCCGGCGGGCCGAAGTCCGGTGTCGTCGCGGCCCGCCTCGTGGTGGACGGCGAGGACCACGGGGTCTTCCTCTTCCTCTGCCCCTTGAGCGATCACGAGGGCCCGCTGCCCGGCATCACGGTGGAACCGCTGCCGCCGCGCGTCGGCAGTCCCGTGGACCACTGCGCCACGTCCTTCGACCAGGTGCGGCTGCCCCGGGGCGCGTTGCTGGAGGGGCCGCACGGCCGCCTCGACGAGGAGGGACACTTCGTCAGCTCCGTCGGCAACGTGCGCAAACGTGCGCTGCACGCGATCGGCAGGGTCGCCGTCGGCAAGCTCTGCATGAGCGCGAGCACCCTCGGAGGCTGCCGCACCGCACTCGCCATCGCCGTGCGCTACGCCCGCTACCGCACCGTCTCCGGCCCGGCCGCCGGGACGCGCATCCCCCTCGCCGCGCACCGCAGCCACCGCGCCCCGCTGTTGCGGCACACGGCCACCGCCTACGCCATGACGTTCCTGCACCGCGCCACCGCACGGCACTGGGTCACCCACAGCGCCGACCAACGTGCCGCCTCCGAGAGGCGCGTGGCCGTAACCAAGGGGTGGATCACCTGGCAGGGACGGAACATCGTCACCGCGGCACGGGAGCGGTGCGGGGCCGCCGGACTCTTCCCCGTCAACGGACTCGCCGAGTTCCAGGCGAACGTCGACGGCGCGATCACCGCCGAGGGCGACAACCTCGCCATCTGGTGCAAGGCCGCGTCCGAGATGCTCTTCGGCGCCGACCTCGCTCCTGAGGCACCGCCCGCGACGGGCGGAGAGCCGCTCACGGAACCGGAGTTCCTGCGCCGCCTCGTCGCCGCGTCCGAACGCCACTCGCACGCCACCGCACGCGGTCAACTGCGCTCGGGCGGGCGCGGAGACACGCTCGGCCGCTGGAACAACGCGTCGACCGCCGCGTTGGACATGGTCGAGTCGCACGCAGTCGGCCTCGCCTCCGACGCCTTCACCGCCGCCCGCGAGGCCCTGGACCGCACCCGGACCCGCGCCGTCCTCGACGACCTGCACGCGCTCTTCCTCCTCGACCGCGTCGCGCCGCACTCCGGACAGCTCCTCGCCGACGGAGCCCTCACCCGCGAGCAGGTCGAGCGCCTCCCGTCGGCCCAGCAGACGCTCGTCGAGCGGCTCCTTCCCCAACTCGACGCGCTGACCGAGGCGTTCGGCGTCCCGGAGGAGCACTTCGCCGCGCTGCCGATGCTGTCCGGCACCGCGGAGCAGGAGGGCTGACGGCGGATCGTCCCCCGTCGTGTTTTTCGTGGTCCTGGGGGGATGGCGTCACCGAGCCTGAGAGGGGCCGTCGGAGACGCTGGCGAGAGGTCCGGCCGCCGCCTGGTCCTGCGCAATACCGGACGGTTCGCGGGTGGCAGGTCTGCATAACGTGGATGCGCGAGGTGCGCCGTGCGGCGCTTCGTTGTATCCCCGACTCAGTCGGGAAGAACTTGGAGGGATGTTCTTGAGTCGCCTGGCTCACCTGGACGCGAAAGCGCGAGGGGACAACAGCATGCCAGGGAAGCGGGGGCCGTCTGGAGGCGTCCAGGGCACTGCCCCGCGAGACTCGTTCGATATGGCCAAAGCTGGATTGCCTGAAGCCCAATCTCCAGCGGCGTCTACCACCGCCGTCGGAACGACGCCTGTCACCGACATCTCGTCCTGCCCGCCTCTGGCTCGCGATGGCAAGGCAACCTCCGGGACGAGGAGCGCCGCCCAGCGAGGGTGGTCAAGGAGATGAGTGGGCGGCCTACGTCGAGCTCGATACGTACAACGAAGACGCACCACGGGATCGCCTACGGGACGCGAGTCCTAAGGCGACGGAGTGCTCGTAGTAGTCGCAGGAGTAACGACCTGCCAGGGAGAACGGGAGATCCGTTTACAGGGCAAAGGGGCACAGGGGGTCAGGACATTGCGGCCGGGAGGTATGCGTAATGCAGAACGCTGAAACGGTCTTACATGTCATTCGGGAGCGCGGCAGACGTGGTCTGCCGCTGGAGAGGGTCTATCGGCAGCTGTTCAATCCGAGCCTCTTCCTCATGGCCTATGGGCGAATCCAGTCCAATGCAGGCGCTATGACGCCTGGGGTCGACGGGGAGACTGCGGATGGGACGTCACTGGAAAAGATCGACTCGATCATCGGGTCTCTACGCTCGGAATCGTATCGGTGGACGCCAGTAAAGCGGGTCTACATCGAGAAGAAAGGGTCACGTAAGAAGCGCCCGCTAGGACTACCCGTCTGGTCTGACAAGCTGGTTGCCGAAGTGGTGCGTCTCTTATTGGAGGCGTACTACGACGTCCAGTTCTCTGACCGTTCTCATGGTTTCCGTCCCGGGCGAGGATGCCATACGGCATTGCGTGATGTGGCGGATACTTGGAAGGGAACGCATTGGTTCATCGAGGGTGATATCTCTGACTGCTTCGGCAGCCTGGATCACGAGGTGATGCTCGACATCCTTTCGGAGAAAATCCCCGACGGTCGATTCTTGCAGTTGATCAGCAGGATGTTGAAGGCTGGATATCTGGAGGACTGGCGGTGGAACTCTACACTCAGCGGTGCCCCGCAGGGTGGAGTGGCTTCGCCGATCCTGTCCAACATCTATCTGGACCGGTTCGACCGATTCGTTGAACAGCGCCTGCTGCCGGAATACAACCGAGGTGATACGCGACGGCGACACCCTGAATACCAGCGTGTGGCTACCCAGATCGCCAGGGCTAAAAAGCGGGGTGACGCCGAAACCGTGCTGTTGCTAAGGCAGGAGCAACGGAGCAGGTCGAGCCTCGACCTGAACGATCCGGGCTACCGGCGTCTGCGGTATGTGAGGTACGCCGACGACTGGCTTCTCGGTTTTGCCGGGCCCAAGAGCGAGGCCAAGGAAGTGAAGGAAAGGGTTCGGATCTTCTTACGAGAAGAGCTCAAATTGGAGCTGTCTGATCCTAAGACCCTCATCACACACGCTGCCAGTCAGGCGGCGAGTTTCCTCGGCTACTCGATAAGGGCTCAACGCAGCGATACGAAGATATCCGGAGGGCGCCGTGCAGCCAACGGCGTGATCGGACTCTATGTACCGCAGCAAGTGATCCGGCAGAGATGTGCGCTCTACATGAAGCGTGGGAAACCAGAATCCCGTGGGGGGCTAATCCGCGACAATGATTACTCAATCGTGGTGAAGTATCAGGCGGAGTACCGAGGGTTGGTGCAATACTACCTTCTCGCTCAGAACGTTCACCGTCTGGGTGTTTTGCGATGGGTCATGGAGACGTCGATGCTCAAGACTCTCGCGAACAAGCACAAGTCAACCGTCCGCAAGATGGCCCGTAAATTTCACGGGACCGTCGAGACCCCGGATGGCCCGCGCTGGTGCTTGCAAGTCACGATTCCACGTGACAAGGGAAGGAAGCCACTGATCGCCACCTTCGGTGGGATACCACTCAAGCGTAAACGCACAGCAGAAATTACGGACCGGGCTCCGGCCACCAATCGCACTCGCGGCAATGAACTCTTGCAGCGGCTGTTGGTTGGCGAGTGTGAGATGTGCGGGGAGAAGTCGAATCTGCACGTCCATCACATCCGGAAAATGGCCGATCTGAAACGGCCTGGACGGCCGGACCGTCCTTCGTGGGTGATTCTCATGGCGAGCAAGAAACGCAAGACGCTCATCGTCTGCCAGACCTGCCACCATGACATCCACGCTGGCCGGGCCACTTCCTCCACCCGAAAACGAACTCTGGAGAGCGACGTGCGGTGAAAGCCGCACGCGTCGTTCGGGAAGGGGCCGTCGGAAAAGGACCCGCACCACGGGCACCTCGCCGGCGGCCTACTTCACCACGACACCGACGCCGACACCATCAACACCTGTGATGGGGCAGGATGTTCGAGAGCGAAGACGGGGGCGTGTTCCTCGGCCTGACGTCGGCAAGAGTGCCCTTCCCGGCCACGGGATCACCGCGGCCGGGAAGACGGTCTTCGACAAGCACACCGCGAAGCTCGGCACGGTGCCGGTACTCGTGGACCAACCCGCCTCGGGCCCTCCCGCCGACCGTCGCGCGAGACGCGGGCCGCCGCGTCGCCTACTTGCCAGCACCGGCGACGCGGCGGATCGCCGACCTCTGTCCGGGCGAGGCGAAGACGGACGCGGCCGTGACCGCGGACGCCGTCCGCACCATGCCGCACACCCTGCGCTCCCTGGAGCCGACCGACCAGATCACCGCCGAACCGACCGCCCCCGTCGGCTTCGGAACTTCGCGGCCGAGGCCACCCGCACCTCCACCCGGATACGCGGCCTGCTCACCCACGAGCCCCGACCCACCACCATCACCCTCGCCGCATAAACCGGACGCCCCCCCCGGAACCGGCAGCCCGACCGACGAAAAACATGGAGCCCACCCCGCAGCGTAACCACCCGCTGTCCAAGCCCACGGGGAAGTCCGGATCCGGTGCTCCGCCCAATTCGAGCCGCCTCGACCTTTTTCTCAAACGGTGCAGCACAACAGGCTGCAGCCCTGTCCAGAATCACGAGCCTGCATATTCACTGAGTCACAACAGCCCCGGAAGTCCCGGCAACATCCCACACTGCCGCGGTCCGCCGAGGTATTTTCAGCGCTGCCCCTGCCCGACGGACCATTCCGCCTCCCCTTTCGCCCTTGCCCGGGAGTACGTTGCGCTGCCCGGGTACTGGGGCGTCGCCGGGTGGACCGCTGCCGCTGGAGACGTCCATGCTCCGTTACGACTACCGCTGTCCCGACTGCAACTTGTTCGAGGTCTCGTGCACTGCCGGGACCGCTGCCCCTCAACTTCCCTGTCCGCGATGCGGCGTTCCCGCTGCCCGGGTCTTTTCACCGCCCGTCCTGCTGTCCGGCTCCAGCCCGGTGGCGCGGGCCGTGGCGGCGGACCGCCGCAGCGCGTACGCCCCGGACGTGGTGAACACGCTCCCTCCGGTATCCGGCCGGCCTGCTGCGCGGCGCCCGCGGCACTCCGCTCTGCCACGACCCTGACGGCCCGTCGGCCACCCGACCAAGAAGGGATACGCCATGCCGGAAGTCCTGTTTCCCGTCGACCAGTCCCGGTCCTTCTACGACCAGCAGGTGCCGTGCCACAACCGTTGGCACCCCGACATCCCGCCGGTGGCCTCCGTCCGTCCCGGCAGCGAGTTCCGCCTGGAGTGCCGCGAGTGGTTCGACGGCACGATCGGCAACAACGACTCGGCACACGACGTCCGGGACGCCGACCTGTCCATGGTGCATCCGCTGAGCGGACCCGTCGCGGTCACCGGGGCGCAGCCTGGCGATCTGCTGGTGGTCGACATCCTCGATCTCGGCCCCGTCCCCCAACAGGCGGGGCCCGTCGCAGGCCAGGGGTGGGGCTACACCGGGGTCTTCGCCCGGACGAACGGCGGTGGCTTCCTCACCGACCACTTCCCCGACGCCCACAAGGCCGTGTGGGATTTCCACGGGCAGACCGCCACCTCGCGTCATCTGCCCGGGGTCGGTTTCACCGGCATCACGCACCCGGGGCTCATCGGTACCGCACCCTCCCACCAGCTTCTCGACCAGTGGAACGCCCGGGAGGCCGCCCTCATCTCCACCGCGCCCGACGCCGTGCCGCCGCTGGCCTTGCCACCGTTGGAACACAACGCGCTCATGGGTTCGTTGACCGGGAACGCCGCGCGCGAGGCTGCTCGTACGGGCGCCCGTACGGCGCCGCCTCGCGAGAACGGCGGGAACCAGGACATCAAGAACCTCACCCGAGGGGCGCGGGTGTTCCTGCCCGTCTTTGTCGAGGGAGGTCTCCTGTCCGCGGGCGACCTCCACTTCAGCCAGGGCGACGGCGAGATCACCTTCTGCGGCGGTATCGAGATGGGCGGCTTCCTCGACCTGCACGTCGACCTCATCAAAGACGGCATGAACGCCTACGGAATCGAGCACAATCCCGTCTTCATGCCGGGCCGCACCGAACCGCGCTACAGCGAGTTCCTCACCTTCACCGGCGTGTCCGTCGACGAGAGCGGCAACCAGCACTACCTGGACTCCCAACTCGCCTACAAACGCGCCTGCCTGAATGCCATCACGTATTTGACACGCTTCGGTTACACGCCGGAACAGGCCTACCTGCTTCTCGGCGCCGCCCCCGTCGAGGGGCGCTTCAGCGGAGTGGTCGACATCCCCAATTCCTGCGCCACCCTCTACCTCCCGACCGCCATCTTCGACTTCGACGTACGCCCTTCTTCGTCGGGACCGCAATGCAGTCCCCGGGGCAGCTGCGCAACAAGCTGACAAGGGACAGAGTCAGCGGCTCCCCGCGAACCCCACCGCGACAGGCAGTCCGTCAGCCGGCCGTACGGCCTCCCACTGCGTGGGGCACACGAGGGGCAGGGCGATCTGAATCACCGGACGCCCGGCAAGCACGGTCGTACGGGCGCCGGAGCCGTCGCGTGTCACGCGGCCACCACCGCACCCGCTCAGGCAGCCTTCGCCCTCCCGGACGCGAACTCGCCGGTATCCGCACGGCGTTGGACGCGGCGGGCATCGTCGGCGAGCTCCCGGTGCGCGAGGACCACGCGCAGCTCACGCCCGCGCGCGAGGCGGCGGTCGCCTGAACGCTGCGCGAGGCCGTCACCAACGTCGTCCGCCACAGCGACGCCTCGCGCTGCACGGTGACACCCATCGCGTCGGCGTCAGCGACTGGGGAATCAGCATCGGCGCCCGCCGTCGTCGACGACGGACGTGGCCCCACCGGCACCGGCGGCGGGCTCGACGAGCTCGACAGGCGTCGCGAGCGACTCGCCCTCGTCGACGGAGCATTGGAGACCTCGCCCGGCGAACGCGGCGGATTACCCCTACGCGCCACCGTGCCCTCAGTGCCCTGAACCGCGTGATCATGCTGCTGCTCGCCGAGGACCAGGCGATGGTCCGCGAGGCGCTGGCCGCACGGCTGGAACTGGAACCGGACATCCGAATCGCCGCCCAAGTGGGCAGAGGGGACGATGCGCCGGGCGGTCGCGAACGAGCGCGTCATCGGCCCCGAACTCGCCGCCGCGGCTCTCGCGGAGGGCGCCAGCCCGCTCACCGCGCGGGAGCGGGACGTCCTCGACGCGGCCGCACGCGGCCTCGACAACGCGCAGATCGCGCAGGAACCGCACCTTTCTCGCGGGACGGTGCGTGACCACCTCTCCACAGCCATCCGGAAGACGGGAGCGGAGCACCAGCTTCACCTGCGGCATTCCCATTCTGCGGGAAGCACCTGTCGGGTCCCTGTGCCGAATCCCTACGGTCCCCTCCCATGGACGTTTCCGAACAAGCTCACCGGACGGCTGACACGGTCATCACCGGGTTGGTGCAGACCATGGAAGGGGTCTTCCAGCGCGGTCGCGTTTTCATCGAGGGCGGCGTGATCACCGCGGTGGCAACCGGCGGCGAGAGCGTCGCGGACGGCGCCCGGCTCATCGATGTCGGCGACTCCTACGTGCTGCCCGGCGCGGTCGACGCCCACGTGCACTCCTACTCGCATGGCGGTGAAGGACTCAGGGCGTCCACCTCTGCAGCCGCGGCCGGTGGCGTGACGACCATCGTGGAGATGCCCTTCGACGGAACCGGTCCGGTCAACCGGCGCGAGCGGCTCGAGGCGAAACTCGAGAAGGTGGCGGAGGAGGCGGTCGTCGATGTCGCGGTGCTCGGCACCCTGGAGCCGGGCGGCGGCTGGCGCCGCACGGGCGAGCTGGTCGACGGCGGCGTGGTCGGCTTCAAGGTCTCCCTCTTCGACACCGACCCCTTCCGCTTCCCGCGGACCAGCGACGCCGAACTGCTCGACGTGACGGCGGCGATCGGTGAAGCCGGATCCACGCTGTGCGCCCACGTCGAGAACAACGAGATCATCAAGGCTCTGCTCGCTGATGCGGGCAACCGCTCCTCCACCGACCCGAGCGTGCACGGCCGCACCCGCCCCCCGGTCTCGGAGACCCTCGGTGCGCTAACCGCGATGGAGATCACCGCGCACCAGGGCAACGCGATGCACCTGTGCCACCTTTCCCTGGGCCGCTCGGCGGACCTGGTGGAGTGGTACCGCGATCAGGGCGTCGACATCAGCTTCGAGACCTGCCCGCACTATCTGCTGCTGACCGAAGAGGACATGATGGCCCACCGCGGCCGGCTGAAGATCAATCCGCCGCTGCGCACGGCCACCGACCGGAACGCCATGTGGCAGGCCGTTACGTCCGGTCTCGCCTCGGTGATCTCTTCCGATCACGCGCCCTGGCCGACGGCGCTGAAGGACCACGAGGCGATCCTCGACAACAGCTCCGGAGCACCCGGCGTCCAGACGCTGGTGGCCACCACCCTGGGCGAGTGTCTGCACCGATACGGCGACGGCCGCGAATTTTCCCGCACGGTCGCCGCCCTCACGGCGAACCCCGCCGACCGCTACGGCATCGGTCACACCAAGGGGCGTCTGCAGCCTGGATACGACGCCGACGTCATGGTCCTCACGCCCAGTGACGACTGGCGTATCGACACAGCAGCGCAGCTCTCGAACGCCGGCTGGACCCCGTACCACGGGTACGCGCCGGGGGCGCAGGTCACTCTCACCCTCAGCCACGGGAACGTGGTCTACGACGCCGGAAAGGGACTCCTGGGCGTCCCGGGCCGAGGGAAACAGGTACAGCGGAAGTGATGTGGTGGGAGGAGAGAGGGGAGGGCACAGCAGCAGCCGGGGCCGCCAGGGAGCTGTCGTCGCTCGACCGTGGCCTGCTGGTGCTGGCGTTTATCCAGGATCGCGGGCAGGTCGACGTCGCGGAGATCGTCGCGCATCTCGGGCTGCCGTCCTCGAGCGCCTACCGGTACGTGCGGAAACTGAAGCGGGCCGGGTACGTGGTGGAAGTGGGCAGCCGACTGCTGCCGAGCACGCGCCTGGCCGACCGGGCCACCAACGATTCCATTCACCTGGTCGACCACGCCCGGCCGGTGCTCGGTCACCTCCGCGCCGCCACGGGACTGACGGCTGCCGTGTCGGTACGGGTGCACACCGCGGCGCTCTGCCCGGATTCCCGGCGCAGCGGCCCCGGCAGTGTCGCCTTCCTGCCGGGCGAGGTCCACACCCTCTATTCGGGGGCCAGCGCGACGCCGCTGCTGGCCATGGCACCGCGTGCGGTCCAGCAGCAGGTGCTGCAGGAACCTCTGCACCGCTACACGACCGCGGCACCGGGCCTGGGAGAGCTGCGACGGGAGCTGGCGGTGATTCTGCGCCAGGGCTACCACTTCTCCCGCGGCTGGCTCACCCCCGGCATGTCGGCAGTCGGGGTGCCGCTGGTCGTCGGTGGGCGATGCCTGTGCGCCTTGTCCCTGGTCGGTGCCGACCACCTCCTCGCCGACGTCACCGAGCCCGTACGGCTGCTGCAGGAGGCCGCCGACATGCTCGCAGAGCGCCTGCAACAGGAGCTGCCCACCGCCTGGACCCCGCCCGACCGGGACGACGCCGCCACCGAGCAGGTCGGCACACTCGAGAACCCGGCCGACCCCCTCAAGCGGGGCCGGTCTCACTACGAGAAGGAAACGCCTGAATCCCCATGACTGCCGCCATCAAGCTGGACTCCCTCGAGCCGAACCGAGCCCGCCTCCACGCACGCCTGGAGGAGCTGGCCACCTTTCACGACCCCGACTTCCCCGGCTGGAGCCGCGAGGTCTTCTCCAACCCCTACCGGGCCTCACGCGATTGGGTCCGTCGCCAGATGGCCGACGCCGGCCTGGAGCCGGTGGTGGATCCAGCCGGGAACATTATCGGACGCCTGCCGGGCCGCAGCTCCGGCTCCCCTGCCCTCGTCACCGGCTCACACACGGACACCGTGCGGCAGGGCGGCCGGTTCGACGGAATCGTCGGGGTGATCGGCGGCGTCGAAGTCGCCCAACGACTGAGGGAGACCGGTACTCAGCTCGAACACGACCTGCTCGTGGTGGACTTCCTCGGCGAGGAAGCCAACGAGTTCGGCATCTCCTGTCTGGGCTCCCGTTCGATCGCCGGCATCCTGAAGGCGGAACATCTGGAGCGTACCGACAATGCCGGAGTGCGGCTCGGCGACGCAATGGAGCGCTTCGGCCTCGATCCGCAGGCGGCGCTGCGCCAAGCGTGGCGGCCGCAGGATGTCCACGCATACGCAGAACTCCACGTCGAGCAGGGCCCGTTGCTCGAACGCAGCGGCACCGGCATCGGAGTGGTCACCGCCATCGCCGGTATCGACCGGCTGCTGGTGCACTTCGCCGGGCAGGCCGGACACTCGGGCACGACCCCGATGGCCGACCGGCACGATGCGCTGGTGTCGGCCGCGGCCGCCGTCCTGACAGTCGAGCGCGTCGGTTGCG
>NZ_AJTQ01000052.1 GCF_000262345.1 Streptomyces xiaopingdaonensis | reverse complement strand
GGGCGCCCGTCCACGGCGTCGCCACCCTGGGCAGCATCGACTCCTCGCCCCGTTCGATGGGCGTCATCAGTGACGAGGCCCGGATGTGGGCCGAGATCCGCAGCGTGGACGGCACCTGGCTGCGCGGCGCGCAGAAGCGGATCGTCGACGAGATCGCCGCCGAGGCGCGGCAGCGCGGCGTGGACGTCGACTTCGAATGGCTGACCGATCAGGATCCCGTGCCCGCCTCGGGTCTGGTTCAGGACGTCATCGCGGAGGCGTCCGACGGGCTCGGACTGCCGTGGCAGGCCGTCCCCTCCGGTGCCGGTCACGACGCCGCGCACCTTTCCCATCTCGGCCCGATGGGCATGGTCTTCGTTCCCTCCGTCGGGGGCCGTAGCCACTGCCCCGAGGAGTTGACCGAGATCTCCGACATCGCGCAGGGCGTACACGTCCTGACCGCCACCCTGATCAACCTCGACGGTTACGAACAGCCGACAGCACTGAAGTAGTCAGCCACACAGTCCACAGCCGAGCAACGACAAGGAGGCGCCCCGGCATGGCGACTTCGCAGCGGGCATCCCCCGAGGCCACCCCCGCGCACGTGCAGCCTCGCCGAGCAGTGGCCGCGGCGGCGTTCGGCAACGCGATGAAGTGGTACGACTTCTCCGTCTACGCCTTCTTCGCCAGCTACATCGCCCACAACTTCTTCCGGGACGACGACCCGACCTCGGCGCTGATGAGCACGTTCGTGGTGTTCGGCGCCGGCTTCGTGGCCCGCCCGCTGGGAGCGGTGATCGGGGGCGTCTACGGCGACCGGATGGGGCGCAAGGCCGCACTCATGCTGTCGATCGGCGCCATGGGCATCGGCACGCTCATCATCGCCGCGGCACCGCCGATCGCTTTCATCGGTGTCGGCGCACCGATTCTGCTGCTGGCGGGGAGGCTCTTCCAGGGCTTCTCAACCGGCGGCGAGATCGGCGGCGCGGCCGCCTACATGCTGGAGAACGCGCCTGCCGACCGGCGTTCCCTGTACTCCTCCTGGCTGCAGGCCTCCATGGGCATCTCCAACCTGCTGTCCGCACTGGTCGGCTTCACCATCACCACGGTCTTCCCCGAGGAGGCGGTCCAGGACTGGGCCTGGCGGATCCCCTTCCTTCTCGGCTTGCTGATCATTCCGATAGGCCTGTACATCCGCCGCAGTCTGCCGGAAAGCGAGGAATTCACCCGGCACAGTGCCGCGGACGCCATTCGCCCGAAGCCCGGGCCGCTGCGAGGGCTGGTGACGGAGTATCCCAAGGAGCTGTGCGCCGCTTTCCTCTTCTCCATACTGTGGACCGTCTGTGTCTACGCCTTCCTCATTTACCTGCCCACCTACTACAAGGACCCGGCCATCGGGCTGGGCTTTTCTTCCCAGCAGGCCTTTCTCGCCTCCTTGTTCGGCAATGCGGTCGTGATCGTCGGCTGCCTCGCCGGAGGGTGGATAGCCGACCGCGTAGGGGCCCGCCAGGTGGTGGTGTGGAGCTCAGTCGCAATGGTTCTGATCCCCACACCTTGCCTGTGGTGGCTGCACAGTCAGCCGAACCTGACCGTCCTGCTACTCGTTCACGCCGTGCTGTGCGCCAGCGTCGCAGCGTTCTCCGGGGTCGCACCATCGGTTCTGCCCCGGGTGTTCCCGGTGGCCGTCCGCTCAACGGGCCTCGCGGTCAGCTACAACCTCGCCGCCGTCTTCTTTGCCGGCACCACACCGGCCTTGATGACGTGGGCAACGGCCCGGCTGACGGTCTACGCCCCTACCCTGTGGGTCATCATCGGCTGCCTGTGTTGCCTGGCCTCGGTCCCGGCGCTCTTCCGCCAGGTCGACCATGTCACCCGGCAGGAGGCCGAGGAGTACCGGAAGGCGGCCGTGACCGGGCCCGCGCAACCCCCTGCGGTCGAACGTTGAGCGCGGCGACGCGGCTTCGGGCCTGACCCGGTCGCTCGCCCACTCGCGCTCGACGGTTCGGTCCTGAAGAGCACCAACGCTCGTCGGTGCATGCTCGTCCCCTTCCGGCTCAGGGCACGGCTGTCTCGGGCCGGCGGGCGCTCAGTTCGCGTGTGTCTGCTCAGGGCAGCAGGCCCGAGGGCGCAACGATGTTCGCCTTCGGTGACGCTCTCCTGCAACTACTGCTCTGCAACGCCTAACTGGGCCGCGAGCAGCCTGTCGGCGTAGGCGGGGAAGCGCCACCACCCGGTGGCGACGGCGGGTTCGTCGGTGAAGCCGGGGCGGCGGTGTGCCGGGGCAGCCGTTCACGACGGCGACGGGACATCGGTGTCTCCGGTGCCCGCCCGGGCCGCGGTCGACGATCGGCGCATGTGTCGGCCTGGCGAGTTCTGCTGTCCGTCGCGGTCGATGGTCAGCTCACGGTCGCCTCGCAGCCGGCAAGGGCGAACACGACAAGTGCTGCTCGACAGGTCGGCCGTCGCGCTGTCGTCAAGAGCCGTCTCAGGCGGTGCAGTCCCCGTGAGCGCGCGCTCGTCAACAGCAAGCACACCTCGCGTGCGATGCGGTGGCGCGACGCGAGTTCGCGGCCCTGTGGCCGAGTGTGTGCGGGCGCTGTCACTCGCCTGTGAATCCGTCCCGCTTGGTGACCCTGCCCGTCGACCTCTCCGTGTTGGCCTCTACCATCGCCTGCGTTCTTCGGTGTGCAACGCCACCCGTGTGGAGTGCTTGCCTGCCCGACACCCGACAGGAGACGACGACGTCCACCGGCTGGCGATGGCGTCTGGCAATGAGGAGGGGGTTCATGCGCGTCCGGAGCATCGCCGCGGCCACCGCGGCAGCCGTGAGTCTTGTGGCTGCTCGTGACCTTGTCCAGAAGAAGCACGCTCTGCTCCGAAATTTCCCGGTTCTCGGGCACGCCCGTTACCTGCTGGAGAAGATCGGGCCGGAGCTGCGTCAGTACATCGTGACCTCCAACGACGAGGAGCGGCCCTTCAGCCGTGACCAGCGCAGTTGGATCTATGCGTCGGCGAAGGAGGAGAACAACTACTTCGGGTTCGGGACCGACAACGACGTCGAGCACATGCAGGGGCATGCGTATCTGAAGCAGCGTACGTTCGCCGGTGCGCTGCCCGATATGCATGATCCGCAGGCCCCGCTGCCCTCGGCCAAGGTGCTGGGCGGGCCGCGGGGGCGTGCAAGGGCGTTCCGGCCGGCAAGCGTGGTGAACATCTCGGCGATGAGCTTCGGTTCGCTCTCCGGGGCGGCGATCACGGCGCTGAATGAGGGGGCGGCGCTTGCGGGGGCGATGCACAACACGGGAGAGGGCGGCCTCTCGCCGTACCACCGAGGCGGTGCCGATCTCGTGCTGCAGATCGGCACGGCGTATTTCGGCTGCCGGAACGAGGACGGCAGCTTCAACCTCGACAAGCTCAAGGAGGTCGTCGCGAGTGCCCCGGTCAGGGCGATAGAGATCAAGCTCTCGCAGGGGGCCAAGCCGGGGTTGGGCGGAATGCTGCCGGGTGCGAAGGTGACTCCGGAGATCTCCGAGATTCGCGGCATCCCGCTCGGCGAGGACTGTGCCTCCCCCTCGCGGCACACGGCGTTCCACGATGTCGACTCCATGCTGGATTTCGTCGAGCTGCTGGCCGCCGAGACCGGTTTGCCGGTCGGGATAAAGAGTGCGGTGGGCGAGACGGAGTTCTGGCAGGAGCTGGCCGGGCTGATGGCGCATGGCGAGCGTGGTGTCGACTTCGTGACCGTCGACGGGGGCGAGGGCGGTACGGGTGCGGCGCCGCTGCTGTTCTCCGACTCGGTGTCGCTGCCTTTCCGGATGGGATTCTCCCGGGTGTACGGCATCTTCGCCGAGCTGGGGCTGACCGATGAGTTGACCTTCATCGCCTCCGGGAAGCTCGGTCTGCCGGAGAACGCCGCGGTCGCCTTCGCACTGGGTGCGGACATGATCAACGTGGCGCGTGAGGCGATGTTCTCGATCGGCTGCATCCAGGCGCAGAAGTGCCACACCGACAAGTGCCCGACCGGGGTCGCCACCCAGAATCCGCGGCTGGCCCGCGGCCTGGACCCGGCCTCGAAGGCCACACGGGCCGCAGTCTATCTTCGCACCCTGCGCACGGAGCTGATGAAGGTCTCCTCGGCCGTCGGCGTCGCGCACCCAGGGCTGATCAAGGCCACTGACATCGACATCATGAACGGCGACTACGAGGCCCGCACACTGGCCAGCGTCTACGGCTACAAGGACGGCTGGGGCGAGCTCGGCAAATCCCTTGCCGACGAGGTCACGGCGCTGGTCGCCGCCGCATGACTGCGTGACGGAGCGGTGGGACGTGCGGGCACTCCCGTTGCAGGCGCGTGTCTCGTCGTCCCGCACCTCCGCGAACCCGAGCAGACCGAACCGCCGGCCCGGAAAGAGGAAACAACACCTTGCGCGCCCCCGTGGGACACCCGCGCGGCGAAAGTGGTCGAGAAGGAACCTGTCTTCCGCGCTCGGAGGAGGTCTCCTCATAGACTCCGCGAGAGATACCCGTCGGTTCGACGCTCCCCAGCGATCGTGTTCCTCGACGGAGACCGAGGTCCAGCAGACGCGTCGCCGGGCGCAGGGATGGCCGGCTGACCGGTACGGCTGGTGGCGAGGAGCGTGAGATGCACGGTGACCGCTCGGGGCCGGAGAGCCCCGAGTTTCCCGCGGTGACGGCTCCCCCGCTGAGTGCGGTACAGGAGCTGGATGCGAAGGTGACCACTTGCCGGGCTTGTCCGCGGCTGGTCGCCTGGCGGGAGAACGTCGCAAGGGTCAAGCGCAGGGCGTTCATGGACTGGGAATACTGGGCCAGACCGGTGCCCGGGTTCGGCCCGGCGAATGCCCCGCTGGCGATCGTCGGGTTGGCTCCGGCTGCACACGGTGGCAACCGCACCGGCCGTATCTTCACGGGTGATCCGTCCGGCGACGTACTGTATGCCGCGCTGTCCGACATCGGCCTGGCCTCCCAGCCGGTCGCCACGCACGCCGAGGACGGGATGCGGTTGTACGGGGTGCGCATCACGGTGCCGCTGCACTGCGCACCCCCTGAGAACCGGCCCAGCGTCTCGGAACGCGACACCTGTCGGCCCTGGCTCGTCCGCGAGCTGGAACTCCTGCGTCCGACCCTGCGAGCCGTCGTGGCTCTCGGTGCCTTCGCCTGGCGGGCCGTGCTGCCGGCACTGGCCAGCGCGGGATGGCGGATCCCTCGTCCGCGCCCGGTCTTCGGACACGGCGCGGAAGCCTTGATCCCTGACTGCGGCGATGAAGGAGGCGTCCACCTGATCGGCGGCTATCACCCCAGCCAGCGGAACCTGTCCACCCGCACTCTCAGCCCCGCCATGCTCTGCACCGTACTGCGCCGTGGCGCCGACCGCGCCGGACTGCCGATGCGTCCCGAACCCGGGACGCAATGACCTCTCCCGGATGTTCGTCGTCGGTGTGAGGCCGGCGTAGGAAGCCAGGTGGGCGGCGGTGGGGAAGCTGGTGCCGTCGCCGATGGTGGTCGGCAGGACGGCGGCGGTCCTGACACCGACGCACAGTTCGGTGGGGTAGTCGGGGTCGGAGGGGCTCCGGTCATAGTGGGCGCAGAAGTCCACGGTGGCGTCTCCGACGGACACCTCCCGAACCCGGCGAACACCACCCCCCGGGTCACGCCTTCGACAGGGGACACAGTCATACCGGGCCCGGAGGCCAGCGGCCCCATTGCAGGACCGCCGAAGACATGACGGGGGCGGTCCCGCTCGCCGTTCGCCCGGCGGGCGGCCGTCGGAGCCCTGCACCCGACGCCCGTCGTCGGCCCGGAGCGGCAGCCGGGGCTCTCCGTCCGAGAGGTGCCGGCCCGAGGGCCCGTGGAAGCCCGCGAGTCGGCACCCCGCCCGACAGCCGCCACCACCGGACGCCGTGCACGTCACACCGCGGAGGGCTCGGCGTCCTTGGCCGGTCCCTGTGCCGAGGCGAGGCGGGCGCGGCGGGTGCCGGCTCCGAAGAGGGCGAGCACGACGGCGCCGACGACCCAGGTGCCGGCGATGAAGAAGAAGACGCTCTGGTACCCCGTGCTGTTGTAGAGCGCCGCGATGACGAGCGGGCCCGCGGCGTTGGAGAGGCGGCCGAGGCCGTAGGAGATGCCGGTACCGAGGGAGCGGCCCCTGGTGTCGAAGAGCTCGGGCGAGTACGCGTAGGCGAGGGCGGTGTAGCCGCGCTCCAGCATGTTGACGGCGAAGCCGAAGACGATGATGAAGACGGGGTTGAACGTCAGCCCGTAGAGCAGTCCGCAGGCGGCGATGGCGAGGCCGAAGACGACGAGGCACCACTTGCGCTCGAAGCGGTCGGTGACGAGCGACGCGACGTAGGAGCCGAGCGGTGCGCCGACCGTGGTGAGCGCGATGTAGAAGATCGACTTCTCGACGCTGAAGCCCTCCTTGGCGAGCAGCGTCGGCGCCCAGCTCGAGTACCCGAAGAAGCCGATCGTCTGGGTGACCCACAGAACGGTCAACACCAGCGTGGGCACGAGGTACTTGCGCTGGAGGAGCAGCTTGAGCGGGGCCTTGGTCTGCGGGACCTCGTCGACGGGCGGGAGCGGCTCGGGCAGCGGCCCCTTCTCCGCCTCGACCTGGGCCTCGATCTCGCGGAGGGTCGCCTCGGCCTTCTCGTACTCGCCCTTGCTCTCGTACCAGCGCGGCGACTCCTTGAGGTACCGGGTGAAGAGGAGGAAGAGGATGCCGAGGGCGCCCCACAGGAAGACCAACCGCCAGGTCCAGTCGGCGAGCGGCACGACGAGGCTGGCGATGAGGCTGGTGACGGGGGTTCCGCAGATGCCGATGACGATGGCGTACGCCTGGTACTTGCCGCGGACGGCCGAGGGGTAGAGCTCGCTCACGTAGACCACGGCGACAACGGTCATCGCGGAGAGCCCGGCCGAGGTGAGGACGCGGAGCACGCCGAGCGACAGGATGTCCCAGGCGAAGACGGAGAGGAACGAGAAGGAGCCGAAGAAGACCGTCGTGAGGGTGAGGGCCTTCTTCCGTCCCAGCCGGTCGGCGATGCGGCTGGCGACGATCGAGCCGATGAACATGCCGACGAAGGAGAGCGAGGTGACGTAGGCGACCTGGTCGACCGTGACGCCCCAGAGGGTGATCAGACGGGGGGCGGTGACGGCGAAGCTGTTGATGTCCGCGAACTCGAAGAAGTACGCGAAGGCGACGGCGACGAGCGTCACTTTGTGGAAGCGGGATATCGGCAACCGGTCGAGCCGGTGCGCCGCGTTCGGATGTGCCATGGCAACGCCTTCGGAGAGGGGAGGGCGGCGGTCTCGGCGCAGGCGCTAGCGACCGCCGTCGCGGCAGGTGGGACGGGGCGGTGGCGGGACGGGCCGGTCAGGCCGTCTCTTCCGGCCAGTAGAGCCGCACGGGGTTGTCGACGAGGAGCTTGTGGCGCTGCTGCTCGGTGGGGGCCACGTGAGGGATGTGGTCGACGAGCAGCCCGTCGTCGGGCATGTGTTCTGTGAGGTTGGGGTGGGGCCAGTCGGTGCCCCACAGCACGCGGTCGGGGAACTCCTCGACGACCGTGCGCGCGAAGGGCACGACGTCGGCGTAGGCGCTCCGCTCGCCGTCGAGCGCGGCGGGCCCGGTGAGGCTGAGCCGCTCGGGGCAACTCACCTTCACCCACACGTCGTTGCGCTCGGCGAACCGCAGGAACCGCGTGAACTGCGGCCCCGAGACGGGCTCCCGGACGTCGGGGCGGCCCATGTGGTCGATGACGAGCGGAGTGGGCAGGGCGGCGAAGAACCCTTCCAGCTCGGGAAGGTCGGCGGCCTCGAAGTAGAGCACCACGTGCCACCCGAGCGGTGCGACCCTCGCCGCGATACGGGCGAGGTCGTCCTGCGGCGCGGCTCCGACGAGCCGCTTGAGGAAGTTGAAGCGAACGCCTCGTACCCCGGCCGCGTCGAGGCGGCGCAGCTCGGCGTCGGTGACGTCGGGACGCACGGTGGCGACGCCGCGGGCGCGGCCCCCTGCCGAGCGGACGGCGTCGAGCATCGCCGTGTTGTCGGCGCCGTGGCAGGTGGCCTGGACGACGACGTTCCGGGAGACGCCCAAGTGGTCGCGGAGCGCGAAGAGTTGCTCCTTGCTCGCGTCGCAGGGCGTGTACTTGCGTGCGGCGGCGTAGGGGAACTCGTCGCCGGGACCGAAGACGTGGCAGTGCGCGTCCACGGCTCCCGACGGCAGCCGGTACGTCGGCTTCGCCGGGTCCGGGTGCCAGTCGAGCCAGCCCGGGGTCTTGGTGAAGCGCGTACTCATCTCTCCTCCTCGGCCGGCACGCGGAGGGGTGCCGGGTGGTGCGCGCCGCCGGCGGGCGACCGGCGGTACGTGGTGCGGACGGGGTCAGTCGAGGTAGCGGAGGCCCGCTTCGCGGAGCGGCTCGCGCATGGCGTACATGTCGAGGCCGAGTTCCCCGGCGGCGAAGCGCTGCCGCTTCCCTTCCTCGTTGGCCTCGCGGCGCGCCGCCGCCTCGGCGACCTCGGCGGCGCGCTCGGCGGGGACGACGACCACGCCGTCGGCGTCGGCGGCGACGACGTCGCCGGGGCGTACGGGCGCGTTGGCGCAGACCACGGGCACGTTGACGGAGCCGAGGGTGGCCTTGACCGTGCCCTTGGCGTTGACGGCCCGGGAGAAGACGGGGAAGTCCATCGCCTCCAACTCGGCCACGTCGCGGCAGCCGCCGTCGATGACGAGGCCGCGTGCGCCCTGCGCGCGCAGCGAGGTGGCGAGGAGTTCGCCGAAGAACCCGTCCTCGCTCTCGGTCGTGCAGGCGGCGACGACCACGTCCCCCGGCCGTACCTGCTCGGCCGCGACGTGCAGCATCCAGTTGTCGCCCGGTTGGAGAAGCACCGTGACGGCGGGGCCGCAGAGTCGGGCCCCGCGGTAGACCGGGCGCAGGTAGGGGCGCATCAGCCCGACGCGGCCCATCGCCTCGTGGAGGGTGCTCACCCCGAACTTCGAGAGCGCTTCGACGTCTGCGGTCGACGGGCGGTTGACGGTGCGGTGTACGACACCGAGTGCGAACACGACGGCTCCTTGTGCGTGGTCAGCGGCCCTGACGCCGCAGCAGGGCGTCCAGGCGGGGATAGACGGTGCGGGCGTTGCGCTCCTCGACGGCGGCGAGGTCCTCGGGCGAGAGCCCCGCCGACTCGACGTAGCGGCGGGTGTCGTCGAAGGCGAACCCGGTGCGGGGGTCGACGCCGCGGACGGCGCCGATCATCTCCGAGGCGAAGAGCACGTTCCGGGTCGGCACGACTCCGAGGAGCAGATCGATGCCGGGTTGGTGGTAGACGCAGGTGTCGAAGAAGACGTTGCCGAGGAGGTGTTCCTCGAGCGGCGGGCGCCCGAGCGCCGCGGCGAGCCCGCGGAAGCGGCCCCAGTGGTAGGGGACGGCACCGCCGCCGTGCGGGACGATCAGGCGCAGCGTGGGGAAGTCGGCGAACAGGTCGCCCTGGAGGAGCTGCATGAACGCCGTGGTGTCGGCGTTGAGGTAGTGGCCGCCCGTGGTGTGGAAGGCCGGGTTGACGCTGGTGCTCACGTGGACCATGGCCGGCACGTCGAGCTCGACCAGCTTCTCGTAGAGCGGGTACCAGGCACGGTCGGTGAGCGGGGGCGCGCTCCAGTGGCCGCCGGACGGGTCGGGGTTGAGGTTGACCGCGACGGCGCCCAACTCCTCGACGGCGCGGAGGAGTTCGGGGACACAGGTGGCGGGGTCGACGCCGGGCGACTGCGGGAGCATGGCCGCGGGGGCGAACCGCTCGGGGTAGAGGGCGCTCACCCGGTGGCAGAGGTCGTTGCAGCGGGCCGCCCACTCCTGCGAGGTGGCGAAGTCGCCGACGTGGTGCGCCATGAAGGAGGCACGCGGCGAGAAGACGGTGAGGTCGATGCCGCGCTCGTCCATGAGGCGGAGCTGGTTGGACTCGATGCTTTCGCGTATCTCGTCGTCGCCGAGGTGCGGCCCCGCGGGGTCCGGCGGCGCTGCGGGTCCTTCGAGGGCGGCGATCTGCTGCTCCCGCCACTGCGCCAGCGCCGGCGGCGCCGTGGTGTAGTGGCCGTGGCAGTCGATGATCATCGCTGGTCCTCCTGGTGGTCGTGCGGGGCGGGGCTTGCGGCCGCGGGGACCATGACCTCGCCGGCCATGATCAGTCGGGCCGTGCGCAGCAGCGCGGAGCGCGTGACGGTGCGGCGATCCGCGTCGAGTCCGAGTGCGACGCTGAACTCCCCCGAGGGGTGCTCGACGGAGACGGTCGTGGCGAAGCCGCCCCCCTCCTGCGGCTCGGCCGCGGGGAGCGTCGCCACTTCGTGCGCGACGGTGCCGTCGAGGACGCAGGCCGTGGCGACGGTGACGGCTGCGAGGACGCCGATCGAGGCGTGGCAGACGTGCGGGATGAAGCTCCGGGTGGCGACGGCGCCGCCCTCGGCGGGGGGCGCCGTCAGCGTCATCTTGGGGTAGTTGAGGTCGGCCACGTCGCCGAGGCCCATGCGCCGCCCGCACGCCAGCCGCAACCGCTCCAGGTGCGTGCGCAGTTCGGCGTCGGCGGTGAGTTCCGCGGCCGGCTCGTACCCGGTGCGGCCGAGTGCCGTCGCGGGGACGAGGACGAGCGGCATCCCGTTGTCGATGCAGGTGACGTCGACGGGGCCGAGCCCCTCGACCTCGACGCGGTCCCGCACGTGCCCGGTGGGCAGGAGCGCGGTGCAGACGGAACCCTCGGTGTCGAGGAAGCCGACGCTCACGGGCGCCGCGGTGCCGGGGACGCCGTCGATGCGTGCCTCGCCTTCGTAGGCGACGTACCGGCCGTCGGGCCCGAGCGGGGTGCGCACCGTGATGTCGGCGGTGAGGCCGGTGTTGAGGGTGCGGACTCGCGCCGTGGTGGTCTCTCCGCGGGCCGCGAGGAGCCCCGCTTCGAGGGCGAAGGGGACGACGGCGGCGAGCATGTTGCCGCAGTTGGGGGTGGTGTCGACGACGTCGCTGTCGGGCTGGAGCTGGGCGAACCGGAACTCCAGGTCGACGTCGGGGAGTTGGCTCGGTCCGACGATGCCGGCCTTGCTGGTGAGCGGGTGGGCGCCGCCGAGGCCGTCGACCTGGCGGGGGTCGGGCGAGCCGAGCGCGGCGAGGAGCACGGCGTCCCTCGCGGCCGTCTCGGCGGGGAGGTCGCCGGCGCGGAAGAACGGGCCGCGCGAGGTGCCGCCGCGCATGAACCAGCAGGGCACCGCGGTCTGTTCGCCGTGGCGACGGATGCCCTGCCGGAGCACGGCGTCGGCGGGCCGAGGGGTGGACGGCGTCATGGTGGTCCGTGGCTCCCTTCCGAGGAGGTGACGCAGGGAACGTAACCGTCAACGAGATTGTTGACAATATGGTTGATGAAAAATTTTCCATTGTCATCAACAAGGTCGGGGCCGGTAGACTCCCTGGCCAGCCCCCTGCGGGGGACGGCGAGTTGAGTGCGAGCAGAGGAGCGGTACGGGTGGCGGACGGCCAGGTCACCGGTCAGGAAGGGCGCCGCGTCGTCGGGGCCGGCATCCGCGCGAGGCTCTCCGCCGGCGAGATGGCGCCCGGCCAACGCCTCGTCGAGCAGGAGCTGTCGGAGACGTTCGGCACCACTCGCAGCGCGGTACGCGAAGCGCTCCAGGACCTCGCTGCCGAGGGCCTGGTCGAACTGATACCCAGGCGCGGCGCACGGGTCCGGGTGATCTCCGTCGAGGAGGCGGTGCAGATCACCGAGTGCCGGGCCGCCCTGGAGAGCCTCTGCGCCCGGAGGGCGGCAGCCTCGGCGGGCGACGCGGACCGCGCCGAACTCCGTGCCATCGGCGAGCAGATGAGCCGCGCCGTCGCCGACGGCGACCTCGACGCCTACTCGGCGCTCAACCGGCGCCTCCACGACACCGTCGCCCGCGCGAGCGGCCAGGAGGTGGCGACGAGCCTCCTCGACCGCCTCAACGGCCAGACCGTCCGCTTCCAGTTCCGCCTCGCACTCCGTCCCGGCCGCCCCGCGCAGTCGCTCCCCCAGCACCTGGCGATCATCGAGGCGGTGGTCACGGGCGACGGCGCCGCCGCGGAGGCAGCGGCTCGGGCCCACGTCGACAGCGTCGTCGCCGAACTCGCGGCAACTCCGCAACGTACGGGGGCCGTTGACAGCGAGGCCGCGGTGCCGTAGTCGGGAACGCGCGCGCGACCGAAGGCGACGACTGCGCGCGCCGGACGGTGCGCTCGCGTCAACGGGGCGCCGATGGACGACGGTTGCGAGCACAGCGTGCCGGCGCCGCCGGGCGACGCCGGTCGGATCGGCATGCGGAGTTCGGAACGCGCCCGGCACCGCCCGATGTCGAGCTGCGGGTGCGCCGCCCCGCCGACGGGCTCGGACGTCGCGCGGCCGGGAGCCGGCCGGTTCGGAGGCCCGGCGGCCGGCCGGTGTCGCTGGCCCCCCGCATGCGCCGTTCCGCCCGGCTCCGGGCGGCCCGCCCGGAGCGTCCGGCGTCGGGGGCCGTGCGGCCGCCGTCAGGCAGAGAAGCCGACGGACGTCACGTACTCGTACTTCCCCCACTGCGAGCCCAGGTCGACGATCTGCTCGACCCAGGCGTCGTCCAGGGCCGCGGCGTCCCCCGCGGCCCACGCCTCGACGATCGCGTCCCAGCGCCGGATGTTCAACCTGCGGTACTCCAGGACGCGTTGGCGCGGCACCAGCACCTCGGCCTGGTCGAGCGGGTGGATCTCGACGCGGGTGCCGCCCCGGCTGTTCAGGCGCTGGAGGAGGTACCGGGCGACGTTGCGGCGGCGGAGCGTCCAGTAAGCCCTGTCGATCCGGGCGAGGTTGGGGCGGTTGGGGCGCTGACGCTGCGCGAGCCATGCCCTGATCGTCCGCTGCGTGACGGTGAGGCCGGCGTCACGCATCGCCTCGTAGCCGGCGCTCGACCTCGTCAGGTACCGCAGGCGCGCCATGAGACCGCGCCTGGTGGTCACGGGTGACGCGATGCCGCCGACGAGGGAGTCGAGCACGCGGGCCGCGGCCTGGCTGCCGAGTTCGCCACGCGCGCCGTAGAGGCCGAACTGGTGTGTTCTCTCCGGCACTTACTCTCCCGGGTTCCCTGCCGCGTAGACGTCCTTCACCTTCACCTCGGAGACCCCGCGCCCCTCGGTGAAGACCGGGCGCCACTCCCCCGCCACGTGCAGCTCGTCCGTGCCCATCGCGCGGACGACGGGGACGCCCGCCTGGTGCGCCCTGTGCGCCTTGAGCCACAGGTTGACGAACGCCTGGGAGCGGATGATGTGCATCCAGTCGGGGCGGTAGAGGTCCCGGTTGAAGTGGGATTCTCCCATGGTGGAGACGAACTTGGAGTACATCGCCTTGACGTACTCGAGGGTCGTCTCGTCGTCCTCCTCGATCGCCCCGTCCCGCGCGTCCCTGAGGACCTGGCGGAACTTCTCCAGGAGGTTCTCCGTGGCGCCCGAGGTGTAGGACTCCAGGATCACGGGCGGGTCGCACAGGGCCCCGTACTTCCCCGTCGAGAGGCGCTTGAGGAGGCGGAGGGTGGGCTCGGTGACCCACACCGGGCCCGGCTCCTCGCGGTTGCCGAGGGGGTCGGGGAGGTGGTCGCCGTGCTCCCAGTCGGGCGGGGTGATCAGGTGCAGCCCGGCGCGGCGGGTCGAGTGCACGTTGCCCTCGGAGTGCTCCAGCGCGCCGAGCGGAAGGTGGGTCTTGAGCGCGGAGAGGTAGGCGCCGTTGATGTCGAGCGCGGTCACCTCGTGCCGCCCCGGCGGGAGTTGGGGGCGGGTCCAGCGCGGGCGGGCCTCCCAGATCTCGTCGGCGCCGTGTGCCGACTTCTTCCGCAGGATGCCCGGCAGCGGCGGATGGCCGACGACGTCGTAGCGCCCCCCGATCCGGCATGCGTCGAGCAGCTCCATCGCGTCCGGGATCGCCCGCCTGACGAGCGCGGCGGCGGCCTCGTCCGCGTCGCCCCCGTGCTCGTCGAGCACCTGCGCCACCGTGCGGGCGATGCGCCCGTCGACGCCGGTGCCGGCGGGACGGGTGCGGCCGTGTGCGGGACTCGGACCGCGTGCAGGGGCCGGTGCGGGGGCAGGGGCAGGCGCGGGGGCAGGCGCGGGCGCCGGGGCCGCCGCGTCGAGGAAGCGGGCGTGCGCGGTGTCGGGGCGCAGGGTGACGCGGGCGCGGGTGCCGAAGTCCCGTTCCTCGACGCGGAGTCGGGCGTCCTCCTCGGTACGGGTGAGGAGCAGCGTGGTGTCGGCGTCGAGGGAGGTGACGGTCTCGGGCGCGTCGGAGTCGACGACGGCGAGCACCGGCACCGCAAGGTCCCGGGCGAGCCGCGAGAGGGCGCGGGCCGCGGAGGGCAGCGCGGCGCCGGAGAGCGGGAGCGCCTCGTCGGGGGCGTGCTGGAGGCGGTCGACGACGACGAGGGCGAGCCCCTCGATCCACGGGGCGGTCTCTGCCACCGCTTCGGGGGTCAACTCGGCGCCGTCGTCGATGTGGACGGGGGCCCGGGTGAGGCTGGCGGTGGCGGCCTCGACGGCGGTGTGCTCGGGGGGCGTCAGGTTTCCCGAGCGGAGCCGGCGGTAGTCGGCGCCCGACTCCGCCGAGACGATGCGGGCGGCGACGTCGGCCCTCGTCAGCCCGGAGGCCGCGTAGAGGACGGGACGGCCGAGGCGGAGAGCGGCGTGCCGGGCGACGTTCACCGCGAGGAGGCTTCCGCCGGCTCCCGGCGCCGCGGCGACGAGGCTGAGCTTTCCCGCGAGGAGCCCGCCGGTCGCGGAGTCGAGGTCGGCGAGACCGTACGGGAGGGTGGGCGCCGTGACGTCGCCGAGCGTGTCGCCGAGAGCGGCGAGGCGGCGGGGCGCGGGGGCCGACTCCGGTGCCGCGTCGGGGCGCCGGGGCTGGAGGCGGGCGGCGTCGAGGAGCACGGCGACGGCGACACCGTGGCGGGTGAGGACGTGCGCCACCGGGTCGGAGGGCGCGGTGGCGCGGCGGACGAGGTCGCCGAGCTTGGCGCGGGCCGCGCTGAGGGGGACGCGTCCGGCGGTCCCGGCGAGGAGTCCGGGGAGCGACTCGGCGAGCGGCAGCGGCGCGACGGCGGCGAGGCGCTCGCCTTCCCAGGCGACGAGGGTGACGCGTTCCCGGTGCTCGGCGTCGGCGACGAGTCGGCCCCAGTGCCTGGACCGCGCCTCCTCGACGCCCACGGGGTCCCCGTAGCTCTCCCGGAGGAGACGCAGGCGAGGGGACGGGACTTCGGTCATGTGCCACCAGCCCACTCGTGTGCACCGGACTGAAGGAGGTCCGGCTGACGTTGCAAGGGTCCTTACGGTTGCGCGCCCCTCTGGTTCCGGGCTCGCGGTAAGCCAGCTTACAAAGTCGCGCGGGGAACGGCTGCGCACGGTCGTCGGCACGCCGCAGGTCGCGGCGGAGGAGGCGCCAACCGCGCGGCGGGCGGGCGGTGTTGGCCGAGTTCGGCGCCGTTCTCCGCGCGTAGCTAATCCGGCGCAAGAGGGAGACATTGTCGCGTACATGAGCAAGACTGCGGGGTGGATGCCGGGGACCCGCACCGACGAAGGGAGAAGAATGTCCCGCAAGCGCAGAGGTGCCGTCGTTCTCGCGGCGAGCGGGGTACTGAGCGTCGCCGCCGCGGCGCCCGCCCTCGCCGCAAGCTCCGACTCCCCCCGGACGCAGGGGAGTTCGGCCTCCTACGCGGCGTCGTGCCCCGTAGCGGCCGAGATCAGCCAGGGTTACCACGAGGGCCACGACGGGGTCGACCTCGCCGCGCCCCTCGGCACGCCCATCCACGCGGCAGGGCCGGGCGAGGTCACCGAGTCCGGGCCGGCCACCGGATACGGGCAGTGGGTGCGCATCCGGCACGACGACGGCTCGGTCACCGAGTACGGGCACATGTACGAGAGGTTCGTCGCCGTCGGCGACACCGTCGACGGCGGGCAGCGGATCGCCTCCGTCGGCAGCGAGGGCGAGTCGACTGGTCCGCACCTGCACTTCGAGGTACATCTCGACGGTGGCTACGGCTTCGGCGACGACCCGGTGGCCTACCTGGCGGAACGCGGGGTCCCGCTGCCCTGCACGCCGTAACCCCCGCCGCGCACCCGCACACGACTCTCCCCGCTCCCCCGACCGGCACCCCCACGGAGCCGACCGGAGGAGCCGCGCATTCTCCAACCCCCCACACCGCAAAAGGAGATCGTCATGGCAAGCCACTCCCCCCTGGGACGCCGCTCCCTGCTCGCGGGCGGCCTCACCGTGTCGGCCGTCGGAGCCCTCGGGCTGGGCGTCGCCTCCGCGGGCGCCGCGCCGCAGAGGACGCAGCCGGGACGCGCCGGCGCCGACTCGAAGGAGCCCAGAATCTACGACACCCAGGAGTGGGGCGCCCGGGAGCCGGACGGGCAGATCGTCGTCCTCGACCGGGTGCCCACCTACATCGTGGTGCACCACACGGCGGAGCCGGGCAACAGTGAGGACTACTCGCTCGAGCACGCGATGCAGATCTGCCGCGACATCCAGGACTTCCACATGGACGGGCAGGGCTGGGGCGACACCGGGCAGCAGTTCACCAACAGCCGCGGCGGGTACGCGCTGGAAGGGCGCCACCGCAGCCTCGAGGTGGTGCGCGGCGGGACGCAGCACGTGCAGGGCGCCAACGTCGCCGACCACAACAGCGAGGTCATCGGCATCGAGAACGAGGGCCTCTACAGCGAGGTCGACGTCCCCGAAGCGCTGTGGGACTCGCTCGTCTCGCTCGTCGCCTGGATCGCCACCCAGTACGACCGCCCGGTCGAGAACATCATGGGCCACCGGGACTTCAACTCCACCGAGTGCCCGGGCGAGGTCCTCTACGGACGCCTCCAGGAGCTGCGCGAGGCGGTCGCCGGCGCGATGGGCACGCGGGCGCCGGCCGCGCCGCTCGCCTGGCCGCTGCTGAAGCCGGGGAGCTCGGGGCCCCGGGTGCGCGCGGCGCAGCACCTGCTGCGCGCCGCCGGCTTCCTCTCGGTGCGCGCCGACGGCGTCTTCGGCCCGGAGACGAAGCGCGCCGTGGTGAAGCTCGCCGACTCCGCGGGCGTGAAACCGCACACCTGCTCGGCGCTGCACCACTCGAAGGTGGACGAGACCGGCTTCCTCGGTTCCGACATCTGGCCGCTGCTGACGCCGCGCGTGACGGCCGGCTCCGGCAGCGAGGTGTCCGACGCGGTGACGCAACTCCGCCGTGCCGGCGGCGAGTTGAAGACCAGCGGCGTGCTGGGCAAGGACGACTGGAAGCGCCTGCTCGCCTGACGTCCACCGGGGGCCGGCCTCGCGCCGGCCCCCTCACCCCGCCCGGTGCCGCACCCCGCGCCCCACGGGCAGCGCGGCGAGCGCGATGCCGGCGGCGAGGACGAGGGTCGCCGTGTGCACGGCACCGGTGAAGGCGGCGAGGATGCCGGGGTCCAGCGCCTCGCCCGCACCGGCCTCCGTGGCGCGGGCCCTGGCTGCGGGCACCGTGGTGGGGACCGGCTCGCCGGTGAGCCGCTCCGGGAGCCGCGCGGTGAAGCCCGCCGTGACGAGGCTGCCGGTGACCGCGATACCGAAGGCGCTCCCCAACTCCCGGGTGAGCGACTGGAGTCCGGACCCGGCCCCGGCGCGCTCGCCCGGCAGCGCGGAGACCATGGCCTCGGAGAAGACGGGCGTGGCGATGCCGCAGCCGAGCGCGGTGAGTACGGCGCCGCAGGCGTAGAGGGCGTACGGCGTGTGCGGGTCGATCCGCGAGACGACGGCGAGCCCCGCGGCGAGCACGAGCATGCCGCCCGCCGCTGCCGCTCCGTCGCCGAGCAGGCGGCGCAGCAGCAGTCCGCAGCGCGGCCCCGCGAGGAGCGCAGCAGCCATCGGCAGCAGGCGGACCCCCGCACCGAGCGGCCCCGCGCCCTGTACGTACTGGAGGTACTGCCCGTTGAGGAGGAAGAGCCCGAACATCCCCGTGAAGAGGAGCGCCATCCCCGCGGCCGCGGCGAGGACGCGGGGGCTCGTCAGCAGAGCCGGGTCCAGCAGCGGGTGCCGGGCGCGGAGTTCGCTGCCCGCCCAGGCCGGCCCGAGGAACGCGGCAGCGGCGAAGGCGCAGAGGACGGGTGCGCTGCCCCACCCCTGCTGCGGTCCGGAGACGACGGCGTAGAGCAGTGCCGCGACGGCGCCGGTGAGCAGCACGGCTCCGGGCCAGGAGACGGGCCGCGGGGTGCGGGGCACGGCGGGCGCGAGCGCGGCGACGAGGAGCAGCGCGCCGCAGGCGAGCGGCGTGACGGTGAGGAAGAGCGCCCTCCAGGAGCCGAGTTCGAGGGCCGCGCCGCCTCCCACGTTGCCGAGGACGGCGGCGAGCCCCGTCATCGAGGCCCAGACGGCGACGGCGCGGGAACGCTCGGCGCCCGTCCTCTCGTGGACGAGGAGCGCAAGCGTGGTCGGCAGCACGGCGGCCGCCCCGGCCCCGCTCAGCGCCCGCCCGGCGATGAGCGCACCGACGTGCGGCGCCGCCGCGCAGGCGAGGTTCCCGAGCGTGAAGAGGCCGAGCCCCACGAGGAGTACCCCCTTGCGCCCGAGCCTGTCGGCGAGCGCGCCCGCGGGCAGCAGGAGGCAGGCGAAGGTGAGGAGGTATCCGTCGACGACCCACACCACGGCGGTGGCGGAGGGCCGCACGGGGTCGGCGGAGATCTCGGGGATGGCGAGGTTGACGGCGGAGACCATGCCGACGACGAGGGTGACGCTGAGGCACATCGCGGCGGTGAGTCCGCGCCTGCCCGGGGTGCGGCGGCTCGGCTCGGCGGTCTCGTGCAGTGCGTGGCGCACCGCTTACCTCCTGGTGTGCGGCGGGTGTCGGGAGCGGCGGTCAGGCGCCGGCGGACGGGCGGTCGAGTTCGGCGTGGAGGGTGAGGCGGTCGCCGCGCAGGTGGAGGAGCTCGACGTCGGCGGGCCGGCCGTCGGCGAGGCGGACGAGGCGCTCGACGGCGAGGACGGCGCCGCCCTCGGGCATGCCGAGGACCTCGCGGGTTGCCGGGTCGGCGGCGACCGCCTGGACGGAGACCTCGGCGCGGCCGAGCGGCGCACCCGCCGCGGTCTCGATGAGGTGGAAGACGTCGTGGTGTTCGAGGACGGCGCACTCCAGGGCGAGGAGCGGGTCACCGACCTCGGCGAGAAGGTAGGTCGAGTCGAGGGAGAGGGGCGCGCCGTCGAGACGGCGCAGCCGCTCCAGGTAGACGGCTTCGTCCCCGGGCTCCAACCGCAGCTTCCGCGCGACGTCGGCGGGCGGCCGGACGCGTCGCGCCTCGCGGACGGTGTTGACGACGTCGCCGTGGTGGTGGAGCACCTCGGCGAGGCCGGCGAGCTGTGCGAGCGGATGCCGGTAGGGGCGGCCGCGCACGAGGGTGCCGATGCCGCGGCGGCGCTCCACGACGCCTTCCTGCGCGAGGAGGGCGAGCGCCTCGCGGACCGCGTTGCGGGAGACGTCGAACTCCGCGGCGAGGAGCCGTTCCTCCGGGAGGCGGCCGCCGGGGAACCCGTCGCCGGCGATCTGGCGGCGCAGTACGCCCGCGACCCTGCGCGCGTGGTCGGCCCGGCGCATGGCGCGGTGGGCCTCGGTCGGGCTCTCCTCCGCCATCGGCGCCCGCACCTCCCGCGTACTCGTGTGGACCGGAGCCGCAGGGGGCGGCGCCGCCTGGGAACCGTAGGGCTCGGGTGTTTCCTGCACGTTACGCCACCCGTCCTGACCTGCGAAGATGTAGTGACCTGCAGGAAGCAGCGCAGGGGTGGGTGCTCCGCCACCGGACGGAGCGGCACCGCTCTGCGTAAGAAGCTCCTCGTGTGGAACCCGCGGGTCATGACTACCTACAGCGCACTCACCGCCGTCGCGGACGGACCCGTGGTGCTCGCCGCCACCCGCGACCTGCTCGTCGGGATCGTGCCGCTGGTGCTGGGTATCGGGGTCGTCTCGATGCTGATCCTCGCCGTCGTCTACGGCCAGCGGCTCCGCCGGAGGGGCGACATGCGCCAGTCGGGCTCGCCGCCTCCGCATCCGGGCCCCGAGACCACGGACGACCAAGAGCAGATGGACTCGGCCGACGTACCGCACGACGGCCGCCGACGGATGCCGTACGAGTTCAGTACGCAGAACACGACGGGCCGCAGGATCACGGGACGCCCGCCGCGTTGGCGCCCCGGAGGCAGCGGCGGGTTCGGCTCGGGCGGCCCCGGGCACACCTCGTGAACCCGGCGCCCGGCTCCTCTCCCTCGCGGGGAGGGGACGGGCGCCGTTTCTCGGTGGTAAGGGGAGCGGAGGCCGTGGCCGGGACGTACGGTCGGCGCATGGGAGCGGCTGATCGGAGGCGCGATGGTCTGGGGCAGGAGAAGGTGGGAGGCGATGCGGCTGCCGCCCCGTCTCCGACCGGGTCGCGGCTCCGGTCTCTCGTCCCGGCAGGACCCGGTGGAGACGTACGGCGGGCGGGTGTTGGGGACGCCGGGCGCGATCGCGATCCTGCTGCTCATCGGCGGCGTCCTGATGGACCTCTACGGGCCGTACGCCTACCTGGGGCTGCCGCTGCTCGCCGCCGCGCCGCTCGCCGCGGGCGCGATGCTCTCGTTCGCGATGAGCGCGGCGTTCGGCGCCCTCGCGTGCACGACGTCGATCCTGGTCGACCTGCACCTGGGGCGCCCGGTTTCCGGGCTCCTCGTCGACCTCGCGGACGTGGCGATGACGAGCGCGCTGGCGATGGGGATCAACATCCTCATCGGCCGGCAGCAGTACCGACTGGCACAGGCGCGCGGGGTGGCGGAGGCGGCGCAGCGTGCCGTGCTCCCCGATCCGCCGGCGCGGGTGGGCCCCGTGGCGGTGGCCGCGCGGTACGAGGCGGCGCAGAGCGAGGCACGGATCGGCGGTGACCTCTTCGCGGTGCAGATGACGCCGTTCGGCGTGCGCGCGGTCATCGGGGACGTGCGGGGAAAGGGGCTGCAGGCGATCACGTCGGTCTCGGTGGCGATCGGCGCGTTCCGTCAGGAGGCGGAGCAGGCGCCGACGCTGCCGCTCCTCGCCAGGCAGCTCGATCTGGCCCTCTCCCGGGAGAGCGAACGCGTGGGCGACGCCGAGGAGTTCACGACGGCGATCCTCGTGGAGATCTCGGCGGACGGCGGCACCGCACGGCTCGTCAACCGCGGCCACCCGTCGCCGTACCTGGTCCGTACGAACGAGGCGGTGCTGTTGGAGCCGGCGGTCCCCGAACTGCCGCTGGGAATGGGGCTGCCGGTGGTGGAGGGGGTGGAGCCGCCCCCCGCCGACGCCGTCGCGCTCCCGCCGGGCGCCTCGCTGCTGCTCTTCACCGACGGGGTGACGGAGGCCCGCGATGCGAGCGAGGTCTTCTTCGACCCCGCCCCCGGCCTGAGCAGAGGGCGGTACAGCGATCCGGCGGCGCTCGTCGACACGTTGGTCGCGGATGTGAAGGCGTGGACGGGGTACCAGCCGCAGGACGACATGGCGATCATGGCGCTCACCCGGGAGGCGGAGGCGGCGTGAGGACGGCCGGCGCCTTCCGCAGGCGCCGGCTCGGGGCTCAGCAGCCGAGCAGGAAGTCCGCCTCCCCCGACTTGACGCCTTCGAGGAAAGCCGCGAACTCGTCGGAGCTCCAGACCAGTGCGGGCCCGTCCGGATCGGTGGACTGCCGTAGGGCGACGCGTTGCCCGCTGAGCTTCTTCGCTTCGAGGCAGGCACCCCCGTTCTGCCCGCTCCAGGGCTTGTGCCAGCCCTCGGTGCCGAGTTCGCGTGCGCTGGCGTGGCTCTGAGCCGATTCGTTCATCGCTCGTACTCTTTCCGCAGATGGTGCAGGCAGGTGCGGTCCGGGCGGCGTTCGGTCGCCCTCCGGAGACCCGCTGGGCTTCGGGGGGCCCGAAGCGGCGCCAACACCGCCGTGACGCGGCGGCATTGGAGCCTTCCTTGCGCTCGCAGTCGAAGCGAGCATATTGAAATTATCAGATAGATACTTGCGGACGGAACCCTGCACTTTGCGTTTCACGTCGACCCGTTGAACCGTTGCATCGTCCAACAACGCTGCACACACGGTTGGTTGACGCTCCGTCACATGGCGCGGCAACGTTGCAACTGCGCATCGCTGGGCAACAAAAGACAGGAAATCTTGCAAGTTCACCTGTCGAAAACTACTCTGCGCGCCATGTCCAGCCCCCGTTGCGGCCCGCCCGGCGTCCCCGCCCGACGCCCCGCCGCGGGCGATCCCCGAGAGGCCGCCGCCCTCGCGGCGAGCCTCGCGACCACAGCCGCGCTCCTCCAACGGCGGCTGCGCGCGGCTTCGTCGGGGAACGGGCTCACTGCGTCGCAGCGCTCGGCGCTCGCCCGGCTCGTCGAGTCGGGCCCCTCGACGATCGCCGGGCTCGCCCGCGCCGAACTCGTCCGCCCCCAGTCGATGCGCGCCACCCTCGTCGCCCTCGAGGAACGCGGCCTCGTGACGCGGCAGGCCCACCCCACCGACGGCCGCCAGGTCCAGCTCGCGCCGACGCAGGCGGGACGCCAGGAACTCGCCGCGCTCCGGCAGGCGAAGCACGGCTGGCTCGCCGCCCGCCTGTGCGCGCTCGGAGGGCCGGAGCTGCGCCAGGTCGCCGAAGCGGCGGAAGTGCTCCGCGAGTTGGTCGAGGAGTGAGCGCGGCGGAGGACGACGCACGAGGTGCGGGCACACCCTCCGCGCACCGGCCCCCCGGCACCACGCACCGCACGGGTCCGCTCCCCCGCGCCCACCGTCCGCGACGGAAGGGGGTGCCGTCGGGCACCGCTGCCCCGGCCGGCGGGCGTTCGCCGTACCGGGCGCGCCTGATGGCCCCGCTTCTGCTCGCCGCGGTGCTCAACCCGCTCAACTCCACGATGATCGCGACGAGTCTCGTCTCGATCGGCGGCGACCTCGGGGTCGGCGCCGCCTCCACCGCGTGGCTGGTCTCGGTCCTGTACCTCACGAGCGCCGTGGCGCAACCCGTCCTCGGAGGGGTCGCCGACCGCACGGGCCCGCGGCGCGTCCTCGCGGGCGGCCTCGTCCTGGTCGCCGCCGCAGGGGCCGTGGGACTCACGGCGGTGCAGTTGTGGCCGCTCGTCGTCTCGCGAGGGCTGCTCGGCGTGGGAACGGCGGCCGCGTACCCGTCGGCGATGGCACTGTTGCGCGCGAGGGCGCACGCCACCGGAGTGCCGCTTCCCCGCCGGGTGTTGGGGCTGATGTCCATGGCCGCGCTCGGCAGCACCGCGCTCGGTCCCGTCCTCGGCGGGCTGCTCTCCGCGACGGTCGGCTGGCGTGCGACCTTCGCGCTCAACGTGCCCCTCGCCCTGCTCGCGCTCGTCCTCGCGTACGCCTGGCTGCCGCGCGACCCACCGCGGACCGCGCACGCCGCGCGGACCGACTGGCCGGGCGTCGTGCTCTTCGCCGCCTCGCTCACCGCCGTGCTGCTCTTCGTCATGCGGCTCGACGCTCCCCCGTGGTGGCTGCTGCCCGTCGCGGGGGCGCTCTGCTGCGGGCTCGTCGCCGTCGAACTGCGCCGGGCCGCGCCCTTCCTCGACCTGCGGCTGCTCCGTGCGCACCCGGCCCTCGCCCGGACCTACCTGCGGCACGGCCTCGCCTACCTCGTCGTGTACTGCGTCATGTACGGCTGGGCGCAGTGGCTGGAGGAGGCGCACGGCGCCACGCCGCTCCAGGCGGGCCTCGCCATGCTGCCGATGTCCCTTGCGGCGACGGCCTGTTCGCTGCCGGCCGCGCGGACGGGCACGCTCCGCGGGCCCCTCGTCCTCGCCGCGCTGCTCACCGGGGGCGGAGCACTCGCGCTCGTCCTCGTCTCCGAGGGGACGCCGCTGCTCGTCCTCGCCGGCGTCTCGGTCCTCTTCGGTGTCCCGCAGGGGCTCGTCGGGACCGGCAACCAGGCCGCCGTCTACGCGCAGGCGCCGCCCGGCGGCACGGGCGCGGCCGCCGGCTTCCAGCGCACCTCGCAGTACCTCGGCGCGATGACGGCGGCCGGCCTGATCGGGCTCTTCTTCCAGAGCCGCGCCGACGACGCGGGCCTGCACCGCATAGGCGCCACCTGCGGCGTCCTCGCGCTCGCGCTCCTCGCCCTCATCGCGACCGACCGGGCGCTGCGACGCCACTGACCAGGAAAGGCGCGGGTACGCACCGGCCGGAGGAAACCCGCTTGAGACGGCACGGGACGGCGGGCTACCGTCCACGACCGGTCCGGGCGCCGGTCGGCGCACGCCAACACCCCTGCGGCGCGGGCACGTTGCCGCGGAAGGAGCCGTCATGGCGACAACCGCCCTGCTCGACGTGGTCCGCGCGCACCGCGCCGAGGACGCCGCGGAGGAGAAGGCGCTCGCCCGCGCCCGGGAGCTGGCGGCGGAGGCCGCGCCGTGGAGCCGGGCGACCCCGCTGCACTTCACCGCCTCCGCCCTCGTCGTCGCACCCCGCAGCGGGCGGGTGCTCCTGCGCTGGCACCAGCGCCAGCAGCAGTGGCTGCAGGTCGGCGGGCACGCCGACCCGGGCGAGGAGCTGCCGCTCGACGTCGCGCTGCGCGAAGCCGCCGAGGAGACGGGCCTGCCCGATCTCGCCCCCTGGCCCGACGCGGCCCTCCTCCACCTCGTCCGCGTCCCCGTCGCCCCCGGCCGCGACGAACCGGCCCACGAGCACCTCGACCTCCGCTTCGTCCTCGCCACCCGCGTCCCCGGGCAGGTGCGCGAGGAGCACCCCGAAGCCCCCTTGCGGTGGCTGGAGTTCGCCGAGGCGAGGCGGCTCACCGGGGTGGCGAACGTACGCGCCAGCCTCGACCGCGCCGAGCGCCTCCTCGGTGCCGGCGGCTGACCGGCCGTCGACCGCGGTCCGCGTCCGGTCCCGGCGTCGCGGGCGGCACTGTGGCGGACCGCGCCCCGAATACCCGTACGCAGTGGCAGAATCCGGGGCATGACGCCACCCACGCTGCTGTCGCTCCACGTCCATCCCGTCAAAGCGCTGGGGGGCACCCCGTGTGCGGAGATGCTCGTCCAGCCGTGGGGTCCTGCGGGTGACCGCAGGTGGGTGGTGAGTTCGCCGGCCGGCGTCGCGTTGACGCAGCGCGAGCACCCGCGGCTCGCGCTCGCCACCGCGGAGCCCCGGCCCGGCGGCGCGGCGCGGATCAGCGCGCCGGGTCGTGCCGCCCTTTCGCTTCCGGCGCCGCTCGACGACGCCGAGGCGGCGGTCGTCACGGTCGCGGGCTCCAAGGTCGAGGGGCTCCGGGGCCCCGCGGAGGCCGAGGCGTGGTTCGGCGGGTTCCTCGGTACGGAGGCGGAGCTCGTCCACCTCGACGCACCCGCCGTACGCCGCCCGCTCGGCCCGGAGTTCGCCCGCCCGGACGGCACGGTCTCGTTCGCCGACGGCGCTCCGCTGCTGCTCACCTCCGTCTCGTCGCTCGACGCGCTCAACTCCCTCGTCGCGCAGGGCGACCACGCCGGGGAGGGCCCGCTCCCGATGGACCGGTTCCGCCCCAACCTCGTCGTCGAGGGCGCGGCGCCCTGGGCGGAGGACGGCTGGCGCCGCCTGCGCATCGGCGAGGTCGTCTTCGAGGTGGCCATGGCCTGCTCCCGCTGCGTGGTGACGACGACCGACCAGTCCACGGCGGTGCGGGGCAAGGAGCCGCTGCGCACCCTGGCCCGCCACCGTCGCCTCGGCGACCGACTGCCCTTCGGGCAGCTGCTGGTGCCGGAGCATCCGGGCAGGGTGCGCAGCGGGGACTCGGTCGAGGTGCTGGAGTGACGGTGCTCAGCCGTCGGACTCCAGCAGCCTCGAGCGGATGAGGAAGCGGACGCCCTCGGGAGCCTCCAGCGAGAAGCCGCTGCCGCGTCCAGGCACCACGTCCACGGTCAGGTGGGTGTGGCTCCAGTACTCGTACTGGCTCGCCGAGATCCAGAACGGCACGGGCTCGGGCACGCCGTCGACTCGGAGTTCGCCGAGGAGGACGTCCCCCTCGCCCGTGCGGAACTCGCCGCGCTCGTAGCACATCGGGCTGCTGCCGTCGCAGCAGCCGCCGGACTGGTGGAACATCAGCGGACCGTGCATCCCGGTGAGCGAGCGCAGCAGGTCGGCGGCGGCCTCGGTGAACGCGACCCGCTCGGCGTCCGGCGGTCCTGCCGCGGTCCTCGCCTGCTCGGCCATCAGAAGAGGCCCATCCTGGCTTCGCCGTAGCTGACGAGGAGGTTCTTGGTCTGCTGGTAGTGGTCGAGCATCATCCGGTGGTTCTCGCGGCCGATCCCCGACTGCTTGTAGCCGCCGAAGGCGGCGTGCGCCGGGTACTGGTGGTAGCAGTTGGTCCACACGCGACCCGCCTGGATGGCGCGGCCCGCACGGTAGGCGGTGTTGCCGTCGCGGCTCCAGACGCCCGCCCCCAGGCCGTAGAGGGTGTCGTTGGCGAGGCTCATCGCCTCGTCGAAACCGTCGAACCCGGTGACGGAGACGACGGGACCGAAGATCTCCTCCTGGAAGACCCGCATCCGGTTGCCGCCCTCCAGGATCGTCGGCGTGACGTAGTAGCCGCCCGCCAACTCGCCGCCGAGCTCGGCGCGTTCGCCGCCGGTGAGGACGCGCGCACCCTCCTGGCGGCCGATGTCGAGGTAGGAGAGGATCTTCTCCAGTTGGTCGTTGGACGCCTGCGCGCCGACCATCGTGTCGGTGTCGAGAGGGTGGCCCTGGACGATCCGCTCGGTCCTGGCGATACCGGCGTCGAGGAAGTCCCGGTAGTGGCCGCGCTGGATGAGGGCGCGCGAGGGGCAGGTGCACACCTCGCCCTGGTTGAGCGCGAAAAGGGTGAACCCCTCCAACGCCTTGTCGAGGAAGGCGTCTTCGGAGGCGGAGACGTCGTCGAAGAAGATGTTGGGGCTCTTGCCGCCGAGCTCCAGCGTGACCGGCTTCAGGCTCTCGGAGGCGTACTGCATGATCAGGCGCCCGGTGGTGGTCTCCCCCGTGAACGCGATCTTGGCGACCCGCGGGCTCGCGGCGAGCGGCTTGCCCGCCTCGGCGCCGAAGCCGTTGACGATGTTGACGACGCCAGGCGGCAGCAGGTCGGCGACGAGGCTCATCCAGTAGTGGATCGACGCCGGTGTCTGCTCGGCCGGCTTGAGGACCACCGCGTTCCCCGCGGCGAGTGCGGGAGCCAGCTTCCAAACGGCCATCAGCAGCGGGAAGTTCCACGGGATGATCTGCCCGACGACGCCGAGCGGCTCGTGGAAGTGGTAGGCGACCGTCTCCTCGTCGATCTGCGAGATGCCGCCCTCCTGCGCCCTGATCACACCGGCGAAGTACCGGAAGTGGTCGATGGCGAGGGGGATGTCGGCGGCGAGCGTCTCGCGCACCGGCTTGCCGTTCTCCCAGCTCTCGGCGACGGCGAGGGCCTCCAGGTGCTCCTCCATGCGGTCGGCGACGCGGTTGAGGACGAGGGCGCGGTCGGCGGGCGCTGTCCGTCCCCAGGAGCCGGCCGCCGCGTGCGCGGCGTCGACGGCGCTTTCGACGTCCTCCGCCGTGCCGCGGGCGATCTCGGTGAAGGGCTGTCCGTTGACGGGGGTGGGGTTCTCGAAGTACCCGCCCTGCTTGGGGGCGACGTAGGCGCCGCCGATCCAGTGGTCGTAGCGCGGCTGGTAGGTAACGAGGGCGCCCTCGGTGCCAGGGGCGGCGTAGCGGCTCATACTCTGCCTCCCGTCCTCGGCCGGCGGGCGATCCGCCGGCGTCTGCCGGGACGCTAACCGCCCCGACGTTGCGCGGACGTTGGCGGCCCGGCGGGCCCGTCGCCCGGAGCCGGCACCTCGATTCCGTACGCCGCGCGCAGCTCCCGGACGCGGGCGGCGAGCGAGCCGTGGAGCGGGTCGGCGTCGGTCCGCACGTCGGCGAGCGCCTCCCATGCCTGCAGGTCGTCCTCGCCCCAGGAGCTGCGCACCCACGCCTCCAGCAAGGACGGGTCGCGGCGGGCGAGGAGCCGGCGGCGGAGGCGGTCCTCCAGCAGTCGGCGCAGGCGGACGACGCCCGGCGCCTCGGAGAGCGGCAGCAGCGGCCCGTGGTACGCGGCGAGCGCGGTGCCGACGTCTCCGGCGCCGAGCGCCTCCGTCACCGTGTCGTAGTCGGTGGCGAGGCGTTGGCGCAGGCGGTAGGGGCGGGAGGCGAGGCGGGAGCCCAACAGCTGCCGCAGACGGGAGAGTTCGGCGCGCAGGGTGACGGGGTTGACGTCGCGGTCGCCGTAGAGCTCGGCCGCGAGGCGCTCGCCCGTGAGGCCGTCCGGGTGCGCGGTGAGCAGGAGGAGGATCTCGCTGTGCCGGCGACCCAGGCGGTGCGGCTCGCCCGCCCCGGTACGCAGCAGCGCCTCGTCCCTGCCGAGGACGTGCAGCGCGGTGCCGGTGCCGCCGGACGTCGAGGCGAGGTGGGCCTCGGCCGCGCGTGCGGTGGCCCGGACGAGGGCGAGGCTCTGCGGCGAGGCGACGTGGTCGCCGCCCGTGATGTCGACGGCGCCGATGATGCGGTGGGTGACGGGGTCGTGGACGGGGGCCGCGGCGCAGGTCCACGCCTGCACGGGGCGGCAGTAGTGTTCGGCGGCGAAGATCTGCACCGGCTGGTCGACGGCGAGGGCCGTACCCGGCGCGTTGGTGCCGATGGAGCCCTCCGCCCAGCGGGCTCCGGGCACGAAGTTCATCTGCTCGGCGTGCCTGCGGACTTGGGGGTGCCCCTCGACCCACAACATGCGGCCGTGCTCGTCGCAGACGGAGAGGAGATGGGCTCCGTCCTCGGCGACGGTGCCGAGGAGCTCGCGGAAGAGGGGCATGACGCGCGCGAGCCGGTGCTCGCTGCGGAAGGAGTCGAGGTCGGCCCCGGCGAGGTCGACGCGGGCAGTGCTTTCGGGGGCGAGGGCCGCGCCTGCGCAGCGTCTCCAGGAGTCGGCGACGACGGAGCGCACACGGTGGCCGATCACCCCCGCCGAGACGAACTCCTCGTGTGCGCGGCGCACTTCTCCTGCGCGGGACCGCGGGTCCGCGCCTGCCTCCAGTGCCAGCCAGGGATTGTGCACACCGCCATCGTGGCCCCGGGGCTGCGGTTCGGCAACGCTCGGTGCACGTGCGCGGAACGCGGCAGGCGCTCCGTCCGTCGCGTGCGCCCGCCGGAGGCGCGGCGCAAGGCGCGCGGCGGAAGTACGGTGGGCCGTCCGGGAGTTGGCGCCGGCGTGGCGTCGCCGGGCGAAGGGCGTGCGGTGCGCTTCCGCGGTCGGCGCGCGCCGGTGTGCCCCGGCGGATGCCGCCGTTTCGAAACCCTGCCTCCATGCCGGGCTCCGGATCAGTAGAATCCCCTGAACGGGAGGCTCTTCGGCACGTGGCGAGCGTCTCCGCGCCGGCGTCGCCCGCCGCCCGCGCACGCACGGCGCCGCCGCGCGCTCCCGTGGTGTACCACCCTCCGCAAGCACGGACGGGGAAGAGGGGGTGAGCGGTGGTGCGAACGATCGCCGGGCTGTGGCGGTGGCGCGGGAACCCGCTGTGCCGCCCCACCGATCTTCGGGAGGCGTGGCTGGGCGTCTGCGCCGCGCTGCTGATCGTGCTCGGCGCGCCCGTCGCGGGGTTCGCCGGTGCCGAGGCCGTCGAGTCGGCCCTCGTGGAGAGCGCGCGGCAGCAGCACGCCGAGCGGCAGCGCACCTGGGCGACGGCCGAGCAGGTCTCGCTGGAGCGGACCGTCGTCACCGACGCCGAGGCGGTCGCGCCTCCCGAGGACCGCTACCGCGTCCGGGCGCACTGGTACGCGCCCGACGGAAACGTGCGGCAGGGTTCGATGGTCACCCGGCGCGCCGTGGACGTGGGCGACCGTTTCCCGATCTGGACCGACCAGCGCGGCCGGCACACGGGCCGCCCGATGACGACGCACACCGCCTCCTCGCACTCGGCGCTCGCCGGTCTCGGCGTCGGCGCGGCGGCCGTCGCGGCGGTGGAGTGCGGACGCCGCTGCGGCGTACGGCTCCTGATGCGCCGTCGGTACGCGGCATGGGCGCAGGAGTGGCAGCGCATCGGCCCCGACTGGGGGCGGGCGGGAGCCGGCAACTGAGCGGCGCCGCCCCCACGGTGTGTCAACGGCCCTCTCTGCACACGCTACGGTGGTCACCTGTTCAACAGATCTTGGTTCGCACGAGGTTGGGGCACGGCACTCGATGGCACAGGGCACGGTCCAGGTGACGCACACCGGCACGTCGCGGTGGCGGCGCCGTACGGGAGAGTACGCCTCGCTCGCCGCCGCCCTCCAGGCCGCCGCCGACGGGGACGTGCTGACCGTCGCCCCGGGGACGTACCGCGAGAACCTCGTCATCGAGCGGGCCGTGACGCTGCGGGGGCCCGAGCGCGGAGGTCCTGGTTCGGTGCGAATAGCCCCGGCCGAGGGCGTGGCGATCGCGGTGCGCTCCTCGGCCACGGTGCAGGACATCCAGGTCGAGGGGCAGGACCCCACGGCCGCCGCGCTGCTCGTCGAGGAGGGCACCCCGGTGCTCAACGGGGTGCGGGTGACGGCCCGTTCGGCCGCGGGGATCGAGGTCCGCGGCGGTGCCAGGCCGACGGTGCGGCAGTGCACGGTCGACAATCCGGCGGGCGTCGGGGTCAGCGTCTCGGGCGAGGCCGGCGGCGTCTACGAGGAGTGCGAGGTCGTCGCGGCCGGGCAGGCGGGCGTCTCGGTGCGGGACGGCGCGCACCCGCGGCTGGAGCAGTGCCGTGTCCACCACGCTTCGGGCGCCGGGATCGCGCTCCACGGCGAGGGCAGCGCGGCGGAGGCCGTCGGCTGCGAGGTCTACGAGATCAAGGGGAGCGGCCTGCGCGTCGCGGGCCGCGCCAGCGGGCACTTCACCGACTGCCGCGTGCACCGCACGACGGCCGACGGTGTGACGCTGGAGTCGGACGCCGTGCTCACCCTCGCCGACTGCGAGATCCACGACATCCCGGAGAACGCCGTCGACCTGCGCTCGCGCTCGGTCCTGACACTGACGAGGTCGGCAGTGCGCCGCTTCGGACGCAACGGCCTCTCCGTGTGGGACGCGGGCACCCGCGTCGATGCCAACGGCTGCGAGGTCCACGAGGCCACGGGCGACTACCCGGCGGTGTGGGTGAGCGACGGCGCGACGGCGATCCTCGACACCTGCCGGGTGCACTCCGTCCCCGACGCCGTCTTCGTCCTCGACCGCGGCTCCCGGGCCGACGTCACCGACAGCGACCTCTCCCGGGTCCAGGGCACGGCGGTCTCGGTGAGCGACGGCGGCGCCGTGGAGCTCCACGACTGCCGCATCTCCCAGACGACGACCGGCGCCTGGTTCCGCGATCACGGCAGCGGCGGCGTCCTCTCCGGCTGCACCATCGACTCGGCAGCCACGGGCATCATCGTCACGAGGGGCGCCGACCCGACGGTCGAGCGGTGCACCATCAGCTCGGTGACGGAAGCGGGTTGCTACGTCTCGGCCGACGGGCGGGGCACCTTCGAGGGCTCCCGGATCACCGGGTCCGAGGGGTTCGGCTTCCACGTCATCGACGGCTGCCGCACGACGCTCCGCCGGTGCCGCACCGAGCGATGCGCGCGCGGCGGCTACGAGTTCGGCGCCGACGGACCGACCGTCGAGGAGTGCACAGGCGACGAGAGCGCGACGGTCGGGGCCGCGGCGGAGCCGTCGGGCGTCCCGCACCCCCTCCGGACTCCGGTGTCGGCGGGAGGCGGCGTGGAGATACCGGCCGACGCCGAGGCGGCGGCGAGCGTGCCCCGGCAGGGGGCGCTGCCGACCGGACCGCGGGCGCGGGCACCGCAGTTGGAGCCGGCCGCCACCGGCTCCCGCAAGCCGGGGCAGCAGGCGAAGAACCAGGCGCCCGTCGAGCAGCCGCCGGCGCGTCCCGCGGGCGAGGTGCTCGGTGAACTCGACGCGCTCGTCGGGCTGGAGAGCGTCAAGCGCGAGGTGCGTGCGCTGATCGACATGATCGAGGTCGGCCGGCGTCGGGAGCGCGCGGGGCTGAAGGCCGCCTCCGTCCACCGGCACCTCGTCTTCACCGGCTCGCCCGGCACGGGCAAGACCACCGTCGCGCGGCTCTACGGGGAGATCCTCCGGTCGCTCCAGGTGCTGGAGCACGGACACCTCGTCGAGGTCTCGCGGGTCGACCTTGTCGGGGAGCACATCGGTTCCACCGCGCTGCGTACCCAGGAAGCGTTCGAGCGGGCGCAGGGCGGCGTGCTCTTCATCGACGAGGCGTACGCCCTCTCGCCCGAGGACTCCGGGCGGGACTTCGGCAAGGAGGCGGTGGACACGCTGGTCAAGCTGATGGAGGATCACCGGGACGGCACGGTCGTCATCGTCGCCGGGTACACGGCGGAGATGGCGCGGTTCCTCGCCGTCAACCCCGGGGTGGCGTCCCGGTTCTCCCGGACGATCACCTTCGGCGACTACGGTCCTGCCGAGCTTCTCAGCATCGTCGAGCAGCAGGCCGTGGAGCAGGAGTACCGGCTCGGGGAGGGCACGCGGGAGGCTCTCTCGGCGTATTTCGAGGCGCTTCCGAAGGGTTCGTCGTTCGGCAACGGGCGTACCGCCCGGCAGACCTTCGAGGCGATGATCGAGCGCCACGCGGGACGCGTGGCCCAGTTCACCGAGCCCGACACGGACGACCTCACCCTCCTCTTCCCCGGGGACCTTCCCGAGCTTCCCTGACGGGCGGAGGGCCGGCCTCGTACGGCCCGAACCCGCCTTCCACCGAGCGCACCGGGAGGGCCCCGACCCGGCCGACCGCCGAGAGTGCGGCAACCCGGCACAGGCGGCGGGGCGTTGCGGGCGCACGCAAGCCCGCCGACGCCCCGCCGCTGCCTCCGCACCGGGCCCGGGGACGTGGGAGCCGGTCCGGCACCGGTGCGGGACGCCTCCCCGCGCGGCGGGGAGGTGGCGGTGCGGGCCCCGACACGCAAGGGCCGGCACCGCCTGCCTCGGTCCGGGGCGCGCCGTGCGGGCCCCGGCACGGATCAGCCCGAGATGGTGGCGGCGGGCTTGCCCTGGGGCTTGGTGACCTTCTTGGTGCTGGCCGGCTTCTTGCCCTCTTTCTTCGCGGCGAGCGTCGGATAGCAGTCGTAATAGCACCAGTTGGCGTCGCAGTGGTTGAGATAGCAGACCAATCCCTTGGCCGCCGCCTTCCCCTGGGCGCAGGCCGCCGCCGACGTGCCGGCCTGCTGGGGCGCCGCCTGCGCGCTGCTCGTCGGGATCAGCGCGAACGCCGCGGCGCCCGCGAGGGCGAGCAGCGCCGTGGTGGAGCGACGGATGATGGTGCCGAGCATGGAACCTCCTCCTGTTCGGGACGAGGTCGACATTAGGCGCGCCGACGGGTGCGCTCTAAGCGGTCGCCAGAGGGTTCACCCTGTTGTGCGGCGCTCGGTGGCGCGACGGCACCCGGGCGCTCTTCAACCGGCCCGAGTACGCTCCCTCAAGCCCTTGCACGCCGGTGTGCGGTGTGATGAGGAGGCGCCAACTTGGTTGAAAACGCGCGCAATTGAGCCTTGAACCGACATCCTGCCAGGGCCCTCGCGGCCCCGACGGCTTGCGCCCGCTATCCCTGGCGCGGCACGCCGGATCCCCCGTCGACGTCCCCGCCGTCCCCACCGTCCCCGGCATGCGCCGCCGGCGGCCGGAGCCGGGCGAGGAGCAGATCGCGCTGCTCGGCGAAGACGGGGTCGGCCTGGTAGTCGCTGTGCCCCAGGATGGGCGCGGGAAGGGGCTGTTGGACGGTGCGGCCGTAGGCGAGCGGGTCGCGGAGCGGGCCGCAGTCGACGTCGCCCCGGAGGGGGCCGCCGGGTGAGGCACCCAGCCGGACCGGGCCCCCGATGGGGTCGGTGCGGCGCCACAGGTTGCGCCAGCAGTCGAGTTGGGAATGGAGGACGCCGAGCGGGCCCGCGCCGAAGTACGCGGGAAACCAGCGGCCGTAGAGCCGCTCCAGCGGCGAACCGTAGGTGAGCAGAGCGACTTGGCGGCGGGTCACCTCGTCGAGCTGCCACACGGCGGCGGCCGCGAGGACGCTGCCCTGCGAGTGCCCGGAGATCACGAGCCGCCCGCCCGGATGCTGCTCGGTCCAGGTCGCCATCCGCCAGGCGAGGTCGGGCACGGCGCGCTCGGCGTAGCACGGCGGCGCGAAGGGATGCGCGGAGCGCGGCCAGAAGGTGCCGACGTCCCAGAGGATGCCGACGGTACGGCGCGCCGAGGGGTCGAAGTAGGCGCGCCTGCCCCAGAAGAGCAGGGCGAGGACGCCGAGGCCGATCAGCCACGAGCCGAGCGTCTGCACCGTGTCGGCGAACCCCTCGACGGCGGCGGGTGCCCCGCGCGCCGCCTTGCTCGGCACCTCCCCCGTGAAGAGCGTCCCGCCGACCGCGACGGCGCCGAGCGTGAGGGTGGCGGCGGCGAAGATCCCGACGAACCGCGGTGCCGCGTCGGTGAGTTCGGCGCCCGCGATCGTCCGTGCGATCCGGCGGGAGCGGGAGCGGTCGGGCACGGGCGGAGGCGAGTACGCCTCCGTGACGGTGCCCTCCAGCCCCACGGTGCGCCGCCGCAGCCGCAGCGCGCACCAGCAGACCATGGCGAGGACGGCGGCGAGGAGGACGGGGATGATCGACGCCTGCCAGGTGAGGACGGTCGGCGGCCCGAGGATGAGCCCGTCGTCGGCCCCCGGGGTGCCGGACCCGTCGAGCCAGTCGGCGACGCGCTGCGCGACGCCGCCCGTCATCAGCCCGCCGACGGCGCAGGCGAGCATCGCGACGGAGGCCGGCGCGAGGCCGCGCAAGGCGGTGCGGCGCTCGGCCCTGCGGCGGTAGAGCATGTGGCCGCAGACGCCGAGAGCGATCACCAACAGCCCCTGCACGACGGCGAGTACGCCGAAGGTCTCGTCGCCCGGCAGCCCGTCCGCGGAGACCCAGTCGGGCCGCGACCAGGCGGCGTGCACGGCGGCGAGCACGGCGACCGCGACGGTCGCGCCCGGCAGTACGTCGACGGTGAGCCGGTCGACGAGTTCCTCGCGGTCGTCGGCGTAACGCTCCTTGCGTCCGCGCCAGCACACGACGAAGACCACGCAGCAGGCGCCCGCGACGACGAGCACCAGCAGCGCCCAGCCGACCACGTCGAGCAGCGCGCTCCCGCCTGGCCTGCGGTCGAACCGGGTGGTGGCCGCGGTGACGGCCGCCGCGATGGTGAGGAACCCGGCGGCGGTGTGCGCGGCACGCAGCCGCGCCACGTGCCGCCTGCCGTACCAGAAGCCGGGGAGCCGCAGCGCGGGACGGTCGCCCGGTTCGCCCTCGCCGAACTCGCCCGTCGGCAGCGGCGGTTGGGACTCGTACGCGCTCCACGTACGGTGCGAGAGCCACCAGAGCAGGACGGTGACGGCCGCCGGCACCAGCGCGGCGAGCGCGAGCCGCCGACCGGGCTGGCTCCACCACCCCCCGGAACCGCCCCCGGTGAAGCCGAGCCAGCTCCGCTCCGCGACGCACTCGGCGGAGCCCGCGCACTGCCAGGCGACGAGGTCGAGCGCGACCTCGCAGGCGCCGGCGACGAGGAGGACGGTGAGCGTGAGCGCGAGGAGCCGCACCAGCGCCCCGTGGAGACGGACGACGGTCCCGCCGCGCGGCGAAGCGGCCGAGCCGGGCGCCGAGTCGGGCGGTACGCCGGGACGCATCCAGTGCGCGAGGTTGACGACCATGAAGGGCAGCAGGATCAGCCACAGGGCACGGGCGCCGTTCCCCGAGGTGAGGTTCGACCAGCAGTACGCCTCGGGCACGGGTCGGTCCCGGTACTCCTCGGGGCGCGTCTCGGCGTCCGCGTCGGCCGTGCGCCGGTGGACGGCGGCCGTGCGGTCGCCCGTGATGCGGGTGGTGCGCGGGTCGCCCAGCATCTCCTGCGGCGTGGTGCCGCCCACACCGTGTACCAGGAGTTCGAGGGAGAGCCCGCTGCCGTCCGCCTCCGCCGGTTGACTCCCGGTCTCGCCGGGTTCCGGTTCCCCCTGCCGCGGCGCCGGGGCGCTCGCTGTGGTTCCCTTGGCTGTCTCGTTCTGCTCAGGCCGCATCGCAGCGCCCCCCGGTCGGTCTCCTGGTAGGTCGCACCCAGCATCCCGGGACGGCAGGTGCCTGCGCATCCCCGTGGGGTGGTGGTGGATCGGCGGAAGCGCAATCGTGACCTGCGTACACAAGTCCTGCGCATGGCAGGATGAGTCGGTCTGCGGCCAGGCGGCGAAGGGAGACGAACTCCGGTGGGCGACAACCAGAACCTCCTTGCGGAGCAGCGGCGCGCGCTCATCCTCGACGAGGTGCGCCGCCGCGGGGGCGCCCGCGTCAACGAACTGACGCGCCGTCTGGGCGTCTCGGACATGACGGTGCGCCGGGACCTCGACGCGCTCGCCAGGCAGGGCGCGTTGGAGAAGGTGCACGGCGGCGCGGTGCCCGTCGCCGAAGCCTCCACGCACGAGCCGGGGTTCGAGGCGAAGTCGTCGCTGGAGCTGTCGGCGAAGGAGGACATCGCGCGGGCCGCCGCGCGGCTCGCGAAGCCGGGCAGCGCCATCGCGCTCTCCGCCGGTACGACGACGCACGCGCTGGCGCAGCACCTCGTCGACGTCGAGCGGCTGACGGTGGTCACCAACTCGGCCCGCGTCGCCGACGTCTTCCACGCCGCCGAGTACCCGCCCGGCAGCCCGCAGGCGCCGCGTCCCGGCGCCGCGACGGTCGTGCTCACGGGCGGCGTGCGGACCCCCTCCGACGCGCTGGTCGGTTCGGTGGCGGACGCGGCGATCCGCTCGCTCCACTTCGACGTGCTCTTCATCGGGGTGCACGGCATATCCGTCGAGGCGGGCCTCTCCTCGCCGAACCTGGCGGAGGCGGAGACCAATCGGCGGCTCGTGGGCTCGGCGCGGCGGGTGGTGGTCGTCGCCGACCACACCAAGTGGGGCACGGTGGGCCTCAGTTCGTTCGCCTCGCTGGAGCAGGTCGACACGCTCGTCACCGACGCCGGCCTGCCGGGCGAGGTGCGTGCGGAGATCGAGGAGCAGTTCCTAGAACTCGTCGTCGCGGGCGAGGAGGACGAGTCGGAGGAGAGCGCGGGCTGAGCGCCCGGCGGGCCCGACTCCGGTACCGCGCAACGGTGTTCGCCGCGCGGCGGCCTCAGGGGAGCCGGCGTGCCCGGAGGACCGCGTCGTGCAGGGTGGCGCCCCCGTGGCTGTCGGATCGGCGCGTCCGCTCCTCGGCGGTGACCACCTCCCAGGCGGTGTCGAGTACGGCCGCGATCTCGCCGGCAGTGAAGTGGACGTGCTCCGCGGAGAGAGGCGCGGTGTGCTCGTCCGCGGGGTGGTGGCCGACGACGAGGAGGGAGCCGCCGGGCGCGACCGCGGCCGCCAGTCGGGCGTAGAGCTCGGCGGGGGCGGAGCCGGCATGCACGTATGCGGTGGTGACGAGGTCGAAGCGGCGCTCGGGCGGCGCCCAGGACGTGAGGTCGGCCTCGACCCAGTCGATCCGGTGCGCCTGCGCCTCGTCGAGCGCCGAGGCCGCGTGCTCGCGGGCGCGTTCCAGCGCCGTCGGCGAGACGTCGACCGCCGTCACGCGCCAGCCGCGGGAGGCGAGCCACACCGCGTCGGCGCCCTCGCCGCACCCCGCGTCGAGTGCGCGTCCGGGGGCGAGTGCGTCCGTCTCCGCCGTCAACTGCGGTCCTGGCAGGGGCTGTCGGGACGCGGGGTGGGTGCGGTAGCGGTGCTCCCAGTACGACGCGTCGAACTCCTCGGTCATGGTGGTGCTCCTCTCGTCGTTCATCGCTCGTCGTCGGCGTTTCGGCTCGCCTCCACCGCCCGGCGGGTGTCCTCCGCGAGGAGGTCGGCGTTGAGCGAGGCGGCGGCCGTGGCGGCTCCCGCCGCGGCGGCGCCGACCTGCGCGGCGAGGTCGGTGACGTTGCCCGCGACCCACACGCCGGGGACCGCGGAACGGCCCGCTGCGTCGGACGGGACGTACTCGCCCGCCCCGCCCGGGTGTTCGGCGGGGCGCAGACCGAGCCCGTCGAGGAAACCGGCGCGTGCGACCATGCGCGGCGCGACAGCGAGCGCCTCGCGGGCGACGAAGCCGCCGTCGGCGAGGCGTACCCCGGCGAGCCGGTCCTCCGCCGTCTCCACGGCGGCGACCTCGCCCTGCACCACGGCGATGCCGCGCGCGGCGAGTTGCTCGGCCTCCTCCGCGCCCGGCTGCGGCCCGGTGTGCGCGAGGAGCACGACGTCGGCGCTCCACTGACGGAAGAGGAGCGCCTGGTGCACCGAGAGCGGTCCGCATGCGAGGACGCCGACGGCCCGGTCGCGGACCTCCCAGCCGTGGCAGTACGGGCAGTGCACCACGTCCCTCCCCCAGCGGGCGCGGAGCCCGTCCACCTCGGGCAGCTCGTCGACGAGCCCGGTCGTCACCAGCAGCCGCCGGGCGCGGACGCTCCGTCCGTCGCGCGTGCCGACGACGAACCCGCCCTCCGCCGGGCCCGCGGAGACGACCTCGCCGGCGGCCGAGACCGTGTCGCCCGCGACTGAGGCCGTGTCGCCCGCGGCCGAGACCGTGTCGCCCGCGGCGACCGCCCCTCCGTACCGGCGCACCTCGCGGCGGCCGCGCTCCAGCAGCTCGCCCGGCGGGGTTCCGTCGAGGCCGAGCAGTCCGTGCACGCCGTCGGCCGGCGCGTTGCGGGGCGCGCCCGCGTCGAGGACCAGCACCGACCTGCGGGCGCGCGCCAGCATCAGGGCGCCGCTCAGTCCCGCGGCTCCGCCGCCGACGACCACGACGTCGTAGGCGCTCTTCCACTCTTCGGTCACTTCGACCACCTCCGCGCCCGAGCGTGCGCGAGGACGGAAAAGGAGGCAATAATTCTTGCCGGTACAGCAAGCCCAGTCTCGGGGCTCCGCCCGCGGGAGCTCCGGAGCGGGTCCGCTCGCCGGCGTGCGCCGTCAGGGAGCGGTCGCCTCGTTCCACTCCCCCGTGTCGAGGAAGTGCCTCAACAACTCGCGGTAGGGGGCGATCTCCAGGCCCTCGGCGGCGAGCCAGGCGTCCGAGTAGTACTTGTCGAGGTACCGCTCCCCCGGATCGCAGATGAGCGTGACGACGCTGCCCCTGCGGCCCTCGGCGCGCATCTCTCCGACGATCCGCAGCGCGCTCCACAGCCCCGTCCCCGTCGAGCCTCCCGCGCGACGGCCCATCACCCGCTCCAACTCCCGTACGGCGGCGACCGATGCCGCGTCCGGCACCTTCATCATCCGGTCGACGGCGCTGGTCACGAAGCTGGGCTCCATGCGGGGCCGTCCGATGCCCTCGATCCGGGAGGCGGAGCGGCTCACCACCTCGGGGTCGCCCTCGACCCAGCCCTCGAAGAAGCAGGAGTTCTCCGGGTCGGGCACGCAGACGCCGGTCTCGTAGGAGAGGTAGCGGATGTACCGCGCGAAGGTCGCGGACGTGCCGCCGGTGCCGGCCGTCGCGACGATCCAGGCCGGCACCGGATGGCGCTCGCGCTCGAGTTGGCGGAAGACCGACTCGGCGATGTTGTTGTTCCCCCGCCAGTCGGTGGCGCGCTCGGCGTAGGTGAACTGGTCGAGGAAGTGCCCGCCCGTCTCCTCCGCGAGGGCGGCGGAGACGGCGTAGACGGTCCCCGGGTCGTCGACGAAGTGGCAGGTGCCGCCGTGGAACTCGATGAGCCGCGTCTTCTCGCTGCTGGTGGTGCGCGGTACGACGGCGACGAAGGGCACCCCGATGAGCTTCGCGAAGTACGCCTCGCTGACGGCTGTGGAGCCGCTCGACGCCTCGATGACGGGGCGCGCGGGGCGAATCCACCCGTTGCACAGCCCGTAGAGGAAGAGCGAGCGGGCGAGGCGGTGCTTGAGGCTGCCCGTCGGATGGGTCGACTCGTCCTTCAGGTACAGGTCGACGCCCCACGACTCGGGGAGCGGGAAGGAGAGCAGGTGGGTGTCGGCGCTCCGGTTGCCCTCCGCCCGCACCTTCCGGACGGCCTCGGCGAGCCAGGCCCGGTACTCGGGGTCGCTGCGGTCGACGTCGGCGGCGGGATCCGGCTGCTCGCCTCGGGTGGGGCCGGGGTGCGGCCGGGGGGTGGTGCTCACGCGGACGATCATAGGGGTGCCCTGGTGGAGCGGCGCGGAGCGGGGCAGACTGCCGTGAGGGGTAAGGGGCGGCCGGGCGGGGCTCGGGCCGCGAAAGGCCAGGGAGGCGGAGATGACGGACTCGGAGTTCGAAGTCGCAGGGGTGGGGATTCGGCGGATGCTGCGCTCGCTCACCCGCGCGGGCAAGGTGCTGGTGCGCGACGGGCGCCTGGTCCTCGCGACGAGCTACGGCAGCGAGATCGACAGCGCCCCGCTGGGCAGCGCGCACATCGCCGGCTACGGCTTCCCCAAGGCGGCGCTGGCGTCGCTCGGCGGCAAGCGGTACGTGCTGCGACTCGGTCTCTCGGAACGCGCCGGACTGTTGGACGCGGTGCGCACAGCCCGGGCCAAGGCCGCTGCGGAGCAGGGCGTGTTGGGCGCCTAGCCGCCGGGGTCGGCCGGTCGGCTCCGCCCGATTGCGGCCCGCAGGTGGCGGACGGATGCTGGCCCTGCGGCGCCCCGCCGCGCTCGCCTCCGGTACTCCGCGCTGTCGGTGCGTCAGCTCGCGAGCACGCGGGCGGGGCTCCGCACGCCGACAGTCGAGTCGTCCCCAGGGAGTCACAGTGGCCAGTGGTTCGGGCAGTCCGGGTGTGCAGCGCTCCGTCGAGTTCCGCGCGGCGCCCTCCCGGGGCGGCCAGGCACGCCGGATCGTCGCCGCGTACGTGAGGTACTGGGGCCTCGGCCAACTCGCCGGGCCCGCAGGGCGTGGCGCGACGGAGCTGCTTGCGGCGCTCCCGCGCGGAACCGCCGCCGACGGGCCCTGCGCGGTGGAACTCTCCTGCCGCCCGGGCGAGTTGACGGTCTCGGTGCGCGAGGGCGATCCGCGCAGCGCGACCGCCCCGTGCGAGGCGGTGCGGACGCTCGGGTTCGCCGTACCCGCCGCCGTGCCGGCGCCCGCCGAGGACGCGACGGCCGCGGTGCCGCAGCCCACCGCGGTGTGAGGACTGCGGCACCCGCGCGTTCACCGCTCGCCGCCGGGCGGGCCCTTCTTCAGCTCCGGCCCACCGGGCTCTCCCGGGCGGGGCTCCACGGGCCCGAACTCGTCGAGCACCGAGCGGCGGCTGCGGTACTCCTGCTCGTCGATCTCGCCCCTGGCGAAGCGGCGGCCGAGGAGCGTGCGCGGGTCCTCGCCCGCCGCATGCGGCCCCCAGCCTCCGCCGTACGGTCCCCATCCGCCGCGCCTGCGCCAGACGGTGCGCCGCAGCGTCAGAACGACGCCGACCACCACGAGCGCCCACACCAGCGGGAAGAACAGGACCCAGGGCCCCGGTCCCCCGTGATGCCAGTGCGCCAGGATCTCCATGGCCCTCAGCTCCTCGGACTCGTCGGTTGTGCTTGCACCGTCGAGCCTCGCGCGGTGCGGGGGCCGCGTCGTCGTACGGCAGGCGGCAGCTCGGCTACACCGGCGGGAGCAGGGGCGGGTCAGAAGGTCACGGCGATGCCCGTGTGCACCTGACGGCCGCGGCGCAGCAGCGCCTGGCCTGCGTCGAAGAGGCGGAACTGCCAGCCGTACTTGCGGCGCAGGGCGCTCCGTACGCGGGAGAGCTGCTCCGGCTCCAGGAGGCGGGCCTGGCCCTGGGCCGGGTCGGTGCCGCCCGTTCTGCCGCGGACGTCGCACGGCGCCACCGTCACCTGCCCGTCCCTGCGCAGGCGACGTACCTTGCCCGAGTCCGTCCGCGTCCAGACGAGGAGTTCGGGCCCGTCGGCGGCGGCCCAGACGGGGGTGGGCACGGCCGTGCCGTCGCGGCGGTGCGTCACGAGGCTGACGTAGCGGCTTGCGGCGAGCTCTTCGGGCACCATGGCGCCACCCTCACCGACGGTCGGGCGGCGCGTCAACGTGCCCCGTGCCCCGTCCTGTCGGGCAGTTCGCGGCGCATGCACACCCGCGGCCAGCGGTCGAGGCCCGCCTCGCGCTCGCGGCGACGGGCCTCCCGCAGCCCCGGCGTGAGCGCCGTGTCGGGGAGGGTGCGGAAGCCGAGCCGCGCGTAGTAGGGCGCGTTCCAGGGGACGTCGGCGAAGGAAGTCAGGGTGAGCGCGGCGAGGCCGGCCCCGGCGGCGCGGTGCGCGGCGTCGTCGAGGAGGGCGCGTCCGAGGCCGCGGCGGGCGAACCGCGGGTCGACGGAGAGCTGTTCGACGTGGGCGCAGCCGTCCACGGGCTCGGTGAGGACGTACCCGGCGAGCTCCCCGCCCGGCTCCGCGACCACCCGGAGCCCGTCCGCCGCGAGGTAGCGGCGGAGCTCGGCGAGGGGCGGCGGCGGGTCGTCCGCGACGGCGTCCATGCCGAGGGCGCGGAACGGGGCGCCCGCGGCGCGCTCGATCCGCTGGAGCACGGGAAGTTCGCCCTCGCGGGGCGTGCGGATCTCCATCAGTTCCCCAGCACGGTGAGCGGGTCCTCCAGAACGGGCTGCCAAGCGAGTTCGGCCGCGCCGACGAGTGCGCCGTGGTCGAGGGAGGCGGCGCGGATCGGCATGCCGCCGCTCCCCCAGAGGCTGCGGTCGGCGACGACGGCGCGGAGCCGCTCCCCCTCCACCTCGACGAGCCTGCGGTGGAGGCCGCCGAGGACGACGCGGTCGGGGTTGAGGATGTTGACGAGCGAGGCGAGCCCGAATCCGAGCCTGTCGACGAGGAGTTGTACGGCACTGCGTACCGCGGCGTCGGTCTCGTACTCGGATCGGATCAACTCGGCGGCCTGGTCGAGGAGCGAGGTCTCGGGGCCGGGGTCGCGTCCGGCGGCCGTGAGGAGCGCGAGCGGGTCCGTCTCGACGTCGAGGCAGCCGCGGCTGCCGCAGTGGCAGCGGCGGCCGTGCGGGTCGACGGTGAGGTGCCCGACCTCCATCGCCAGGCCCGAACTCCCGGTGTGCAGCCGCCCGTCGAGCACGAGGGCGCCGCCGACCCCGCGGTGCCCCGTGCCGACGGCGAGCAGGTGCCGGGCGCCGCTGCCGGCGCCGTGCCGGTGCTCGGCGAGGGCGGTGAGGTTGAGGTCGTTGGCGGTGTGGCCGGGCGGCGGGTGCGGCCCCGGCAGCTCCACGCCGGCCTCGTCGAGACAGCGCGCGAAAATGTCGCGGACGGCCACGCCCGGCTCCCATGCGAGGTGGAGCGGGTTGAGCGCGGTGCCCGCCGGCTCGTCGACAGCGGAGGGCACGGCGAGCCCGGCACCGGCGCAGCGCCGCCCGCTGCGCTCCAGCAACTCCCGCCCCGCGCCGACCGCTTCGCCGAGCACCTGCGCCGGGTCGGCGTCGACGGTCCCGCAGCCCGCGCTCGTCCCGACGAGGGTGCCGCCGAGCCCGACGAGCGCGGCCCGGAAGCCGTCCGCGTGGACCTGGACGGCGAGCGCCACGGGCCCGCGGGGGGCGACGGAGAGGCCGTGCGAGGGCCGCCCCTGGGTGCCGACGGCGGTGGGGTGGGGGTCGACGGCGATGAGGCCGAGCGCCTCCAACTCGGCGGCGACCGCGCCCGCCGTGGCACGGGTGACACCGAGTTCGGCGGTGAGCACCGCGCGGGTCGGTGCCCTTCCGGTGTGCACGAGTTGGAGGGCGGGGCCGAGATGGGAGCGTCCGCGCTCCACCTTTGCTGTACGCGTCTGGGTCACACCCTTATTCTGGCTTTGTGCCGTCACTAAACAAAATACGGTCGGCGCTCGCCGGCGGCCGGGGAGCCGGCGTCCGCGCCCACGCCCCCCTCGCCCCCGGTCTGCGCCGCATCCGCACCGCGCTCACCGTCTTCTTCGCACTCGACGGGTTCCTCTTCGCCGGCTGGGTGGTCCGCATCCCAGCGGTCAAGGAGCAGACCGGCGCCTCGGCGAGCGCCCTCGGGCTGGCGCTCCTCGGCGTCTCGGCAGGCGCCGTGGCGACGATGCTGCTCATCGGGCAGCTCTGCCGCCGCATCGGGAGCCGCCGCGTCACCGTCCTCGCCGGGCTCCTGCTGCCGCTCGGCGTCGCGCTGCCCCCGCTCACGCACTCGGCGCTCGCGCTCGGCCTCGTCCTGCTCGTCTTCGGCGCCGCATACGGCGGGCTCAACGTCGCGATGAACGCCGTCGCCGTCGATCTCGTCGCCGCGCTCCGACGTCCCGTCATGCCGTCCTTCCACGCGGCGTTCAGCCTCGGCGGGATGCTCGGCGCCGGGCTCGGCGGGCTCGTCGCCGGGTCGCTCAGCCCGACGCGGCACCTGCTGCTGCTCACCGCCGTCGGGCTCGTCGTCGCGGCGGCTGCTGCCCGGCCGCTGCTCCGCGGCGCGATCCCGGCGCCCGGGCCCGCCGCCGAGGCGGAGGAGTCGCCGAGCGGTCCCGTGGGCGGCAGGCCGTACGCGCTCGTCGCCGTTCTGGGGCTGATCGCGCTCTGCACGGCGTACGGGGAGGGCGCGCTCGCCGACTGGAGCGCCCTGCACCTCACCGACGACCTCGGCGCCGGCGCGGGGGTCGCCGCAGCCGGCTACTCGGTCTTCGCGCTCGCGATGACGGCGGGCCGCCTGGCGGGGACGACGCTGCTGGAGCGGCTCGGCCCCGCCCGTACGCTCGTCGGAGGCGGAGCCGCGGCGGCGGTCGGCATGGTCGCGGGAGCCCTCGCGCCCAGCGTGCCGCTCGTCCTCGCCGGTTTCGTACTGACGGGCTTCGGGCTCGCCAACGTCTTCCCCGTCGCCATCGCCAGGGCAGGTGCGCTCGCCGGGCCCTCCGGTGTCGCGGGAGCCTCCACGCTCGGGTACGGCGGGATGCTGCTCGGGCCCGTCGCGATCGGCTTCCTCGCCGACTGGTTCTCGCTCACCTCCGCGCTCACCTCGGTCGCGCTGCTCGCCGCGGTCGCCGCTCTCGTCGCCGCGGCGGTGCGCCGCTCGGCGCTCGGCGAGGCGCCCTGAGCCCCGACGGGAGTGGCGAACCCTCCCCGGGTACTACAGGGTTGGGGCCATGATCGAAGACTGGTACCTCGACCACGCCTACGAGAGCGCCTCGGGAACGGTCCGCTGGGCGGCCCTCGGCGACCCCGGGCAGCCGCCCGTCGTGCTCCTCCACGGGACGCCGTGGTCGTCGTACACCTGGCGGGCGGTGGCCCGGGCGCTCGCGGAGAGACGCCGGGTGTACGTCTGGGACATGCCCGGGTACGGCAGCTCCGCCAAGTACGAGGGGCAGGACGTCTCGCTCGGCGCGCAGGGGCGGCTCTTCACCGAACTCCTCGGCCACTGGGGGCTGGTGCGCCCCGACGTCGTCGCGCACGACTTCGGCGGCGCGGTGGCGCTGCGGGCGGCGCTGCTGCACGGCGCCGCCTACCGCACGCTGACGCTCGTCGACGTGGTGGCCCTGGCGCCGTGGGGCTCGGACGCGTACCGCCTCCTCGGCCGCAACGCGTCCGTCTTCGGGGCGCTTCCGCCCGCGCTCCACGGGGCCATGGTGCGGGAGTACATCCGCTCGGCGAGCAGCGCCGGCCTCCGCGAGGACGTGCTGGAGCGGCTCGCGGAGCCGTGGCTCGGGGAGATCGGGCAGCCGGCGTTCTACCGTCAGATCGAGCAGAACGACCAGCGGTACACCGACGAAGTCGAGGGTCGCTACGGCGAGTTGGACCTGCCGGTGCTCGTCTGCTGGGGCGCGGAGGACAGTTGGGTGCCGGCCGACCGCGCCGACCGCCTCGCCGCCGTGGTCCCGGGCGCGCGCAAGCACCTCCTCGCCGGTGCCGGCCACCTCGTCCAGGAGGACTCTCCCGCCCAACTCACCGCGCTGCTCGTCGACTTCCTCCGCGAGGCGGACGCCGCCGAGGACTGAGCGGCGCCCTCACCCGAGCCAGCCGGGCCGCACGAGGCCCGACTCGTAGGCGAGGACGACGAGTTGGGCGCGGTCGCGCGCGCCGAGCTTCACCATAGCCCGGCTGACGTGCGTCTTGGCGGTGAGCGGAGAGAGGAAGAGACGCCCGGCGATCTCCTCGTTGGTCAGGCCGAGGCCGACGAGGGCCATCACCTCCCGCTCCCGCTCGGTGAGGTCGGCGAGGCTCGTGGGCGGCGTCGGCTCCTTCGAGCGCGCGGCGAACTCGGAGATGAGCCTGCGGGTGACGCCGGGCGAGAGCAGCGCGTTGCCCTCGACGGCGGTGCGTACCGCGCGCAGCAGCTCGTCCGGCTCGGTGTCCTTGACGAGGAAGCCGGAGGCGCCGTAGCGCAGCGCCTCGAAGACGTACTCGTCGAGTTCGAAGGTCGTGAGCATCACGACACGCACGCTCGCCAGCCTGGCGTCCTCGGTGATGCGGCGGGTGGCCTCCAGGCCGTCGATGCCGGGCATCCGGATGTCCATCAGGACGACGTCGGGGACGAGCCGCCGCACCTCGGCGAGCGTCTCGTCGCCGTCGGCCGCCTCGCCGGCCACCTCGATGTCCGACTGCGCGTCGAGGAGCGCGCGGAAGCCGGCGCGCACGAGCGCCTGGTCGTCTGCGAGCAGGACACGGATCACGGCTCCTCCTCCCGCGGACGCCGCTCGCCCGCTGCCCCGTCGACGCTACCCGCAGCGAGCGGCAATCGGGCGCGTACCCGGAACCCGCCGTCGGCGCGCGGGCCGGCCTCCAGCGCGCCGCCGAGGGCGGTGGCGCGTTCCCGCATGCCGACGAGGCCGTTGCCTCCCGAGCCGCGCGGCCCCCGCTCGGCGGCCGGGCCCGGATCGTCGACGGTGACCTCGAACTCCTCCTCGCGGTAGGCGAGTCGGAGGGTCGCGGTGCGCGCGGCGGAGTGGCGGACGGTGTTGGTGAGCGCCTCCTGCACGATGCGGAAGGCCGCGAGATCCGTCTGCGAGGGCAGGTCGCGCCGGCGGCCCTCGGTCTCCGTCGCGACGGAGAGCCCGGCGCTGCGGGCCTGCTCGACGAGATCGGCGAGGCGGGCGAGTCCCGGCGCCGGGGTGCGCGGCGCCTCGCCCGGGGCACGGAGCGTCTCCAGCACCTGGCGCACCTCGCCGAGCGCCTCCTTGCTCGCCGTCCTGATGGTGGTGAGCGCGGTGCGTGCCTGTTGCGGGTCGGAATCGAGGAGGGCGAGGCCCATGCCGGCCTGGACGTTGATGACGGAGATGCTGTGCGCCAGCACGTCGTGCAACTCCCTTGCGATGCGCAGGCGTTCCTCGTCGGCACGGTGGCGTTCGGCCTCCGCCGCCTCGTCCCGTCTGCGCTCCAGCTCCGTACGGCGGACGCGGAGCAGCTCGCCGAGCGCGCCGAGCGCCAGCACCCAGGCGGCGAAGAAGAGGTCGGTCGTCCACGTGGCGTGCGCGCCGCCGGGTTCGGGCAGCCACGCCCGCAGCCAGTGCGCCGCGACGAGGTGGGCGAGCCAGAAGGCGCCCATGGCGCCCCACGCGGCGTACCGCTCCCCCGCTGCCGCCGCGGCGACGCAGGCCACGGCGAGACTGAGGAAGACGGGGCCGTACGGATAGCCGGCGGCGAGGTACACCGTCGTGACGAGGGCACTGCCCCACGCGACGGCGCGCGGCCGGCGGTGGCGCACGAGGAGGAGCAGCGGGCCGGCGGCAAGGAGCAGCCGGGCCCAGAGGTCGACGGCGCCTGCCTCTCCCGGCCGCTGCCCCGCGGCGAAGGTCGAGCCGATCTGCTGAAGGAGGAGCACCACGAGCGACGAGGGCCACGGCAGGCCGCGGTACTCCGGCTCGCTCCGGCCGGTCCGCGGGGGTTCGGCCTGCGGCAGCCTCAGCAGCGCGGCGCGCGCCGCCAACGAGCGGCGCAGCAGCGGGGATCGGCCCGCTCGCCGCTCCCCGCGCCTGTCGGGGCGGGCTGGCGGGTCGGGGTCTGCGGTGGCGGCCATGGCTGCAACCGTAGGCCGCCGGCCACCGCGGGGGCGTCAGCCTTCGGCAGACGGCGCGGGTACTCCCGGCGGAGTACCGGCGGTGGCGGCCGGACCCGCGCGCGGCGAGACCGGGGAGCCGCCCAGGACCTCCGCCCGGAGAGCGGGCCCGGGACGCGACGGGGCGGCGGAGCCGCTCGGCGTCGGCCCGCACGGTCGGGCGCTCGCGGCACCGGGCGGCCCGCTGCCGTACGTTCCGTACGACAGCGGGAGGCGACGGCCGAGCGCGCCGGACGGACGGCTCCCGTGGCGCCGGCGGTGAGTGCTCACCGAGCGTGCCGGGTGTCCGGTCGCCGGGCGGGCCCCCTTGTGTGCGGCGGCCGTTGCCTCAGGCCCGGTCGAGGCGGTCGAGTACCCGGCGGGCCACCGGGTGGGTGCGGACGACCTCGCCCAGCGTCGTCGTGCCGCGGGTGATCCGGGCGAAGACCGACCAGGCCGGGCGGAAGCCGGTGAGTGCCGCGTGTATCAGTTTGGGGCGTCTGGAGAAGATCCGTAGGAGCCGGCTGCCGACGCCCATCTCCACGCCGAGGCCCGCCTTGATCGCGAACGCGTAGTTGAGCGCCTGCCGGCGCGCGTCCACCGCGTCGTGCGACTCCGCTATCCGCACCGCCCACTCCCCTGCGAGTCGGCCCGAACGCAGCGCGAAGGAGATGCCCTCGCGCGTCCACGGCTCCAGCAGGCCCGCCGCGTCGCCGCAGACGAGGACGCGTCCGCGGGAGAGCGGGGAGTCGTCGGCCCGGCACCGCGTCAGGTGGCCGGAGGAGATACGCGGCTCGAAACCGGCGAGGCCGAGGCGTCCGACGAAGTCGTCGAGGTAGCGCTTGGTCGCCGCGCCCTCGCCGCGCGCCGAGATGACGCCGACGGTGAGGGTGTCGTCCTTGGGGAAGACCCAGCCGTAACTTCCGGGCAGCGGGCCCCAGTCGATGAGGACCCGGCCGCGCCAGTCGTCGGCGACGCTCCGGGGAACGGGGATCTCCGCCTCCAGGCCGAGGTCGACCTGGTCGAGCTTGACGCCGACGTGCGCGCCTATGCGGCTGGCGCTGCCGTCCGCGCCGACCACCGCCCGCGCGAGCACCGGCTCCTCCTCGCCCGAGAGGACGACGGCGACGGAGCGGCGGTCCGGCACCGCGGGGCCGTGCTGCTCGACGCGCGAGACGGTGACGCCCGTGCGCACCTCCGCGCCGGCCTTCTGCGCCAGTTCGACGAGTTGGCGGTCGAACTCGGGCCGGTTGACGAGGCCGAAGAGCGTGTTCCGGGAGCGCCGGGTGCGGGCGAGGCGGCCGTTGTGCGAGAAGGTCACCGCGTCGACGCGGTCCTTGAGCGGCAGTTCGAAGCCGGGAGGCAACGAGTCGCGGGTCGGGCCGATGATGCCGCCGCCGCAGGTCTTGTAGCGGGGCAACTCGGCCTTCTCCACCAACAACACCCGCCGGCCTGCCACGGCGGCCGCGTACGCGGCCGACGCACCTGCTGGACCGCCGCCGACCACGACGACATCCCAGACCGCGCGCTCCTCATCCTCGGTTGCGCTCTCGGCGTTCTCGCTGCTCACGATGTGTTTTGCTCTCCCGCCCGACGTCGGCTGCGCTTGGACCCCCGCATCCTACGGCGCTGCCTCGGGAGCACCGGCTGTGGGAGGATCTGCGTCGGCCCGCCCT
>NZ_AJTQ01000051.1 GCF_000262345.1 Streptomyces xiaopingdaonensis | reverse complement strand
GCCCCCGCCTGTGTGCCCAACGGCGCGTCCCCGTCGAGCGTTCCCGCAGCCGGCGAGGAGAGCCGCACCCCGCGGCGGCGCCCGGCGTCCGGCAGCACGGAATGACGACGAGGGACGAGAAGAAGGAGCGCAGATGAACCAGAGCCGTACCGACGCAGGGCCCGGGATAGCGGCGGCGGTCTCCGCCATGATGCCCGAGGCGCGCGGCGAGCTCGCCGAACTCGTCGCGTTCCGCTCGGTCGCCGACCCCGTGCAGTTCCCGAAGAGCGAGTGCGACGCCGCCGCCGAGTGGGTCGCGGACGCGCTGCGCGCCGAGGGCTTCGAGGACGTCGCGCTGCTGGACACCCCCGACGGCACCACGTCCGTCTACGGCCACCTCCCGGGCCCCGAGGGCGCCCCGACCGTCCTCCTCTACGCCCACTACGACGTGCAGCCCCCGCTCGCCGAGGACGAGTGGCTCCCCCCGCCGTTCGAGCTCACCGAGCGCGCCGACGGGCGCTGGTACGGGCGGGGCGCGGCCGACTGCAAGGGCGGCGTGCTGATGCACCTGCTCGCACTCCGCGCGCTGAAGGCGTCGGGCGGCGTACCCGTCGGCGTGAAGGTGATCGCCGAGGGTTCCGAGGAGCAGGGCACGGGCGGACTCGAGCGGTACGCGGAGGCGCACCCCGAACTCCTCGCCGCGGACACTATCGTGATCGGCGACGCGGGCAACTTCCGCGTCGGCCTGCCGACGGTCACGGCGACGCTGCGCGGAATGGTGCTGGTGCGGGTCGGCGTGGAGACGCTCCAAGGCAACCTGCACTCGGGACAGTTCGGCGGCGCGGCGCCCGACGCGCTCGCCGCGCTCGTCCGGCTCCTCGACTCGCTCCGCGACGAGCACGGCGACGTCGCCGTCGAGGAGCTCCGCTCGGAGGCGACCGCCGAGGGGCTCCGGTACGACGAGGAGCAGTTCCGCTCGGACGCCGGCGTCCTCGACGGCGTCGAACTCCCCGGCACGGGCGGCGTCGCGGACCGGCTGTGGGCCCGCAACTCGGTGACGGTGCTCGGCATCGACTGCCCGCCGGTCGTCGGCGCCACCGCCTCGGTGCAGGCGTCGGCGCGTGCGCTGGTCTCGCTCCGGATCGCCCCGGGGCTCGACGTGGACACGGCGCTCGGCCGCCTCCTGCGCCACCTGGAGACGCACGTGCCGTGGCAGGCCCGTCTGACGACCGAAGTCGTCGGCCGTGGCGAGCCGTTCAGCGCCGACACCGCGAGCCCCGCCTACCGCGCGATGGCCGAGGCGATGCGCGAGGCGTACGACGGCACCGAGATGCAGGTCGCCGGGCAGGGCGGGTCGATCCCGCTGTGCAACACCCTCGCCTCGCTCTACCCGCAGGCCGAGATCCTGCTGATCGGCCTCTCGGAGCCGGAGGCGCACATCCACGCCGTCAACGAGAGCGTCGATCCTGGCGAGTTGGAGCGCCTGTCGGTCGCCGAGGCCCGGTTCCTCCAGCGGTACGCCGAGCGGTCCTGAGCCGACGGGGCGCGCGGCGGGGCGAGTTGGCCGGCTCCGGGGTCAACGCTCCTCGTAGGCACGCCCACCGCGCATCGTCGCGTCCTCCGGCTCTCCGCCCTCCAGGTACAGCGGGCTCCCCGTGCGGCGGGCCTGGAGGGCGCGGCGGAGGCGCCTGAACCGGTGTGCGGGGAGGAGGGACCGGGCCTCCTGCTCGGTGACGAACCGCCAGCCGCGCAGTTCGGCGCGGGGCAGCAGCACCCTGCTCGCCTGCCGGGGGCCGAGGCGCCCGCCGTCGAAGAGGAAGCGGAGCCCGCCGAGCGATGGCGGCCGAGGCGGCTCCCAGTCGACGACGAGCAGCCGCAGCGGCCCCGCGAGGTGGAGGCCGAGCTCCTCCTCCACCTCCCGCCGGCCGGCCGAGGCGGGCGGCTCGCCGTGCTCGACGACGCCGCCGGGGAACTCCCAGCCGGGCTTGTAAGTGGGATCGACGAGGAGGACGCGGTCGAGTTCGTCGAAGAGCAGGACTCCGGAGGCGACCGTCTCGGCGGTCGGCTCCGGGGTCTGGACGATCTCGACGCGTCCCGCGCCGGTGCCGACGGCGCAGGCGAGCGACTCGGCGGTCTGCCGGGGGGTGAGCATCGTGGTGTCCACCGTGTGCGCGTCGGCCGAGAGCCAGCGCAACGCGGCGCGGTAACGCGGGAGTTGGCGCAGACATCGCAGGCGCGACGCCTCACCCTCGACTGCTGCGCGCTCGTCCATCCGGGCGCGCAGGACCGAGTCCTCGGCCCTGAGCAGGAAGTGCGAGACCGGTATCCGCCGCGCGGCGAGCGAGCCGAAGATCTCGTCCCGGTACTCCCGGCGGAAGAGCGGCATCGGCGTGATCAGCGGTCCCGGCACCTCGGTGAGGAGCGCGGCGGCGGTGTCGGCGACCAACCGCCGCCAGGCGGCCAGCTCTTGGACGTCGGCCACCTCGCCCAGCCGCTCCTTGGGCAGCATCGCGCGCAGCCCCGGACCGAGGAGTTCCGGATCGAAGAGCACGCTGCCGGGCAGCAGCTCCTGAAGTGCGTACGCGGCGGTGGTCTTGCCCGCACCGCATGCACCGTTCAGCCAGACGAGCACGTCGGTCCCCCTCTACGTCCACCCCAAAGGGCTGCCCGCTACCCCCTGAGGCGGAAACGCGCCGGGGCGCGGGCGCCCCCGCTCGGCGGCAGAGTCGAGCACGCCCCGGCGCGCGGGCCCGCTACGGTCGCCAGGCGAGGTCCCGCCCCGCGACGCCGAGCAGCCGCGCGAACTCCGCCGCGTCCGGGGCCGTCGCCACCTCGGGCCCGAAGACGCCCGCCTGCCGGGCCATGGGGGCCGCCTCCCTCAGCGCGGGCAGGAGTTCGCGGACGGCACCCGGCGGCGGCGCGTACGGCCGGCCCGTGGCGCGCGCCAAATCCCAGGCGTGCAGGGTGAGATCGGCCAGGGCCTGCGTGGCGACGAAGCCCTGCGGCATCCGCATCACGGGCGACTCGCCCCGGAGCGCCGAGTCGCTCGACCACGCCCGTACGAGCGCGTCGCTCTCGACGGCGTACCTGTCGCGCCACTCCGCGCCGAGGCGGTCGGGGGTCGAGGAGAAGTCGGCCTGCCCCTTCACCGCAAGCGCCTGGAAGGAGACGACGACGTGGAAGAGATGGTTGAGCAGCGCCCGCACGTCGTAGTCGGCGCACGGCGTGGGCGCGCCCAACTGCCCGTCGTGCACGCCCTGGACGACGGGGACGGCCGAGCGGGCGGCGTCCCGGAGGTTCGCGAGAGTCTCGTCTGTCATGCGGACAGCCAACCGCCCCGCCGTCGCACCGTCTTGAAGAAACACGCCTGCGCCGTAGCATGCCGGCGTGGAAGCGCTACGCCAGGACACGCGCGGCATCGTCGCCGCGCCCCGTCTCCTCTCCCGGGTCCGCTTCCGCCGCCGCGCTCCGGCGCCCGCGCTGCGCCGCCACGTCGAGCACTACTGGCTGATCGACTGGGACCTCCCCGTGCCGTACACCTCCCGCGTCTTCACCCACCCCTGCGTCAACCTCGCCCTCCGACTCTCCGACGGGGCAGTCGAGTCGGAGGCCGTGGGCCCGCTCCACCGCCTCTTCGAAACGCGACTCTCCGGGCACGGGCGGGTGTCGGGCGTCCAGTTCCGGCCGGGCGCCTTCCGCTCGTTCAGCGGTGCCGCCTGCTCCCCTGCCGCACTCGCCGACCGCAGGCTTCCCCTCGACGAGGCGCTGCCCGGTTCGCGCGACGCCGCCGACGCGGTCCTGGCGGCCGCCGGGGACGACGCCCGCGTCGCCGCGCTCGACGCCCTCCTCGCCCCGCACGGCCCCGTTCCCGACGCCGCCACCGCACGAGCGATGGCGCTCGCCCACCGGGTGCGCACCGACCGCACGCTCCGCCGCGTCGACCAACTCGCCCACGCGGCAGGGCTGTCGGTGCGTTCCCTGCAGCGCCTCTTCGCCACCGTGCACGGCATCGGCCCCAAGCGACTCATCCGCAGGTACCGCCTCCTGGACGCTCTCGAGCACGCCACCACGGAGCCGCGTCCCGACTGGGGCCGTCTCGCCGGCGACCTCGGCTACAGCGACCAGTCCCACCTGGTACGGGAGTTCACCGCGGCCGTGGGCGTCCCGCCCGACGGCTACGTGCGCACGCTGACGACGCCGCCCCCTTCGGAGTACTCGACAGGGGCGGCGGGTTGACGCACGGGGAGCGGAACGTGGTCCGACGGACGCGCAGTCGCGTTGCCCGCAGGTCCGCAGAACCGACCGCTCCGCGTCTCACGCCCGTCCGCACCGGTGAACTCGCCCGCAGGAGCAGGCGAGTTCACCGCCGCGCTCCCGCCGCCCGGCCGACTGCGCACAGGCGGCGGCGAGTCGAGCCGGAGCCCGGTGCCAGGAAACCGACGTGCGGGTCACCACCCCACGAGTTCGCGGCACGCGGCAGCCGCGCCGATGAGTCCGCCGTCGGTCCCGGTGCGGGCCTCCACGAGTTCGATGCCCTGCACGAAGGAGAGCGTCGCGAACTCGTCCAGCGCGGTGCGCAACGGCGCGAAGAGCACCTCGCCCGCGGCCGCGACCCCGCCCCCGATGACGACTATCTCGATCTCCACCAGCGCGGCCGTCGCGGCGATCCCCGCACCGAGAGCCCTCGCCGCACGCCGGTAGGCGGCGAGCGCGGCGGCGTCCCCCGCGCGGGCGGCCTCGGCGACGGCGCCCGCGTCGGCGGGGCGGTCCCGCGGTGGGCGCCAGCCCCGATCGAGCGCCGTACGGGCGATGTTGGGACCGCTCGCGAGGCGCTCGACGCAGCCGCGCGAGCCGCAGGGGCACGGATCACCGTCGAGGTCGACGCTGATGTGCCCGATGTGCCCCGCGTTCCCCGTCGGCCCCGAGTGGACCCTGCCGTCGAGGACGAGGCCGCCGCCGACGCCCGTCGAGACGACCATGCACAGCGCGGCGCTCCTCCCCCGCGCGGCCCCCTGCCAGTGCTCGGCGGCGGCGATCGCCGGGCCGTCGCCGACGAGCGCGACCGGCAGCCGCGTGGAGCGGCGGACGCGCTCGACGAGCGGATAACCGCGCCACGCCGGTATGTTGACCGGGCTCACCGTCCCGGCGGCCGCGTCGACGGGGCCGGCGCTGCCGACGCCGACCGCGGCGACGCGGGCCCACTCCCCTGCGGCGGCCAGCTCCGCGAGCACCTCGTCGACGGCGGCGGCGACGTCCTCCGCGCCCGCTTCCGCGGGGGTGGGGCGTCGTGCGCGGGCGAGGAGGCAGCCGTCGCCGTCGACGAGAGCTCCGGCGATCTTGGTGCCCCCGATGTCGAGGGCGGCGACGAGCTCGGTGTGCATCTTCAGCGGCTCCTAGCGGCTGGAACGGTGGATCGACTGCGTGACCCGGTAAGTCTCCCCAGAGTTGACAACGTTGTCTAGTCCACGATCTCGCCGACTATGCTGCGCAGTCGAGGAGCGCCCCAGCCGAGAAAGGAACTCCGTGGTCGATACCGCACCGCCGGCCGACGCCGTAGGGACCCGATACGGCGCCCGCCCCACCATGAAGGACGTGGCCGCACACGCAGGCGTCGGCCTCAAGACGGTCTCCCGCGTCGTCAACGGCGAGGCGGGGGTGGCCCAGGACACCGAGCGCCGAGTACGCGAGGCGATAGCCGCACTCGGCTTCCGCCGCAACGACAGCGCCCGGGTGCTCCGCAAGGGGCGGACCTCCAGCATCGGGCTGATACTCGAGGACCTCGCCGACCCGTTCTACGCCCCGCTGAGCCGCGCCGTCGAGGATGTCGCGCGGGCACACGGCGCGCTGCTCGTCAACGGCTCCAGCACCGAGGACCCGGAACGGGAGCAGGAGTTGGCGCTGGCGCTGTGCGCGCGCCGGGTGGACGGGCTCGTGATCGTGCCGGCCAGCCGGGACCACCGCTACCTGGAGCCGGAGATCTCGGCCGGCGTCGCGACCGTCTTCGTCGACCGGCCGCCCGGGCGCATCGCGGCCGACCTCGTGCTCTCCGAGAACCGCGAGGGCGCACGCGCGGGGGTTGCGCACCTCGTGGCGCACGGCCACCGCCGCATCGGCTTCGTCGGGGACCGCCCGCACATCCACACCGCGGAGGAGCGGCTCGCCGGCTACCGCGCCGCCATGAGCGACGCCGGACTCCCCGTCGACGAGGCGTGGGTCGCTCCGGGCGCCACCGATCCCGAACGCGTGCGCCGCGATGCCGGCCGGATGCTCGGCGGCGCGGAGCCGGTGACGGCCATCTTCGCCGGCAACAACCGGGTGACGGTCACCCTCGTCCGGCTCCTGGCGGCGGCCGAACGCCGCACGGCGCTCGTCGGCTTCGACGACTTCGAGCTCGCCGACCTCCTCTCACCGCCCGTCACGGTCGTGGCGCAGGACCCGTCCGCGATGGGACGGCGCGCCGCCGAGCTGCTCTTCGCACGGCTCGCGGGCGCCGGCGGGCCGCCGCACCGCCTCTCGCAGCCGACGCGGCTCGTCCCGCGCGGCTCCGGCGAACTTCCGCCCGACAGTTGACGGTTGTTCACCGTCCCGCGAGCTGCTCCAGGCCGCGACGGTCGGTACCGGCGCCCTCGGCCACCTCACGCTCGGTGAGGGCGCCGCAGTCGAGGCCGCGGAGCAGGTACCCGGCGAGGGCGCGTACCGTGGCCGGCTCGTCGAGGACGGCGCCTTGCGCGCCGGAGCGGTAGCGCGCTATCCGTGCGCAGGACTCGGCGGCGCCGTGGCGGAAGAAGCCGAAGACGGCGGCGTAGCGGCTGGGCAGGTGGCCCGGATGCATGTCCCAGCCCTGGTAGTAGCCGCGCGCAGCGGCGCGCCGCACGAGCCGGTGGTGGAGCCGCCACGCTCGGTGCACCTGCCCGGTACCGCCGACGGGCAGGACGTTGGTCGATCCGTCCGAGAGGCGCACGCCCGTGCCGGCGGCCGCCGCCTGCATCACCGCCTTGGCGTGGTCGGCCGCCGGGTGGTCGGGCGCCTGGTGGGCCGCGCTGATCCCGCAGTCGGCGCTGTAGTCGAAGGTGCCGTAGTGGAGGGCGGTGGCACGGCCCTCGGCGGCGCCGATCAGCTCGGCGACGGTGGCGCGGCCGTCCGCGCCGAGGACCGCGGCGGTCGTCTCGATCTGGATCTCGAAGCCGAGGCGCCCGGCCGGCAGACCCGCTGCGTCCTCGAACCCCCGGCAGACGGCGGCGAATTGGGCCACCTGCTCGGGCCGGCTCACCTTCGGAAGCGTCAGCAGCAGTCCGTCCGGCAGACCTCCGGCGTCGAGCAGCCCCGTGAGGAAGAGGTCGAGGGTGCGCAGGCCGCGTCGACGGACCGGCGCCTCCATGCACTTGAGCCTGATACCGACGTACGGCGGGACGCAGGCGCCCGGGTCGGCCTCCGCCCATCCGGCGACGGTGGCGGCGGCCCGGACCGCGGCCTCGTCCTCCTCGGCGTCGGACCTGCTCCCGTAGCCGTCCTCGAAGTCGATGCGCAAATCCTCGACGGGTTCGGCCGCGAGTTTCGCCCTGACGCGGGCGTGCACCTGCGCGAACGCGGCCTCGTCGTGCGGGGCTCGGGCCGCGCCGCCGAGCCCGAGAGCGGAGGCGAGGGTCTCCGGGTTGTGCGCGTGCCGGTCGAGGAGGTCCAGTGCGGCGCGGCCCCACTCGGCGGGGGTTCCGGCGGTGAGCGCGTCGGCGGGGACGTAGACGGTGTGGACGGGTTGGCGGGTGCCGGGGTCGCCCGGGTATCTGGCGGCGAGCTCTGCGTCGACCGGGGCGAGCGCCGCGTCCACGGAAGCGGCGACGGCCTCGGGGAGGCAGGTGCGGTGGTCGGGCTGCGGCGTCTCGTCGGGCATCGCGCGCCTCCTGTGGGCTCCGGCGCGCGGGCGCCGGCTGCGGAGCAGGCAGTTCAACAGGATGTTGAACTCGTGAGCTCTGGACGCTAATCGGCATCCGAAGCGCAGGTCAAGGGCGACCGGACGGCGACGGCCCCGGTACCGAGGCGGTACCGGGGCCGTGGTCGCTGCTGCGTTGTGGTCAGCCCTTCCGGGTCTTGACCTCTTCGGTGAGTTGGGGGAGGACGTTGAAGAGGTCGCCGACGACGCCGTAGTCCACCAGGTCGAAGATGGGGGCTTCGGAGTCCTTGTTGATCGCGACGATCGTCTTCGACGTCTGCATACCCGCGCGGTGCTGGATCGCGCCGGAGATGCCGGCCGCGATGTACAGCTGTGGCGAGACCGACTTGCCGGTCTGGCCGACCTGGTTGGAGTGCGGGTACCAGCCGGCGTCGACGGCGGCACGGGAGGCGCCGACCGCGGCACCGAGGGAGTCGGCGAGGGCCTCGATGACGGGGAAGTTCTCCGCACCGTTGACGCCGCGGCCGCCCGAGACGACGATCGCGGCCTCGGTCAGCTCGGGACGCCCGGTCGACTCGCGCGGGGTGCGCGAGGTGACCTTGGTGCCGCGCGCCGCGTCGTCGAACTCCACCGGAAGCTGCTCGACCGTGCCGGCGGCCGAAGCCGCCTCGGGCGCGGCGGAGTTGGGCTTGACGGTGATGACCGGGGTACCCCGGGTGATCCGGGAGCGCGTGGTGTAGGCGGCGGCGAAGACCGACTGGGTGGCCACCGGTCCCTCGTCGCCCGGCTCGACGTCCACCGCGTCGGTGATCAGGCCGGACTCCAGGCGCACGGCGAGACGCGCGGCGATCTCCTTGCCCTCACCGCTGGAGGGCACGAGGACCGCGGCCGGGGAGACGGCGTCGTAGGCGGCCTTGAGTGCGGCGACCTTCGGCACGACGAGGTAGTCGGCGAACTCCGGGGCGTCCGCAGCCAGTACGCGCGTGGCGCCGTGCTCGCCGAGGACCTTCGCGGCCTCTTCGGCGCCCGGGCCGAGGTGGACCGCGACCGGCTCACCCAACCGCCGGGCCAGGGTGAGGAGTTCGAGGGTGGGCTTGCGGACGGCACCGTCCACGTGATCGACGTAGATGAGAACTTCAGCCATGGTGGGAATCTCCTGCCGGAAGAAGAGGGGAAAGCGAACGGAGGGCGGGCTTCAGAGGAGCTTTTGGCCGGCGAGGAACTCGGCGAGCTGCTTGCCGCCCTCGCCCTCGTCCTTGACGACGGTCCCCGCGGTGCGGGCCGGGCGCTCGTTGGCCTCCTCGACCTTGGTCCACGCGCCCTCCAGGCCGACCTGCTCGGCCTCCAGGTCCAGGTCGTCCAAGTCCAGCTCCTCGACCGGCTTCTTCTTCGCCGCCATGATCCCCTTGAACGAGGGGTAACGGGCCTCGCCCGACTGGTCGGTCACCGAGACCAGCGCCGGCAGCGCCGCCTCCAGGTGCTCGGTCGCAGCTTCGCCGTCGCGGCGTCCCGTCACCTTGCCGTCGGCCACCGAGACCTCGGAGAGCAGCGTCGCCTGCGGGACGCCGAGGCGCTCGGCGAGCATGGCGGGCAGCACGCCCATCGTGCCGTCGGTCGAGGCCATGCCGCAGACCACGAGGTCGTAGCCGGTCTTCTCGATCGCCTTGGCGAGCACCAGCGAAGTGCCCGCGACGTCGCTGCCGTGGATGTCCTCGTCCTCGACGTGCACAGCCTTGTCCGCACCCATCGACAGCGCCTTGCGCACCGCGTCGCGGGCGTCCTCGGGGCCGACCGTCACCACGGTGACCTCCGCGTCGCCGGACTCCTCGGAGATCTGCAACGCCTGCTCCACCGCGTACTCGTCCAACTCGGAGAGCAGACCGTCCGCCGCCTCACGATCCACCGTCAGGTCCTCAGCGAACTCCCGGTCACCCGCGGCGTCCGGCACGTACTTCACACAGACAACGATCCTCAAGCTCACGCCGGCTCTCCTCGTGCGTCGACTCACGGCTCCGGTCCGGCAGGACCGGCTCTCCGTCCTCAATATTACTCGCCAGTACACCCAGCAGTTCCCCGCGTGGCAAGCCGGGTGAACTGTGACCTTCCCTACGCGCGCCACGCACGCGCAATCCCACCATTCCCCACCTCGCCGCACGCGGCACCGGAGCGCCGCAGGCCGCTCCCGCCGTCCCGACGATACGCGGCACGAAACCCCCTGCGAGCAGCGGGACTTACCCCTCAGGCGACGGCCTCGCCGAGCGCTGCGATCACGTCCGCCTTGCGTGGCACCCCTTGTGCCCTGCGCACCGTCCGGCCCCGGGAGTCCAGAACGAAGACGGTCGGGGTCCCTTCGATGCCGAGCCGTGCCGCGAGTGCGGGGCGCGACTCCGCGTCGACCTCCAACTGCGCGACACCCGGCACCATGTCGGCGACCTGCCCGAGGACCCGGCGAGCAGCGCGGCACGGCTGGCAGAACGCACTGGAGAACTGGAGCAGCGTCGCCCGCTCCCCCAACCGTCCCGCCGCGCGCGCGGCTTCGAGCACCGCGCGGTCGTCCTGCGCCATCAGCCACCTCCGCGCCGTCTGCATCGGCCGGCGCCCTGTCCCACCGGCCGCGTCTCCGCACCTTACCGAGACCGCTGCGGCCCGCACCTACCTCGCGTACGTGACGAGGATCTCGCGTCTTGCCCGTCCATGGGGTAGCCATGACCTGCCGTTTGGGGAACCATCACAGGCAGCCGGAAGTTACGCCCCCGTAAGTTCTCACTCCGGCAAGCCGACCGGACCCGGAGCGGCGCGCCCCGCTCCGCCCAGCGATCGAGACGAAGGGCCCCACGTGGCAGACCTCCTCTACCCCCCGGTGATCGGCGCGGCCCGCGTCTGGTTCAAGGCCCTGGACCTGCGGATCGACCTGCGCGGCACCGAGCACCTGCCGAAAAGGGGAGGTGCCGTCCTGACGAGCAACCACATCAGCTACCTCGACTTCATCTTCAACGGCCTCGCCGCCAGGCCCGCCAAGCGCCTGGTCCGCTTCATGGCGAAGGAGGCCGTCTTCCGGCACAAGGTGTCGGGCCCGCTGATGCGCGCGATGAAGCACATCCCCGTCGACCGCTCCCGCGGCGAACAGGCGTATGCCGACGCCGTGCAGGCGCTCCGCGACGGCGAGGTGGTCGGCGTCTTCCCCGAGGCGACGATCTCCCGGTCGTTCACGCTCAAGGACTTCAAGACCGGCGCCGCACGCATGGCGCAGGAGGCCAGGGTGCCGCTCGTGCCGATGGCTGTCTGGGGCACCCAGCGGCTGTGGACCAAGGGCCACAAGCGGGACTTCGGCCGCAACCACCTCCCGCTCACCCTGCGCGTGGGCGCCCCGATCGAAGCCCCCGCCGACGAGTCGCCCACGGGCATAACCGAGCGCCTCAAGGAGCGGATGCAGGACCTTCTCGAGGCGGCCCAGCGCGCCTACCCTTCGCAGGCGGACGCGCCCGGCTCCTGGTGGCTCCCGGCACACCTCGGCGGTACGGCCCCGACGCCCGCCGAGGCGCGGGCCCTGTAAGAGGTCCCGTCGGAAAGTGGCCTCCGGGTCGCGTGCCCGTCGGTCGGCGTCGGATCGTCTCGGACGAACCGCGGGCACTGCTCGGACCGTCGCCGCCGGTGACCCGGGCGGTGCTCGGCTCCTCCGCCCGGGCCGCTCGGCGGGGTCCCAAAAGCGAGCACGGCCCGGTCGACCGCGCCCGGCCGGCCGCTCAGGGGTGCATCTCCTCGCGGAGGGCGGCGAGGAAGGCGTCGACGTCCTCCTCCGTGGTGTCGAATGAGCACATCCAGCGCACCTCGCCCGCCGGTTCGTCCCAGAAGTAGAAGCGGAAGCGCTTCCGGAGCCGCTCGCTCACGTCGTGCGGCAGCCGCGCGAAGACGGCGTTCTGCTGTACCGGGTAGCACAGCTCGACGCCCTCGACCGCGCGCGCTCCGTCGGCGAGCCGGCGGGCCATCGTGTTGGCGTGGCGCGCGCTGCGCAGCCAGAGGTCCCCTGCGAGCAGCGCCTCGAACTGCACGGAGACGAACCGCATCTTCGAGGCGAGCTGCAGCGAGAGCTTCCGCAGATGCTTCATCGGCCCGACCGCGTCCAGGCTGAGCACGACCACCAACTCCCCGTGCAGCAGCCCGTTCTTCGTGCCGCCGAGGGAGACGGCGTCGACGCCCGCCGCGTTGGTGAACGCCCGCATCGGGACGTCGAGCGAGGCGGCCGCGTTGGCGAGGCGGGAGCCGTCGAGGTGGACGCGCATGCCGAGCGCGTGCGCGTGCTCGCAGATCTCCCTGAGCTCCTGGGGCGTGTAGACGGTGCCCAGTTCGGTGCCCTGGGTGAGCGACACCACCTGCGGCATCGCCCGGTGCTCGTCGTCCCAGCCGTGCGCCTCCCGGTCGATCAGCTCGGGGGTGAGCTTGCCGTCGGGCGTCGGCACCGTGAGCAGCTTCAGGCCGGCGACCCGCTCGGGCGCCCCGCCCTCGTCGACGTTGATGTGCGCGCTCTCGGCGCAGATCACGGCGCCCCACCTGTCGGTGAGCGCCTGGAGGGCGAGGACGTTGGCGCCTGTGCCGTTGAAGACGGGGAACGCCTGCGCGCTGCGCCCGAAGTGGCCGCGGACGACCTCCTGGAGGTGCGCGGTGTAGTCGTCGGCGCCGTAGGCGACCTGGTGGCCGCCGTTGGCGAGCGCCAGCGCCGCCAGCACCTCCGGGTGGACGCCCGCGTAGTTGTCGCTGGCGAAGCCCCGCAGGGCCGGATCGTGGCGCCTCCGTGCGTCGGATATCGCGTCTGCCTGGTGGTTCAGGGCTCGGGGGTCAGCCACTGGCGGGTTCCGTTCACTTCCTCGAGGGGCTTGGTCCAGGTCGCGGCGATGGCGTCGGCCAGGTCGGAGACGTCGGTGAACCCGGCGAACTTGGCATTCGGGCGCTCTGCCCGCATCCGGTCGTTCACGAGTGCCTTGACCACGAGAATCGTAGCCGCGGCTGCGGGGCCGTCCTCTCCCCCGGCCTTGCGGAAGGCGTCGGCGAGCGCGAGCGTCCAGGCTTCCGCGGCCGCCTTCGCGGCGCCGTACGCGGCGTTGCCGGCTGTCGGCTTCGTCGCTCCCGCAGCGCTCACGAGCAGGAAACGCCCGTTGCTCGAACGCTCCAACGCGCCCTCGAAGGCGAGGGAGGTGTGCTGGAGGGTGCGTACGAGCAGGCCGTGGAGCGCGTCCCAGTCAGCGAGGTCGGTGGCCGCGAAGGACGAGGAGCCGCGCCAGCCGCCGACGAGGTGGACGAGCCCGTCGATGCGGCCGAACTCCTTCTCGGTGCGGTCGGCCCAGGCGCGTGTCGCGTCGAGGTCGAGGAGGTCGACGGTGTCGCCCGTGACGGTGGCGCCGCCGTGTGCGTAGCGCGCCGCGTCGACGGCCTCGGCGAGCCGGGCGGCGTCCGCGTCGGCCGCGACGACGGTCGCCCCCTCGTCGGCGAGACGCAGCAGCGCGGCGGCGCCCGCGGGACCCGCGGCCCCGGCGACGGCGACGACGCGGCCCTCCAGGCTCCCTTCCCCGTCGCCCTGGTATCCCTTCCTTGCGGTGCCCTGTCCGCCCGTCCCGCTCATCGCCGCCTCCTCGATCCGGTGCCGTCGCCGGGTGTCCCGGCCTTCGCCTCTGCTCGCATCCCGGTCAGGCCGCCGCCCGAGCCGGCGTGCGGGCCGTGATGCCCTCGGTAGATGCGATCACGGACTTGAGCTTCTTGGCGAGCGCCTCGTAGAACATGCTCAGCGGAAACTCGTCGGGGAGCACCTCGTCGACGAGCTTGCGCGGGGGAAGCGTGAGGTCGAGCGCCTCGGGGCCCTTCGCCCAGGTCGAGCCGGGGTGCGGGGCGAGGTGGCGGGAGACGAGTTCGTACCCCTTGAACCAGTGGACCACCTTGGGGCGGTCGATGCCGGCGCGGTAGAGGTGCTCGATCTCCTCGCGGAGGCGGACGGTGGTCCGGCGGGCGAGGTCCCAGTCGATGGCGAGGCGGTTGTCCGTCCAGCGGAGCGCGTCGTGCTGGTGGAGGTAGGCGAAGAGGAGCTGACCGCCGAGGCCGTCGTAGTTGCGGCGGCGCTCGCCCGTCACGGGGAAGCGGAAGAGGCGCTCCAGCAGCATCGCGTACTGCACGTCCCGGCCCTGCGGGTAGCCGTCGGCCTCCAGTGTGACGCCCTCGTGGAAGGCGGTGAGGTCGCAGCGGAGCTCCTCGAGCCCGTACATCCAGAACGGCTGCCGCTGCTTGATCATGAACGGGTCGAAGGGGAGGTCTCCGTGGCTGTGGGTGCGGTCGTGGACCATGTCCCAGAGCACGAAGGTCTGCTGGCAGCGGTCCTGGTCGGCGAGGAGTTCGCGGGCGTCCTCGGGGAGTTCGAGGCTCGTCACCTCGCACGCCGCAGCGACGACGCGGCGGAACCGTGCGGCCTCCCGGTCGCAGAAGATGCCGCCCCAGCCGAACCGCTCGGGCGCCTCGCGGACGGCGATCGTCTCGGGGAAGAGGACGGCGGAGTGGGTGTCGTAGCCCGAGGTGAAGTCCTCGAAGGTGATGCCGCAGAAGAGGGGGTTGTCGTAGCGGGTGCGCTCCAGCTCGGCGAGCCACTCGGGCCAGACCATCCGCAGGACGACGGCCTCCAGGTTCCGGTCGGGGTTGCCGTTCTGCGTGTACATCGGGAAGACGACGAGGTGTTGGAGGCCGTCGGCGCGCTGCTGCGCCGGCTGGAAGGCGAGGAGGGAGTCGAGGAAGTCGGGGACGCCGAAGCCGTCCTCGGCCCAGCGGTCGAGGTCGGCGACGAGGGCCGCGTGGTAGGCGGCGTCGTGCGGCAGCAGCGGAGAGAGCTCCTCGACGGCGGCGACGACGCGGCGGAGCGCGGCGTGCAGCGCCTCGGGGGCGGGTGCGCCCTCGGCCTCGAAGTCGACCGAGCCGTCCTTGGATTGGGCGGGCCTGATCTCTTCGACCGCCGCCTTCAGACGTCCCCAGGCAGGGTGTGCGACGACCGGCCCGTCCGAGAGAACATCGGCATCCACTGACACCGACGAGATATTTTCCGCCATAGCGACCCCTCCACCGGATAACTTCACGTCCGGGCACAGTATCCGCCGATACTTGCGCACTCAACCGTGCCTGCCGAATATCTTGCGCTCATATCCTGGTTCCCCGCTCATCCTTCCTGTAATCCTGGGCGCACGCGATACGAAATCCTTCCGCGCCCGTCATGCGACGGAGCCTTCGCCGTGCGCCCTCCGGGCGCCCCCGCCAGGGAAGCTGTCCTAGGCTTGCCGTGCCACCGACACCGCCAGGAAGCGAGAGCCCCGTGCCGCTGCTCACCGTCGGACACCGCGGAGTGATGGGCGTCGAGCCCGAGAACACGCTGCGTTCGTTCGTCCGCGCCGACCGGGAGAAGCTCGACTACATCGAGCTCGACCTGCACCTCAGCAAGGACGGCGAACTCGTGGTGATGCACGACCCCGCGGTCGACCGCACCACCGACGGCAGCGGCGCGATCGGCGAGCTCACCCTGGAGGAGCTGCGGACGCTCGACGCCGGGCAGGGCGAGCGGGTACCCGTCTTCGACGAGGTCGTCGACGCGGTGCAGGCGCCGATCCAGGCCGAGATCAAGGACCGCGCGGCGGCCCGGGTGCTCTGCGCGGCGATCGAGGCGCGCAAGCTCCACGACCGCATCACCGTCATCTCCTTCCACGACGACGCGCTCGCCGAGACGGCTCAACTCCTGCCCGAGCAGCCGCTCGTCGTCGTCGCGGGGAAGTCGTCACCGCGCGCGCCCGAGCGCGCGGCCGCGCTCGGCGCCGGGATGGCCTCGCTGGAGCTCGGCAGGTTCGACGGCGAGACGGTCAGACGCTGCCAGGAGGCGGGGGTGCGCGTCATCTCCTGGACGGTGAACACGCCGGAGGAGCTGGAGCAGGCCGTAGCACTCGGCCTCGACGGCATCGTCACCGACCGGCCCGAAACGGCACGCGCCGCCTCGGCACGCTAGGGGGTGTCCAGCGGCTTGGCGAGGTGGACGAAGGCCAGGTCGTCGCGGCGCGGGAGGCCGAACCGCTCGTCGCCGTAGGGGAAGGGGCTGCGCGCGCCGGTGCGGCGGTACCCGCGCCGCTCATACCACGCGAGCAGATCGGCGCGCTGCTCGATGACGGTCATCAGCATCTCCTCCGCGCCCCACTCGGCCCGCGCCCGGCGCTCCGCCTCGGCGAGCACCGCGCGCCCGACGCCCTCCGCCTGGCGCTCGGGGGAGACGGCGAACAACCCGAAGTAGCTCTGCGCACCGCGGTGTTCAAGCTGACAGCAGCCGACGAGCTCCCCGTCCGCCTCGACGACGACGAGGCGGCTCCGCTCGTCCCCGACCACGGCGAGGACGCCCTCCCGGTCGGTGCGCTGCCCGTCGAGCAGCCCTGCCTCGGTCGTCCATCCCCGGCGGCTCGACTCCCCGCGGTACGCCGACTCGACGAGCGCGACGAGCGCGTCGACGTCTGCCGCTTCCGCGTCGCGGAAGGTGAGCCGTGCGGTGCGGGCGCGTGTGTCCATGGGGAGCGAGCCTACCTCCGGTCCCGGGGGCCCCGACGACTATGGTCTGCCGCATGGTGCATGTGCTGAGCAGCCGCGTTCTGCTGCGTCCCGTCGACCCGGACCGCTCCCGCGCGTTCTACGGCGAGCAACTGGGCCTCGACGTCTACCGCGAGTTCGGCACCGGGCCCGAGCGGGGCACGGTCTACTTCCTCGGCGGCGGGTTCCTCGAGCTCTCCGGGCGGGCCGAGCGGGCGAGCGAGCCGCCGGTGCGGCTGTGGATGCAGGTCGCCGACGCCGGCGCCGCGCGGGACGAGCTCGCCGCAGCCGGTGTGGAGATCACCCGCGAGCCGGTGCAGGAGCCGTGGGGCCTGATCGAGATGTGGCTCCGCGACCCCGACGGGAACGAGATCGTCCTCGTCCAGGTGCCGGCGGAGCATCCGCTGCGGTACCGACCGGGGATCTGACGCGGCTGTTCCTGTGCGCTCCCCTGCTGCACCCGTGCGCTCCCGTGGCCGCGCGGGCGCGGGGCAGCCTCTCCGCGAGCGGTGGGAGGTGGACGATGCACGGGTCCGCGTCGGTCGGCTGGTTGCTCACGGCCGTCTGCCTGCTCACCGCGTCCGCCTGCCTGCTGCGCGCCGGCTCGCTCGGCGGGCCGGCGCGCACCGCGGCGGCGCTGGAGGCGGCGATGGGCGTGGCCATGGCGGGGATGGCGCTGCCGGGTACCGTGCAGCTCCCGCCGGCGGGGTACGTCCTCGTCTTCGGCCTCCTCGCCGGCGCCGGTGCCGCGCTCGCCGCCGCGCACGGCGGGACGCACCATCTGCACCACGTCGTCGGCGCGTTGGCGATGGTCTACATGGCGCTCGCCGCTCCGGCGCACGCCGGGGCTCACACGGGGGGCGGCGTCCCGGTCGTCACGGCGGGCCTGTTGGCGTACTTCGCCTGGTACGTGCTGCGGTGCGGCGCGGCCCTGCTCCCCGCTGGCGCGCGGACGGCTGCCGCGGGCGCCGTCCGCCTCCGCAACACCCCGGAGTTCGCGGTGAGTTGCCGGCTCGCGATGGGAGCGGGGATGCTCGCCATGCTCGTCGGGATGTGAGCGCGGGCAGACGTGGTGAGGTCTGCGTCACTAAGGGGGCGGCCGCGTACCGCCGGGGGGTGCGCGCCCCATAGTCTTCGTTCCATGATGGTCCCGCTCGCCCTGCTGCTGCTTGCGCTCCCGGCCGCGGCCCTCGCCCCGAGATGGATCGGCCGCTCGACGTGGCCCGACCGCGAGCCGGTGCTGGCGCTCTGGGTGTGGCAGTGCGTCGTCGCCGGTGTGCTGATGTGCTGCGGGCTGGCGATGGCGCTCTCCGGTGCCGCGGCGTTCCAGGTGGTGCGCAGCCACGTCTTCGCGCCGGCGCCGCACGGCGTCGTCGAGGCGTACGGGCTCGGCGCGTACGGGCCGTGGGCCGGCGCCGTGGCGGTGCTCCTCGCCTGCGGCGGCGCCTGGACGGGCGCGATGCTGCTCCGCGAGGTCCACGAGGCGCGGCTGCGGCGCAAGCGCAACCGCGCCGAACTCCGCGCCCGTGCCCCGCAGTTGCCCGGCGAGGAGGCGGAGGCGGGCGAGCGCCTGGTGGTGCTGGAGGGAGAGCGCCCCGACGCCTGGTGGCTGCCGGGTGCGGCGCCGCAACTGGTGATCACCACGGCGGCGCTCCAGCGTCTCAAGGGCCGCCAGCTCGACGCCGTCCTCGCACACGAGCAGGGTCACGCGCGGGCGCGCCACGACTGGCTGCTGCACTCCTCGGCCGCGCTCGCCTCCGGCTTCCCCCGCGTCCCCGTCTTCGCCGCCTTCCGCGACCAGGTGCACCGACTCGTCGAACTCGCCGCCGACGACACCGCGTCGCGCCGGTACGGGCGGCTCACGATCGCCCTCGCGCTCGTCGAACTCAACCAGGGGCGCGGGGCGTTCGGTCCGTGCCCCTCAGGGCTCGGGCTCGTCGCACAGCGCGTGCAGCGGCTCCTGTCGCCGGGGCCGCGCCTCACGCGGGGGCGGCGGCTGCGGGTGACGGCCGCGGCGGCGCTCGTTCCGGTCGTGCCTGTACTCATCACCTTCGCGCCGGGGCTCTCGGCGCTGCGCTGAGCGCCCCTCGCCGCCTTCGTGCGCGGGCACACCGCATCCGGCGCTGTCCCAACCCCCTTGTGAGCGGCGAGGATCGTTCCATGCACACCTGGCACCTCTCGGGCGCCGCGGCGGCCCGTACGGCGGTACTCCTCGTCCTGCTCGCCGCCGCGCCGCTCGTCGGCGCGGCGCTCGGCTGGCGGCCGCTGCTGGAGCTCGACGGCAGCGTCGCCGTGCGGCTCCACGGCCTCGCGCTGGAGCATCCCGCGTTCACGCGGTCGCAGCGCGTCCTCTCGGACTGGGTCTGGGACCCGTGGACGATGCGCCTCCTGCTGGCCGGCGGAGTCGTACTGCTGCTGCGTCGCGGGGAGTCGGCGAGGGCCGCGTGGGTGGCGGGCGCGGCCGTGCTCGGTGCGGTGGTGCAGCAGGCGCTCAAGGCGGTCGTCGGACGGTCGCGGCCGCGGTGGGTCGTGCCCGTCGACTCCGCCGAGTACGCCGCGATGCCCTCGGGGCACGCGATGACGGCGGCGCTCGCCTCCGTGCTGCTGATCTGGGTGATCCGGAGCAGGGCGGTGCGGATCGCAGCCGTCGGGGTCGCGGCCGTCTCCGTCGTCGGTGTCTGCTTCACCCGGCTCGTGCTGGGCGTGCACTGGCTCTCGGACACGGTGGCCGGTGCGCTGCTGGGCGGCGCCCTCGGGTTCGCCGCCGTGGCCGCCCGGGGAGCCGCGCGCCGGGCGGCCCGGGAGGCGAACTCCGCTTCGGGCGGCCGTGGTTGAGCGGCAGGTATCGGGGCGATCCCCCGCGTCGCCCCGATACCGCGCTGGACCGGGCACTCGGCGACACCCAATGGGCGCCGAGCAGTAGCGCCGAATCCGCCACGAGTATACTGGCTACGGGCCAGTCAACATAGGAGTGCACGCATGTCTCCTCGGAGCGCGTCGACCAACAAGGCGCTGCGCCGGCGTTCGCGACAGCGGCTGCTCCAGGCGACCGTCGACGTCGTCGCAGAACAGGGCTACGAAGCGACCACCCTCGGCGACATCGCCGACCGGGCGGGCGCGGCCCGCGGGTTGATCTCGTACTACTTCCCCGGCAAGCGCCAGCTCTTCCAGTCCGCCGTGCACCGACTCATGCACCTGACGCTGGAGGCCGCGCTGGAACGGAACCCGGTCCCTCAAGGGGCCGACGCGGGCGAGGAGTTGCTCGCCCGCGCCATCGACGCGATCCTCGGCCTCGCGCGCGACCACACGGTGCTGATGCGTTCCCACATGGCCGGACTCCTCCAGCAGGAGGGGTTCGTCGAGTGCGAGGAGCAGCAGCGCCTCGCCGAGCTGCTCCGCGAGACGGTGGTGCGGTTCGGCTCGCACGACCCCGAGCCGGACTACCGGATGCTGCGCGCGCTGCTGATGGGCTCCGTCGTCGCGGCGCTGCTGCCCGGCGCACCGATGCCGCACGAGAGGCTGCGGGCCGACCTCTTCGGACGCTTCGGGCTCGACTGGGAGCGCGGTGTCCCGCCGGACGGCGGTGCGCCCGGCGGGACTCCGACACCCTTCCGTCTGCCGGGTCCGGCCAACGGGCCGGCGGGCGCGGAGGGTTGAGCGTCAGCCGAAGTACTCCGGCTGGGTCTGCACGTTCAGCTCGCCGAGCCTGACGCGCTTGGCGGGGTCGGTGCGCGGGTCGTCGATCCGGAGCACGTCGAAGCCCTTGGCCATGTCGTTCGAGTAGATGTGCCCGTTGTAGTAGTACGCGGACCAGGAGCCGCCGCCGACGAGCGAGGTCTCGGAGAGCGGGCCGCGTTCGAAGTAGGCGATCTCCTTCGGGGACGAGGAGTCGGTGAAGTCCCAGACGGAGACGCCGCCCTGGTACCACGCCTGGACCATGATGTCCCGTCCCTCGACCGGGATCAGCGAGCCGTTGTGGGCGACGCAGTTCTCGGTCTCCGCCTGGGGGCGGGGGATCTTGTAGTAGCTCTTGAAGACCAGCTTGCGGTCGGAGCCCTTCCCCTTCAGCTCGTAGACGCCGTCGGCACCCTTCTCGTCGCCGACCTCCTCGTTGCAGGTGGGGGCACCGCCGCCGCCGAGCTCGTCGGTGAAGACGATCTTGTCGCCGCGCTGGTTGAAGGTGGCCGAGTGCCAGAAGGCGAAGTTCTCCGTGTCCCGGGTGCGGTCGAGGACCTCGGGCTTGTCGGGACGCGAGGCGTCGAGCAGGATGCCGTCGCCCATGCACGCGCCCGCGACGAGCTTCAACTTCGGGTAGGCGGTGAGGTCGTGGCAGCCGGTCGTCTCGATCTTCTCCGGCCGGGCGGGGTCGCCGGGGAAGCCGCCGTCGGGGAAGAGGCCGCGGAACGAGTCGAGGTGCGCCTTGTGCGGGGCCTTGCGCGGCACCTTGACGATCGAGATGCCGTCGTGCGGCGGCCGGCAGTCGGGGAAGGACGCGTCCGGTGCGTACGAGGAGACGTAGATGTAGACGTTCCTGCCGTCCGGGACGAGCGTGTGGGTGTGCGAGCCGCAGGCGGTCTCGACGGCGGCGACGTACTCGGGGTGCCGCTTGTCGGTGATGTCGAAGACCTTCATGCCTTCCCAGGAGTCCTTCTCCGTCGCGGGCTGCGTGGTGCTGTCGCAGGAGTCGTCGCTGCGGGAGGAGTCGGTGGAGAGGAAGAGCAGGTTCCCCGAGACGGAGATGTCGTTCTGCGAGCCCGGGCAGAGGACCTGGCTGACGACCTTCGGCTTCGCCGGCTTGCTCACGTCGTAGACGGTGAAGCCGTCGTAGTTGCCGGCGAAGGCGTACTTGCCCTGGAACGCGAGGTCGGAGTTGGTGCCCTGGAGGGCGCCCTTGGGCACGTTGGCGAGATGGGTGATGTTGTCGCTGTGGACGATCTCGTCCTGGCCGGGTATCTCGCCCTTTTCGATCGCTCTCTTCGTCTGTTCCTGGTCGCGCTGGGTCACCTTCTGCGGCGCCGTGGGGCTGTCGCCCGGGTCGGGTACGGCCGTTGCGGGGCCGGCCGCGAAGACCGCCGCGACCAGGCCGAGCACCGCCGCTCCGACGCCGAGACGCCCGGGCCGCACGCGGGATCTGTGCGTGGACACCACTGCTACCTCCCTTGTCGCCGCCGCTTCTCCGTCCGATGGGGTGGCGGTCGGCGAATGCGGGAAGTATGCCGGGTTGCATGTACATCTCAATAGAGGGAAACGAACCTGTCATCGACCGTTCTCGCCACCGCGGTACTCGGCGGCGAAGTCCCTCGCGACCGGGCAGCCGCCCCAGGAGGACCGCGTGACCCCACGTACATCCGTCCGTCTCAGCGCAGTCGGCGCCGCGCTCCT
>NZ_AJTQ01000050.1 GCF_000262345.1 Streptomyces xiaopingdaonensis | reverse complement strand
GCTCGGACGAGCCGCAGGCAGGCCCTTCGGTCCTCGCGCCGGGGAAACCGGGCGAGTCGGCGAAGACGCTCTCCGCCGACGAGGCGCGACGCAAGGCGGGTGAGCAGACGCGCCCCAACGCGGCCGACCACGCGTACGTGCGGCACATGATCGTCCACCATCGGCAGGCACTCACCATGACGAAGTTGGCCGAAAAGCACGCAGCGAAGGCAAAGGTGCGCAAGGTCGCCGACCGCATCCGCGCCGCACAGGGCCCGGAGGTGAAGGCGATGCAGGGCTGGCAGCGCACCAACGGCCGTGCGGCCGGAGGCGGTTCGGACCACGACCACGCGGCGATGCCGGGGATGGCGACCGGCGCACAGCTCGACCGGCTGCGCGCGGCGCGCGGCGCCGAGTTCGACGCGCTCTTCCTCGACCTGATGACCGCGCACCACCGGGGCGCGCTCACCATGGCCCGCGAACTGCTCGCCGAGGGGAACGACGTGCGCGTCGAGGAGATGGCCACGGACGTGCTCGCGCAGCAGCGCGCCGAGATCGGGCGGATGAAGAAGCTCGGCTGACCCGCCCGCCGCCGTCAGCCCGCCGGGATGCGCACGTACCTGCCGAGGACGCCGAGGTCGGCCTCGATCGCCGCGGCGGCCTCGCGGAGCGAGGGCAGCAGCGCACTCCGGGACTCCTGCGGCGTGGAGCGCCCCGAGTGCGTCGAGACGTTCGCCGCGGCGACGACGCGTCCGGAGCCGTCGCGGATCGGCACGGCGAGGGAGCGCAGCCCCTCCTCCAACTCGTCGTCGACGAGCGCGTATCCGGCGCGGTCGGCGTCGCGGACGAGCTCGTCGAGCCGGCGGGCCGAGGTCACCGTCCGCTCGGTGAGCGGCGCCGGGTCGGCGGCGCGGAGCAGCGCGCGGCGCGCGGCGGCCGGCAGGCCGGCGAGCAGCACCCGGCCCATGGACGTCGCGTAGGCGGGGAAGCGCGTCCCGACGGTGATGTTGACGCTCATGATGCGCACGGTCGGCACCCGCGCGATGTACTGGATCTCGCCGCCCCGCAGCACGCTCAGCGACGCCGACTCGCGTACCTGCGCGACGAGACGGGCGAGGTGCGGCTCGGCGAGCTGCGCCAGGGTGTACCCGGAGAGCTGCGCGAACCCGAGCTCCAACACCCGCGGCGTGAGCCGGAATCCGCCGCCGCCCGCGACGACGTAGCCGAGGTGCTCGAGGGTCAGAAGGGATCGGCGCGCGGTGGCGCGCGCGAGCCCGGTCGCTTCGGCGACCCGCGTCAGGGGGGCGCTGCCGTCTGCCAAAGCGGTGAGCACCGCGAGTCCGCGGGCGAGTGACTCGACGAACTCCGGGCCGAGTTCGCGCTTCGGCTCGCGGGTGCGGGCCGAAGCGTTCCCCGACTCCTCGCACTGGCGCGAAGGCGCGCGCAGCGCCTCCGACATCTCCGCCACGACGCCGGTGAGCCGGCCGAGCACGGCCTGCTCCAGCGACTCGGCGCTGTGCCTGCTGGTGTGGCTGACCACGCTGACGGCGCAGACCTGCTCGCCCCCCGCGTCGCGGACCGGCATCGCGAGGGCGAGCAGGCCGGGTTCGATCAGTTCGTCGTCGAGCGACCAGCCGCGCTCCCCCGCCGTCTCGATGCGCCGCGCGAAGCAGGAGGCCGCGTCGACGTGGGGCGGGGGAAGGGCGCCGAAGGTCTCGTCTTCCGCGTCGGCCTCGCGGCGGGCGCGCCAGGCGGCCCACTGCTCCTCGTCCCAGTCGGCCGCGAACAGGGCGCCGGGGGCGCCGCGTTCGGCCGGGAGGAGGTCGCCGGTGCGGAAGGTGAGGGACATCGCGCGGCGGCGGGTCGCCTGGTGGACGAAGCGGACGCCGTCCCGGTCGGGGACGGCGAGCGAGACGGACTCGTCGAGCTCGTCGGCGAGGCGGTCGGCGAGGCCGCCGAGCCGGTCGGCGAGACCCGTCGAGGCGATGTAGGCGTTGCCGAGTTCCGCGAGCCGGGGGGCGAGCGCCACCTCGCGGCCGTCGAGGCGTACGTAGCCGAGCCGCGCGAGAGTGCTGACGAGGCGGTCGACGGAGGAGCGGGCGACGCCGAGCGCCTTGGCGAGCTCGCTCGCCTGCCGCGCGCCGCCGCCCGAGGCGAGGGCGCGCAGCAGCGCGAGGCCGCGGACGAGGGGGCCGACGACCTCCCGCGGCATCCCCGGGGGGCGGCTGGAGGGCGGGGGCATCGGCTGCTCCGATCTGCTCTGCGCCGGCGCGCCGGCAACGGTCCGGTGGACGGCTCCGCCGAGAACCGTACCGACGGGGGCCATTGACAGTGCCGTTGCCCCGGGGTGAGACTTCGAGGCGTCAGTGAACATTAGTTCACCAGGCGAACAAGCGCAAGCGCGACCCTCCGACGGCACCGAACAGCGGTCGCCTGAGCCGCGCCGAGCAAGGAAGCAGCCAACAGATGGACAAAACGGCCTCTTCGGCCGCCGCAGCCGTGCGGGACGTGCCCAGCGGGGCGTCGCTCGCGGTCGGCGGATTCGGCCTCACCGGCGTGCCCAACGTGCTGATCGACGCGCTCCACGAGCGCGGCGTCGACGGTCTGCACGTGGTCTCCAACAACTGCGGCGCCCTGGACACCGGCCTCGCCGTACTCCTCGCCGCCGGGCGCATCGCCCGCGTCACCGGCTCGTACATCGGCGCCAACCAGGAGTTCGCGCGCCAATACCTCGCCGGCGAGCTGGAGTTGGAGCTCATCCCGCAGGGGACGCTCGCCGAGCGCCTGCGAGCGGGCGGCGCCGGCATCCCGGCCTTCTTCACACCGGCCGGCGTCGGCACCACCGTCGCGGACGGCGGCATGCCGTGGCGGTACGACGGCGAGGGCGGGGTGGCGGTCGCCTCGCCGGCCAAGGAGGTCCGCGAGTTCGACGGGCAGGAGTACGTCCTGGAGCGCGGTATCCGTACCGACTTCGCGCTCGTGCGGGCCGCCAAGGGCGACCGGCACGGCAACCTCGTCTTCAACAAGTCGGCGCGCAACTTCAATCCGCTCGCGGCGACGGCGGGGCGCACCACGGTCGCCGAGGTCGAAAAGCTCGTCGAGCCGGGCGAGTTGGACCCCGACACCGTCCACCTTCCCGGGATCTTCGTACAGCGCGTCGTCGCGCTCGCGCCCGAGCAGGCGCGGGAGAAACTCATCGAACAGCGCACGGTCTCCGCGCGCGCGGACGAGGCGGTGTCGGTCTGATGGCCTGGAGCAAGGACGGGATGGCCGCGCGCGCCGCGGCCGAACTCCCGCACGGCAGCTACGTCAACCTCGGCATCGGGTTGCCGACGCGGATACCGAACCACCTGCCCGAGGGCGTCGACGTCGTGCTGGAGTCGGAGAACGGGCTCCTCGGCGTCGGCCCCTACCCCGCGGAGTCCCAGGTCGACCCGGACCTGATCAACGCGGGCAAGGAGACCGTCACCGTGCTGCCCGGCTCCTCCTTCTTCGACTCCGCGCTCTCCTTCGGGATGATCCGCGGCGGCCACATCGACGTCGCCGTCCTCGGTGCGATGCAGGTCTCCGCCGCCGGGGACCTCGCCAACTGGGCCGTCCCCGGAAAGATGATCAAGGGGGTCGGCGGCGCCATGGACCTGGTGCACGGCGCGCGCAGGGTGATCGTGCTGATGCAGCACACCTCGAAGGACGGTGCGCCGAAGCTGCTCCCCGAGTGCGACCTGCCGCTGACCGGGCGCGGCTGCGTCGACCGCGTCATCACCGACCTCGGCGTCCTCGACGTCACGGCCGACGGGCTCGCGCTCGTCGAGACGGCGCCGGGCGTGACGGTCGCCGACGTACGCCGGCGGACGGGGGCGCCGGTGCGGGTGCGCCTCGGCGCGGAGGAAGGGGAATCGGTATGAAAGGCCTGCGCGACGTCTACCTCGTCGACGCCGTACGCACCCCGGTCGGCAAGTACGGCGGCGCCCTGAGCGGAGTGCGCCCCGACGACCTGGCGGCGCACGCGCTCGGCTCCCTCGTCGAGCGCTCGCCCTCGCTCGACCCCGGCCGGATCGACGACGTCGTCCTCGGCAACGCCAACGGCGCGGGCGAGGAGAACCGCAACGTGGCCCGGATGGCCGTGCTGCTCGCCGGGCTGCCCACCTCGGTGCCGGGCAGCACCGTCAACCGGCTGTGCGCCTCGGGGCTCGAAGCGGTGCTCCAGGCGGCGCGCGCCATCGCCGTCGGGGACGCCTCGCTCACCGTGGCGGGAGGCGTCGAGTCGATGAGCCGTGCGCCCTGGGTCGTCCCCAAGCCCGAGCGGGCGTTCCCCGCCGGCCACCAGGAGATGTTCTCCACGACGATCGGCTGGCGGATGGTCAACCGCCGTATGGAACCCGGCTGGACGGTGCCGCTCGGCGAGGGCGCCGAACTCGTCGCCGACCGGCACCTGGTGACGCGCGAGCAGCAGGACGCCTTCGCGCTGGCGAGCCACGAGAAGGCGGCGCGCGCCTGGCGGGACGGTCTCTTCGACGCGGAGATCGTGCCGTACCCGGGCGTCGGGCCGGAGCGGGACGAGTGCGTCAGGCCCGACGCCTCGGCCGAGGCGCTCGCCGCGCTGAAGCCGGTCTTCCGCAAGGACGGCGGCACCGTGACGGCGGGCAACTCCTCGCCGCTCAACGACGGTGCGAGCGCGCTCCTCCTCGCCGACGAGGACGGGCTGCGCGCCACCGGGCGCGAGCCGCTCGCACGCATCGGCGCGAGCGCCGTCACCGCGCTGGAGCCGCAGTACTTCGGGCTCGGCCCCGTCGAGGCGGTGAACAGGGCGCTGGCCAAGGCCGGTCGGAGCTTCGACGACCTGCTCACCGTCGAGCTCAACGAAGCGTTCGCCGCGCAGTCCCTCGGCTGCCTCGCCGAGTGGCCCGACCTCGACCCGGCGCGCGTCAACCCGCGGGGCGGCGCCCTCGCCATCGGGCACCCGCTCGGCGCCTCCGGCGCACGGCTCGTCACCTCCGCCGCGCACCAACTGGCGGCGGCGGGCTCGGGGACCGCTCTCGCGAGCCTGTGCATCGGAGTCGGACAGGGGCTGGCGCTCGTCCTGGAACGGTGAGGGCCGCGCCCCGCACGCACGCACTACGAAGGAGCCGCCGTGTCAACGAGACCGCAGGACCCTCCCGCCCTCACGCAGAGTGCGATCGACGCCGAGATCGCGGCCGAACGCGACGCGTACGCCGAGCGCCTCGCCGACGGCCTGCCGCCCGTCCACCATCCCGACCGCGGGTACCGCCCGTACCGCTCCAGCGTGCTGCGCCATCCCGAGCAGCCGCTGGTGGCGGTGGACGACCCGGAGGCGGTCGAGCTGAGCGGGCCGGTCTTCGGCGTCACCGACGTCACCGCGCTCGACAGCGACCTCACGAGACAGCACCTCCACGAGCCGCTCGGCGAGCGGACAACCGTCACCGGGCGCGTCCTCGACCGCGAGGGACGCCCGGTGCGCGGCCAGCTCGTCGAGGTGTGGCAGGCCAACGCGTCCGGCCGCTACGCGCACCAGCGCGACGACCACCCGGCGCCGCTCGACCCGAACTTCACCGGAGTCGGCCGCTGCCTCACGGGCGAGGACGGGGCGTACGCCTTCACCACGATCAAGCCGGGCGCCTACCCGTGGCGCAACCACGACAACGCCTGGCGCCCCGCGCACATCCACTTCTCGCTCTTCGGCACGGCGTTCACCCAACGCCTCGTCACGCAGATGTACTTCCCGGGGGACCCGCTCTTCCCCCACGACCCCATTTTGCAGTCGGTCACCGACGAGTCGGCCAGGCAGCGACTCGTCGCGGCGTACGACCACTCCCTCTCCTCTCCCGAGTGGTCCCTCGGCTACCGCTGGGACATCGTTCTCGACGGACCTTCCGCCACCTGGGTCGAGGAGGGACGCTGAGATGACGGTCCGCCGGCCGACCCCCTCCCAGACCGTGGGCCCCTTCTACGGCTACGCGCTCCCCTTCCCCGAGGGCGAGACGCCCGCCGCTGCCCACCACCCCGACGCCGTCACCGTCCACGGCAACGTCCACGACGGCGCCGGCGCACCCGTGCCCGACGCGCTGCTGGAGTTCTGGCAGCCGGGGCCCGACGGCTCACGGACGGGGGCGCCGGGCTCGATGCGCCGCTCCCCCACCGATGCCGGGTTCCTCGGGCGCAACGGCACCGACTTCACCGGCTTCGCCCGCGTCGCCACCGACGCCGACGGGCACTTCGCGGTGCGCACCCTCCCGCCGGGCGGCGTCCCGTACCTCTCCGTCGTCGTCTTCGCCCGGGGTCTCCTGCACCACCTGCACACCCGCGTCTACCTTCCGCGGGCGCTCGCGGAGGCACCGCGGGACGCGCTGCTCGACTCGCTGGCGGAGGAGCGCAGGCGGACCCTCCTCGCCGACGAGGAGGGCGAGCGGCGCTACCGTTTCGACGTCCGGCTCCAGTCCGACGGAACGCACGAGGAGACCGTCTTCCTTGCCTTCGAGTGAACTGCCCACCACCGGCGCCGACCTGGGGCTGCTCTCCCCGGTCCGCGCCGGCTCGGCGGCCGAGGCGGCGACGGGCGACGCCGCGTACCTGCGAGCGATGCTCGACGCCGAGGTCGCGCTGGTGCGCGCGCAGGCGGCGCTCGGCCTCGCCCCGCGGAGCGCGGCGGAAGCCGTCGCCACGGCCGCGGCGCGCCAGGAGACCTTCGACGCACGGGCATTGGCGCTCGCCGCTCCCGCGGGCGGCAACCCCGTGATCCCGCTCGTCGGCGCGCTGCGGCGGGCGGTCGGCGAGGTCGACGGGGACGAAAACGCCGCCTGGTACGTCCACCGCGGCGCGACCAGCCAGGACATCCTCGACACCGCCGCCATGCTCGTCGCCTCACGCACCCTCGGCCCCGCGCTGGAGGACCTGGCGAGCGCCGCGGCACACCTCGCCGCGCTCGCCCGCGAGCACCGCGGTACGCCGCTGCCCGCGCGGACGCTCAGCCAGCAGGCCGTCCCCACCACCTTCGGGCTCAAGGCGACCGGCTGGCACAGCCTGCTCCTCGACGCGCACGCCCGCCTCTCCGCCGTCCGCGACGGGCTCCCCGCCCAACTCGGCGGCGCAGCGGGCACACTCGCCGCCTTCCACACCGCGGCCGAGCGGGCCGGCGTCCCCACCGGCGACCTCGCGCCGCGGCTCCTCTCCGCATACGCCGAGGAGACGGGACTCGCCGAGCCGCTCCTGCCCTGGCACACGCTGCGCACGCCCGTCGCCGACCTCGCGGGCGCCCTCGCCTTCGCGGCGGGGGCGCTGGGGAAGGCCGCGCAGGACGTACTGGTCCTCTCGCGCACCGAGATCGGCGAGGTCGCGGAGGAGGCGGGCGGCGGCTCCTCCGCGATGCCGCACAAGGCGAACCCCGTGCAGGCGGCGCTCGTCGCCTCCTGCACGCGTCACGTGCCCAATCTCGCGGCGGTGTTGTACGGATCGCTCGCCGCGGAGGACGAGCGGCCCCCGGGCGCCTGGCACGCCGAGTGGCAGCCGCTCCGCGAGGCGCTGCGACTCGTCGGCGGGGCCGCGCGGGCCACGGTCGGGCTGGTGCAGGGGCTCCGGGTGCGTCCGGAGCGGATGGCCGAGAACCTCGCGCGTACGGGCGGGCTCGTCGTGAGCGAGCGGCTCACGGCCGAACTCGCCGCCGTGCTCGCTGCGCCGGACGCGGGCGAGGTGCTCGACCGGGCGGTGGCGCGCGCCTCCCAGGAGGGCTCCCCGCTCGCCGACGTGCTCGCCGAGGAACCCCGGGTGGCCGCCGTGCTCCCCGTCGAGCGGCTGCGGGAACTCCTCGACCCGGCCGGCTACCTCGGCGCGGCGCCCGCCCTCGTCGACCGCGGCCTCGCCCGCCGCTCCCCCGCGCCGCCGACGCACCCGTAGACGGAAGAAGAGGCACACCTTGTCCGCCAGCACCCCCCGCCTCCACCACCGCACGGACGGCCCCGCCGGAGCGCCGCCGCTGCTTCTCGGCCCGTCGCTCGGCACCTCTCTGGCGCTGTGGGACCCGCAGGTGCCGGCGCTGGCCCGGCATCACCGCGTGGTCCGCTACGACCTGCCGGGGCACGGCGGTTCCCCGGCAGGTCTCCTCGGCGCGGGGGCGGGCGTCGCCGATCTCGCGGCGCTCGTCCTCGAACTCGCCGACGGGCTGGGGATCGACCGGTTCGCCTACGCCGGGGTGTCGCTCGGCGGTGCCGTCGGGACGTGGCTGGCGGTACACCGTCCCGAGCGGATCGCCTCGCTCGCCCTCGTCTGCTCCTCGGCACGGTTCGGGGAGCCCGAGGGGTGGCGGGAGCGGGCTGCGCTGGTGCGGTCGGAGGGCGTCGGGGCCGTCGCCCGCTCCTCGCCCGAGCGGTGGTTCACGCCGGCGTTCCGGGAGAGCGCGACCGCGCGTGCGCTCGTCGCTGACCTGCGCGCGACGGCCGCCGAGGGGTACGCCGCCTGCTGCGACGCGCTCGCCGGGTTCGACCTGCGCGACGCGCTGCCGCGGATCGCCGCACCGACGCTGGTCGTTGCCGGCCGCGACGACCCGGCGACGCCGCCCTCGCACGCAAGGCTCCTCGCCGACGCCATCCCCTCGGCCTCGCTCACGGAGCTCGCCCGCGCCGCCCACCTCGCCGGCGCCGAACGCCCGGGCCCCGTCGGCTCCGCGCTCCTCACGCACCTCACCGAGGCGGCGCCCGGCACGGAGGACGAGCCGCCCACCGACGACGACGGCCGCCGCGCCGCCGGCTCCGCCGCCCGCAGATCCGTGCTCGGGGACGCGCACGTCGACCGGGCGCAGGAGCGCACCAGCGCCTTCACCGAGGTCTTCCAAGACTTCATCACCCGCTATGCCTGGGGCGAGATCTGGACGAGGCCGGGGCTGCCGCGGGCCACCCGGAGTTGCATCACGCTCACCGCACTCACCGCGCGCGGCCACCACGACGAACTCGCCATGCACGTACGCGCCGCGCTCCGCAACGGGCTCACCCGCGAAGAGATCGGCGAGGTGCTGCTGCAGACGGCGGTCTACTGCGGGGTGCCGGCGGCCAACTCGGCTTTCGCCGTCGCCGACCGGGTGCTCAGGGAGCAGGACACCGACGGCTGACGGGGCGCAACAGCCTTGCGCAGCCGGCTGCTTCAGCCGACGCCGACCTTTGCGAGGAACCCCCGCAGGTTGCCGCGGAGTCGCTCGATCCGTTCCTCGACGCCGATGGTCTCCCGGTAACTCACGCCGACGCCGGTCTCCTTCTTTCCCCGCACGTAGAGCGAGCAGTCGAGGTCGGCGCAGAGGTACACGCCGACCGTGTTGCCCTGCCGCCCCGCGGCGCCCGTCCGCGGCGCCGCGAGCAGCGCGACGCCCGTACCCGGGTGCGAGGTGAGGCAGAGGGAGCAGACGGTCGTCTTGGCCCCGGCGCGGTGGACACCCTGCGAAGCCCGCAGCACCACGCCGACGGGCCGGCCCGCCGACTCCGCGACGAGGTATCGGCGGTCGGGCGCACCCGGATCGCGCCAGCCGAGGAAGTCCAGCTCTTCCCAGGGGCGTTCGGCCAGGTCCCGCGGGATGTTGATCCTCTTCGCCTCCCCTTTCGAGCAGTTGACGAAGGAGGCGCGTACGGCGGGCTCGGCGAGACGGTTCATGACCGGCGACCCTAGGGAGCGGCCGGTCGGCCTGTCACTCGGTTTTCCTCCGCAGGGCGCCCCAACGGCTGTGCGGCGCCCGTGTTG
>NZ_AJTQ01000049.1 GCF_000262345.1 Streptomyces xiaopingdaonensis | reverse complement strand
GCCGGTTTCGGCGGGTGCGGAACGGTCCCGCCTCCCGCGACCGGAGGTCCGCGGGAAGCCGTTCGGGGGCGGACCGGGCGCCGGCACCGCACCGCATCGGCAGCAGGGGCCGGGAGGCCGAGGACGGAGCGGTGGCGGCCCTCGGTGAGTCGGACCTCGTGCGTCCGCGCGGAGGGCAGTGGTCCGTTCCCGGCGGTCGCCCTCGTCCGCACGGAAGCCCAGCACGGCGGTCGCCGGCCCGCACCGGCCCGCATGGCGGGGGCGGGCCGGGTCAATCGAGCGGGAACGGCAGCCCGGTGTAGTTCTCCGCGAGGTGGGTCGCGGCCGAGCGGGCGGTGGCGATCCGGTCGAGGCGGGCGAGCTGGAGGCGGTCGTCGAACTCGGTGCCCTCCGGGTCCCGGTGGAGCACGGTGGTCAGGGAGTAGCTGAAGCGCTCGGCCTGCCAGACGCGGCGCAGGCACAACTCCGAGTACGCGTCGAGGTGCCGGCTCGATCCGGTCCTGCGCTCGTGGGCGAGTCCGCGCGCGAAGGCGACGACGTCGCCGACGGCGAGGTTGAGCCCCTTGGCACCCGTCGGCGGGACGATGTGGGCCGCGTCCCCCGCGAGGAAGAGGTTGCCGTACCGCATCGGTTCGTGGACCAGGCTCCGCATCGCCGTCACGGACCTGGAGGTGATCGGGCCGCGTTCCAGCCGCCCGGCGCCGGGCGTCCCGGTGCGGTGGTCGAGTTCGTCCCAGACCGCCTCGTCGCTCCACCGGGCGGCGTCGGTGCCGGCGGGGACCTGGAGGTAGAGACGCGAGAGCTCCAGGGAGCGCATGCTCAGGAGCGCGAACCCCCGTTCGTGGCGTGCGTAGACCAACTCGGCGCTGCTCGGCGGGGTTTCGGCGAGGACGCCGAGCCACGCGTACGGGTAGCCGCGCTCGAAGACGCGAGCCGTGCCGGCGGGGAAGGCCGACCTGCCGACGCCCCACGAGCCGTCGCAGGCGACGACGTAGTCGCACTCCAACTGCCGCTCCCCGCCCTCGTGGCGGTAGCGTACGCGCGGGCTCGGGCTCTCGGCGTCCTCGACGGCGAGAGCCTCCGCCTCGAAGAACAGCGGCCCTCCCTCGGCGAGTCGGAGAGCGATCAGGTCCTTCACGACCTCGGTCTGCGGATAGACCGTCACCGCGCGGCCGCCGGTGAGCGAGGGGAAGTCGATACGGTGCCGGCGGCCGTCGAACCGCAGCTCGATGCCGTTGTGCGGCAGCCCCTCGCGGTCCATCCGGGCGCCGGCGCCGGCCGCGCGGAGCACGTCGGCCGTGCCCTGCTCCAGGATGCCGGCGCGCTGCCGCTGCTCGCAGTACGCACGGTCGCGGGCCTCCAGGACGACGGAGTCGACGCCTCGCAGATGGAGGAGCCTCGCCAGCAGCAGTCCCGCGGGGCCCGCCCCGATGATGCCGACCGTGGTGCGCATCGCTGTACCCCTCCGTCCTGCGGCGCCCGGTCTCGGTCGGCTCGGCAACGGCACGGGGATACCGGGCGGGTTCGCCTGGTGAACCAACGTTCGGCCGCACTGGCCGGGAGTCTCCGCCCGGGGGCGACGGGTGTCAACGATCGCCGGTGCCGAGCCACCGACCGCCTTGTCCGGCGGGGGCCCGCAGGGGGTGCGAGCGGCGGCGCGCGGGCTACGACCGTCGGTCCTGCCGGTCGGCAGCGGTGAGCAGGGCCTCCAGGAGTCCGGGGAAGAGCTCCTCCAACTCGTCCCTGCGCAGCGAGTTGACCTTGGAGGTGCCGCGGTAGACCTGGGCCACGACGCCGGCCTCGCGGAGCACGCGGTAGTGGTGCGTCAGCGTCGACTTGGAGACGGGGACCTCGACCGCCGAGCACGTCAGACCGGACTCGGCCGCGGCGAGAGCGCACACGATCCGCACGCGCGCGGGGTCGGAGAGCGCATGGAGCACGCCCTCCAGGCGGATCTGGTCGGGCGCGGGGTGCGGCAGTCGGCGGGGAGCCGTCGTCGGGGTCACACCGGGGATTGTACGAAGCCTTCCGTAGTTTGACACCTCACGTACTAACGGGGTTACGGTGCCGAGCGAGCCGAGAAGAGGAGAAAGCCGCCGTGAGCGCACTGTTCGAGCCCTATACCCTGCGATCGCTGACGATCCCCAACCGCGCCTGGATGGCCCCGATGTGCCAGTACTCGGCGGCGCCCGAGGGCGAACTCGTGGGCGCCCCCACCGACTGGCACTTCCAGCACCTCGGCGCCCGCGCCGCGGGCGGGACCGGCCTCGTCCTCACCGAGGCCACCGCCGTCACGCCGGAAGGCCGGATCAGCCCGTACGACCTCGGCATCTGGAACGACGCGCAGGTAGCGGCGTTCCGCCGGATCACCGGGTTCCTCAGCGACCAGGGCAGCGTCCCCGGCATCCAGTTGGCGCACGCGGGGCGCAAGGCGTCGACCGAGCGCCCGTGGGTCGAGCGGGGAGCGCCGATCGCGCCGGGCGCGGGCTACGGCTGGCAGCCCGTCGGCCCGAGCCGCCTCGCCTTCGACGAGCACCACCACGAGCCCACCGAGCTGTCGGCGGACGGGATCGCGGAGGTCGTCGAGGCGTTCGCGCAGGCCGCGCGCCGCTCGCTGGAGGCGGGTTTCCGCGTCGCCGAGATCCACGGCGCGCACGGATACCTGATCGGCGAATTCCTCTCGCCGCACAGCAACCACCGCACCGACGGCTACGGCGGCACCTTCGAGGGGCGCACCCGCCTCGCGCTGGAGGTCGTCGACGCGGTGCGCGCGGTGTGGCCCGAGGAACTGCCGCTCTTCTTCCGCGTCTCGGCGACCGACTGGCTGAGCGAGAACCCGGAGGACGACCGCGAGGGCTGGACCGGTGACGACACCGTCCGCCTCGCGAAGGAGCTCCACCGGCGCGGCGTCGATCTGCTCGACGTCTCGAGCGGCGGCAACGCGCCCCGGGCGAGCATCCCCGTGGGCCCCGACTACCAGGTGCCGTTCGCCGATCGGGTACGGAACGAGGCCGGCATGCCGGTCGCCGCCGTCGGGCTGATCACCGAGCCCGCGCAGGCCGAGGAGCTGCTCACCTCAGGACGCGCGGACGCCGTGCTCCTCGGGCGCGAGCTGCTCCGCGACCCCTCCTGGGCGCGCCGTGCCGCGCGGGAACTCGGCGGAGAGGTACGGGTGCCGGAGCAGTACGCGCGCTCCTGAGAGCGGGCGGCGTCTTCGCAGGTCGGACGGATTGTCAGTGGGCGCGTACAGACTGTTGCGCGTTCGGACGGAGACGTCCCCTTGTGGAGGCAGCAATGACCGAAGTACTCCTCGCCGTCGGCACCCGCAAGGGGCTGTTCCTCGCGCGGCGGCCCCTGGGCCAACGGTCCTCCGCCGGCTGGCGGTTCACGGGCCCCCACCTCGACGCGCAGGCCGTCTCGGCCGTCGCCGTCGACACCCGCGGCCGTGTGCCGCGGGTGCTCGTCGGCGGGGACAGCTCGCACTGGGGCCCCTCGGTCCTCAGCTCGGACGACCTCGGCGCCACCTGGCAGGAACCTGCCGCGCCACCCGTGAAGTACCCGCCGGACACCGGTACTTCGCTCGAGCGCGTCTGGCAGCTCCAGCCCGGCGGCCCCGACGAACCCGGCACCGTCTGGGCCGGCACCGAGCCGGGCGGACTCTTCCGCTCGGAGGACGCGGGAGAGTCCTTCGCCCTGGTGCGCGGGTTGTGGGAGCACCCGACGAGGCAGGGGTGGATGCCGGGCGGAGGCGGCCTCGGGCTCCACACCGTCCTCGTCGATCCGCGCGACTCCTCCTCGGTGACCGTCGCCGTCTCCACCGGCGGCGTCTACCGCACCTCCGACGCCGGGGAGACCTGGTCCCCGTCGAACGAGGGCGTACAGGCGGCCTTCCTCCCGGAGAGCATGCAGTTCCCCGAGTTCGGCCAGTGCGTCCACAAGGTCGCAAGGGACGCGGCGGACCCGGACCGCCTCTACCTCCAGAACCACTGGGGCGTCTACCGCAGCGACGACGCCGGCGCCACCTGGCTGGACATCGGCTCGGGCCTCCCGTCCGACTTCGGCTTCCCCGTCGCGGCACACCCGCACCGCGGGGGCACCGCCTACCTCTTCCCGCTCAACGCCGACTCCGACCGCGTCCCGGCCGGACACCGCTGCCGGATCTACCGCACCGAGGACGCCGGCGGCAGTTGGCAGCCGCTCACCGCGGGGCTGCCCACTGCTCCGCACTACGGCACGGTCCTGCGCGACGCGCTCTGCACGGACACCGCCGAGCCCGCCGGCGTCTATTTCGGCAACCGCAACGGCGAGCTCTTCGCCAGCGCCGACGAGGGTGAGACCTGGCAGGAACTCGCCGCCCACCTCCCGGACGTCCTGTGCCTCCGTGCCGCGGTGCTCGGGTGAAGAAGAGGGGCCCGCGCGCCGGGAGCGGTCCCGCGCTCCGTGCACGGCAGGGGGCGCGCGGCGGGAGGTGTGCAACAGCCCGTCCGGAGAAGGGGGATGGGGCTCGCGGCCACCGCGGAGCCAGTAGAGTGACCCGCCGTGGCTGCACGACCGTTGAACGAAATCGTCGAACCCGGCTGGGCCAAGGCACTGGAGCCGGTCGCCGAACGCATCGCCGACATGGGCGACTTCCTCCGTGCGGAGGTCGCCGCCGGCAGAACCTACCTGCCGTCGGGCCAGAACGTCCTGCGCTCCTTCCAACAGCCCTTCGACGAGGTGCGCGTGCTCCTCGTCGGCCAGGATCCCTACCCCACCCCAGGACATGCCGTCGGCCACTCCTTCTCGGTGGCCCCCGAGGTCCGTCCGCTGCCGGGAAGTCTGGAGAACATCTTCCGCGAGCTCCACGACGACCTGGGCGTCCCCCGCCCGTCCAACGGCGACCTCACCCCGTGGACGAGACAGGGCGTACTCCTCCTCAACAGGGCGCTCACCACGGCCCCCCGCAAGCCGGCCGCGCACCGGGGCAAGGGGTGGGAGGAGGTGACGGAGCAGGCGATCAAGGCGCTCGTCGCGCGCGACCGGCCCCTCGTCGCCATCCTGTGGGGGCGGGACGCGCGGAACCTGCGGCCGATGCTCGGAAGGGTCCCGGCCGTCGAGTCCTCGCATCCCTCGCCGATGTCGGCGGACCGCGGGTTCTTCGGCTCCCGTCCGTTCAGCCGCACCAACGCGCTCCTCGCGGAGCAGGGCGCCGAACCGGTGGACTGGCGGCTGCCGTGAGCTGGGTGCTCGGCGTCGACTCGGGCGGCTCCGGCCTGCGGGTGGCGCTCGCGCGCTCCACGGGGGCGGGCTCGACAACGGTCGCGACCGCCGAGCGAGGGCCCGTGCGCACCGGCACCGAGGGCATCGACGCGCTCCACATGGCTGAGCAACTCCTCGCCGTCGTCGGCCCGTTGCGTGCCGACGCGGGTACGGAGAGCGCCCCGCTCGACGCCGTCTGCGTCGGCGCCGCCGGCATGGCGACGCTCGGCGCCGACCTGCGTGCCGAGCTTCCCGGCTTCCTGCGCCGGGAGTTCGGCACCGAGCGCCTCCTCCTCGCGGCCGACGCCGTCACCGCGTACGCGGGAGCCGTCGGGGAGCGCCCGGGCGCCGTCGTGGCAGCGGGGACGGGGCTGATCGCGCTCGGCACCGACCTGCGGACGTGGCGCCGTGCCGACGGCTGGGGGCATCTCCTCGGGGACTGCGGCAGCGGCGCCTGGATCGGCCGCGCCGGGCTCGACGCCGCACTCCGCGACCACGACGGCCGCGAAGGCGGCTCGCACACGCTCAGAGCCCGCGCCGAGGACGTGTTCGGCCCGCTCCCCCAACTGCCCTCGCGGCTCTACCCGCGCGAGGACCGCGCCGCGTTCCTCGCCTCCTTCGCGCCCGAGGTGGCCGCCTGCGCCGATACGGACCCCGTCGCCGGGCGCATCCTGGAGGAGGCCGCGCGGGAGGTCTCGCGCGCCGCGGCAGCCGCCTGCCCGCCCGGTGAGGCGGCACCCGCCGTCGCCCTCACCGGCGGCCTGCCGCGGATGGGTGAGCCGCTGCTCGGGCCCGTGCGGCGGGAGTTGGGCCGGCGACTGCCGGCGGCCCGGCTCGTCGAGCCCGCAGGCGATCCGCTCGACGGGGCCGTGCTCCTCGCCGCCCGCCACGCCGCGGCCTCCCTCACGCTGCCCGCGGACGCGGCGCTCCTCCAATCGCTCCCCGTCTCCCGCTAGCCGTCCCCGTCACCGGGTGCGGCCCCGGAGCACTCCCGTGTGGGTGGTGGAGACACGGCAGGGTGACGCGACGCGCGGGTCGAAACAGGACATTCCCGTCCGCAACTCCCCCGGCCAAACAGCTAAGCCCACCAAGGCATTAACATGCGGGCGCATGAGCTCCCCCACAGGACCGGACAATGGCCTGCCCGTACGAATGCCGCGTCCGCGCCAGCCCGGACGGCACCGCAAGCCCGAGCCCGTCGTCGCGCCGGAGAACGCGCCCGCCCTCGTGCTGGCCGTCCCCGGGACGCCCAGCGGCCCGGCGCGGAGCGTCGCCGAGGAGTCGCTGAGCATAGCGCGGTCCGAACTCCCCGGCCTGGACGCCCGACTCGGCTTCGTCGACGGCGGCGACGAGGAGTTCCCCGCCCTGGACGCCGTACTGCGCCAGGCCGCCGCCGAGCGCGGCGAGCCGCAGCCCTCCGGCGCCGAGCCGCAGCCCGACGCGGGGCCGACGGCCGTCGTCGTGCCCCTGCTCGCCGGGCCCGACGCCGCACAGATCCGGCTCATCCGGCAGGCCGTCCTCAACTCCGGTGGCAGCGCGGAGTTGACCGACGTCCTCGGCCCGCACCCGCTCCTCGCCGAGGGCGTGCACGTGAAGCTCTCGGAGGCCGGCCTGGCACGCGCCGACAGGGCCCGGCTCTTCACCGTCGCAACCGCGGCCGACGGCATCATCCTCGCCACCATGGGCGGCGAGGAGGCGGTGCAGGCCGCGGGTATCACCGGGATGCTCCTCGCCGCGCGGCTCGCGGTGCCGGTGCTCGCGGCCGGGCTCGACGAGGAAGGCGCCGTCGGGCGCATCGCGGAGCAGCTCCGCAGCTCCGGCTCGCAGCAACTCGCCCTCGCGCCCTGCCTGATCGGCCCCGAGGTCCCCGGAGGGCTGCTGGAGGCGGCCGCGCAGGAGGCGGGCTCGACGAGCGCGGAACCGCTCGGTTCCTACCCGGCGATCGGCAAGCTCATCGCCTCGACGTACGCGGCGAAGCTCGGCATCGCGCAACAGCAGCCGCAGGGCATGTCGGTCCGCTGACGCCCGCGGCACGGAACCAGCGGCCGGGGCCGTCGGAGCGCGCACGGGCAGCGCCTCCGGCGGCCCCGCGGATTCCACCC
>NZ_AJTQ01000048.1 GCF_000262345.1 Streptomyces xiaopingdaonensis | reverse complement strand
GTCCTGACGGGCCGACCGCCGGCGGGCGCACGACGGGCCCCGCCGCGGCCTCCGCCCTCGGGCGGTCGGCATGCTGGAGCCATGCACACACCCGTACCGGTCGTCTTCGACCTCGACGGCACCCTCGTCGACACCGAGCCCCTCTACTACGCGGCCGGACGTGATCTCCTCGCCGCGCACGGCGTCCCCGGCTTCACCTGGCAGCAGCACACCCGCTTCCTCGGCGTCGGCACACGTGACACGTTGGAGACGCTGCGGGAGGAACACGGCCTCCCAGCTCCCGTCGAGGATCTCGTCGCGGAGAAGAACCGGCGCTATCTGGAACTGGCCGCGCACGCCGAGGCGTTCGCCGGCATGCGGCGGCTCGTCGAACGGCTGCACGCCGCCGGGTCGCCGCTCGCCGTCGCGTCCGGGTCCTCGCCCTCCGCGATCGAAGCGGTGCTGGAGTCGTCGGGGTTGGCGCGGCTCTTCCCCGTGCGGGTGTCGGCGGAGGAGGTGGCCCGCGGCAAGCCGGCGCCCGACGTCCTCCTGGAGTCGGCGCGACGGCTGGGCGTCGCGCCGGGCTCCTGCGTCGTCGTGGAGGACGCCGGGACCGGGGTCGCGGCGGCGCGGGCCGCCGGGATGCGGTGTGTGGCCGTGCCTTCGGTGCCGGGCGACGGGTTCGCCTCGGCCGGGCTCGTCTTCCCCGGCGGGCAGCGGGAGTTCGAGCCGGAGCGCGCCTACGCCTGGATCACCGAGGACGGGTGAGCACCGCGCGTTTCACCCGCCGACCGGCTCCAGTACGACGACGGGGATGACCCGGTCGGTCTTCTCCTGGTACTCGGCGTACGGCGGGAAGGCGTCGACGGCCCGCTGCCACCACTCGGACCGCTCCGCGCCCTCGGCGACCCGCGCGGTGTACTCGCGCACCGCGGGCCCGTCCTGGAGCCGCACACGGGGGTGGGCACGCAGGTTGCCGTACCACGAAGGGTTGTCGGGCGCCCCGCCCAACGAGGCGACGACGGCGTACCGTTCGCCGTCGGAGACCCGCATCACCGGCGACTTGCGCACCACGCCCGACTTCGCGCCGAGCGTCGTCAGCACGACCGTCGGGTAGCCGTGCATCTGCGTGCCTTCGGTGCCCCCGCTCCTCTCGTACTCCTCGACCTGGTCTGCCACCCACTGCGCGGTGCTCGGCACGTACTCGCCGTCGAACGGACTGTCAGCGGACATCGTCACTCCTCTCCCCGGGCCGGCCGGTCCGGACACGGTTGCCTCAACGATCAACTGCCGCTCCCCGCCCGACATTCCCCGCTGCGCAGGCTCGGTGCGCCGCGAGCCTTGTCGGCCGGCGCGGGCTTTGCTTGACTCCGGGCCGCCAGCAGCCACCACCGCCCGGAGGACGCATGGATATCACCCGCAGACGTCTGCTGCTCTCCGCCTCGGCGGCGAGTCTGCTGGCGGCGCTGCCGGTCCGCTCCGCGAGCGCCGCGGAGGCGGACGGAGAACGCCTGCTCGCCAACGCCGTCACGCTCCTCACCGGCACGTCCGAGAGCAACGCGCGTCCGGAGACGGCGGAGAAGCGCGCAGCCGTCGCGAAGGACGCACGCGAGCACCTGGCGGCGATGGACGCGGCGGGGCCCGGCGAGCTCTTCGCCGGCCTGGAACTCGGCTCCGACGAGGCCGCGTTGGAGACCGCACACCGGCGGCTCCAGGAGATCGCCCTCGCGACCCGCACCCCCGGCCTCCCCGGGGACCTGCACGGCGACCGCGCCGTGCAGCGCCGTGTGCTCGACGGCCTCGCCTGGCTCCACGAGCACCACTACGGCGACCAGTCCCGCGGCTACTACGGCAACTGGTTCGTCTGGGAGATCGGCATCTCGCAGCAGGCCACCCGCACGCTCGTGCTGCTCAGGGACGAGGCGGCCGCGCACCGGCCCGAGTTGACCGGCGCCTACGTCGACTCGATGGACGCGTACCTGCGCAACGGCGTCGACGGCGACGTCGACCTCGACTCGCGCTTCCACACCGGCGCCAACCTCGCCGACATCACCACCAACCGCCTCCTCCAAGGCGCCCTCACCGGCGACGAGCCGCGCATCCGCAAGGCCGTCGCCGACCAGTTGACGGTCCTCGCCACCATCGACCCGTACCACCTCGTCCACGGCGTCACCGACGGCTACTACGCTGACGGCTCCTTCCTCCAGCACGCCTCCGTCGCCTACACCGGCTCCTACGGCAAGGGGCTCCTCACCCGCGTCGTGCAGACGCTCCAGTTCCTCGACGGCACCGGATACGCACGGCACGAGGAGCTCGTCCCCGTGGTGCACGGCTGGCTGCGCGACGGGTTCGCGCCGCTGATCTTCGAGGGCTGGCTGATGGAGATCGTCAAGGGGAGGGCCGTCTCGCGCACCGGCGGCGGGTACGCCGACGTCCTCCCGGTCGCCGAGGCCGCCGTCGACCTCGCCTCGCTCTCGACGGGCGAGGAGGCCGCCGCGCTGAGGAGCTACGTGAAGCACCTGCACACGACGGCGCGGGCCGAGCTCGACCCCTCCGGGTTCGTCTCACCGCTCAGCATCGTGCGGTACGCCGACACCGTCTCCGACGAGGGCGTCCCCGCCGCCGACCTCAACCCCCCGGCCCGCAGCACGGCCTTCAACGCGATGGACCGCACCGTCCACCGCAGGCCCGGCTACGCCTTCGCGCTCGCCCGCAGCTCCGAGCGGATCAGCAAGTACGAGTACATGAGCGGCGAGAACCTCATGCCCTGGTTCCAGGGGGACGGGGCGCACCACCTCTACCTCTCGGGCGAGGACCAGGAGGCGTCGTACGGAGTCGACCACTTCACGACCGTCTCCCCCTACCGCCTCGCGGGCACCACCGTCCCCGCCGAGAAGCGCCGGACCGTGCCCGAGCTCTACGGGAAGCCGTACTACGACAACCCCGAGCACCCGCTGCGCTTCACGGCCTCCTCCGAGTCGCAGAACACCTACGTCTACTTCCCGCGCGGCACCGCACGGCACTCGGGCGGCGCCGTACTCGGCCCGTACGGGGCCGCCTCCCTCGTGCTCTCCGACGACGTGGCCTTCCGTGACCGCGCGAAGCTGCCCGACGACTTCGCCGTCTACCGGAACGCGCAGGCGACGAAGTCCTGGTTCCTAATCGACGACGAGATCGTGGTGCTCGCCGCGGACATCGGCGACCCGGCGGGCCGCGCCGTCACGACGACGCTCGACGCGCGCACCGCACACCCCGACGACCGGATCACCGTCACCGGCACCCTCCGCGACGGCCGGCGCTGGACCGGCCCCGGCTCCGGCGACCTGCGGCTGCTCAGGTACGCCAACGCCACCCGGCGCACCGCCGTCGGCTACGTCCTCCTCGACACACCCCCCGTGCGGGTCGGCCTCGACGTGGTGACACGCAGCCGCCGGGTCGTCCGCACCGCCAACCCGGACACCCCGGCCGTCCGGTCCGTCTTCGACGTCACAGTGGAGCAGCCGCCAGGAGCGCGCACCGCGCACGCGTACGCGCTCGTGCCCCACGCGGACGCGCACACCCTCCGCTCCTACCTGCGGGGCCCGCTGCGGATTCTCGCCAACACCCCGCGCCTCCAGGCGCTCACCCACCGCGGGCTCCGCCTCGCCGCGGCCAACACGTTCACGCGCGGCCCGCACGAGGCGGCCGGCGTGCGCATCGACGGTCCTGCTTCGGTCCTTCTCCGGCGCCGTCGGGACGGGCGGCTCGACGTCGCCGTCTCCGACCCGACGACGGGCCGGGACAGCGTCGAACTCCTCGTCCGCGGACGGCCGTTGCGCCTCGAGAAGGGCGACGAGGCCGTGACGGTGCGCAGGGGACGCGGCGGGACGCGGGTGCTCGTCGACACCCACCACGCCTACGGCCGCAGCTTCACGGCCACCCTGCGCTGAGGGTCACGAACGGCCGCGGGGCCTGCCCCGGCCGGGGCGCCCGCGGCCGGCCGGGCCGCGCCGCCGCCCCTTCGCATGGCCGGAGGTCTGCCGCCGGGCGCCGCCCTGTTCGCCCCGGGGCCCGGGCTTCGGCTTCGGCTTCGGCTTCGGCTGGGCCGCGGGTGGGTTGCGGCCGCGGGTGCTGTTGGGTGTGCGGCCGCGCACGATCCCGATGAAGTCCTCGACGAGTTCCGTCGTCGCCTCCTGCGGCCAGGCGAGCGCCACCCGGGACTGCGGCGCGTCCGGGACGGGACGGTAGGTGAGGTCCCGCCGGTGGTGGAGGCGGGCGAGCGACTTCGGCACGACGAGAACGCCGATCCCGGCCGCCACCAGCTCCACCGCGTCGCCCGTCGTCGCGGGGCGCTCCCTCGCGGGCCGCCCGGCGGGCGTCCAGCCGAGCACGTCGTCGAGGGGGTGGAGGATCACCTCGTCGGCCAGGTCCTCGGCACCGACCTCCTCCACGGCCGTCACGACGTGCTCCTTCGGGACGACGACCACGGTCGTCTCGGTGTAGAGCGGGATCGCGCTGAAGACGTCGCGGTCGACCGGCAGCCGCAGGAAGCCGGCGTCGGCGGCACGCTCCCGCAGCAGTTCCTCCGCGTCGGCGGCCGGGGTCGGCACGAGGGAGAGCGGGACGTCGGGCAGCCGCTCGTGCCAGATCCGCACCCACTTCGTCGGCGTGACGCCGGGGACGTAGGCGAGCCGGAAAGAGGGGGACGCGTCCGAGCCAGTCACGCCGTACAGGTTACCGGCCGTGGTGAGGAGCACCGCACGCGATGGATACCCTGGGACCATGACGTCGCAGAAGAACACCCAGACCATGAAGCCCGCGACCGCGGCGAAGAAGCTGGGTGTGTACCTCGAGGCCACCCCCGCCGAGTTCCGCGAGGGCCCCGTCTCGCGCGGCGAGCTCGACGCGCTGCAGGCCGATCCGCCCGAGTGGCTGCGGGAGCTGCGCGCCAAGGGCCCGCACCCGCGCCCCGTCGTCGCCGCGAAGCTCGGCGTCTCGATCTCGGGGCTCGCCAGGGGCGGCGTCACCGAGGCGCTCACCACGGAGCAGATCGACGCGCTCAAGGCCGAGAACCCGGAGTGGCTCCAGGCGGAGCGCGCGACGCAGGCCGAGGTGCGCAAGGAGAACACGCGCCTGAAGGAGAAGCGCCGCGCGGAGGCCCGCGGGGACGCCGCCTGACGCGTGCGGGACCGGCTCAGGTGCGTGCGTCGCGGCCCGCCGACCACAGGACGGCGCTGCGGAGTCGGGAAGGGTCGGCCGTGACCTGTGCCCCGAGCTCCCTCGCCCGGCTCTCCCGCTCGGGCGTGACCCGGCCCGTGTAGAAGAGCACGGGGCCCTTGTAGCCGTCGGCCTTGAGGCGGCGGACCGTTCCGAATCCTGCCGCCCTGTCGCCTCCGCGGGTGATGTCGGAGAGGAGCAGGTCCGGGTGGCCGCGCCGCAGGTGCGCCCTGGCCGTCTCCTCGTCGGGGACCACGTCGACGTCGGCGCCGAGCGCCTCCAGGTGCCGGCGCTCGTGGGTGACGCTCGCCGGGTTGTCGTCGATCCACAGGAGCCGCCGCCCCAGCAGCGGCTCCTCGACCGTCGCGGCGGGGCGCTCCGCTTCCGGGTGCGCGGGCTCCTCCTGCCGCCCGTCGCTCCACTCCAGCCGATCCAGGACCTTCTCCCAGTGCGGCGAGGCGTTGAGGTCCTCGACGAGCGTGACGAAGGGGCGGTCCTCGACGAGTGAGGGGAACTCCGTCGGCAGCCGTTCCTCCAACTCGCCGAGCACCGTGGCGGGTTCGCCCTCCGGTTCGGGCAGCCCGTGTTCCGCGAAGAAGCCGTTCACCTGCGCCGGGTCGGCGGCGTCGCCGCGCAGGAGGGCGTTGCGGACGGCCCGGTACCCGGTGAACTCCGTGAAGGGGCCCGGGTACGCGGCGTCGCGCCGGGCGAACAGGCGGTAGAACTCCGGGTAGAGGTGCTGGACGAGCAGGAGGCGCAGCAGGGTGCCCACCGCGCCGGGGCCGAAGTCGCGCCACAGCGGGTTGAGTCGGGCCTCCAGGACGAGCCCGTTCACGAGGCGTTTGATGCGCCGCGGGTTGCGTCCGGAGCGGTTGGCGATGAGCGAGACGTGTTCGTCGTCGAGCAGCCGCTCGATGCCGGCCCTCCGCAGGCACCGGCGGACGAACTCCTCCACCTCTTCCTTCTCCGGGACGGACATGCGGTAGCTCGTCTGGAACACCTTCTCCAGGAACGCCGCGCCCGCGGCAGAGAGTTCGCGGAGCAGGCCCTTGGCGTCGAGCGCCGAGCGGTCGCATCCGACGACGAAGGCGACGCGCGGGACGTCGAGGTAGACCTTGACGGCCTCGCAGACGGCGAGGACCGTCTCCTCGGAGCAGCGGTCCAGGTCGTCGACGAAGACCACCAGCAGCCGCTCGCCGTGCTCCCCGCCCGCGGCCCACTCGCGGGTCAGGTCCCTGATCCGCTCCTGCATGCGGTTGCGGGACTCGGGGTTGGCGGAGAGGAGCCGCCAGGTCTCCTCGACCGCCGCCGTCGCGCCGAGCGGTACGGCCGCGAGGAGGGAGAGCAGCCGCAACGCCTGCCGTGTGCCGCAGTGTTCGGAGAGGTTCCGCAGGTTGCGCCGGAGCGTGCGGCGGTCGAAGCCGGCGAGGACCGTGCGGATGAGCCCCTCCAGCGCGTCCGCTCCGGGCGAGCTCCACGCGTTGAACCAGACCGTGCGGACGTCCTCTTCCTTGTCCAACTCGCGCCGCAGCAGCAGCATCAGGCTGCTCTTGCCGGTACCCCAGCCGGATTCGACGGCCAGTGTGAACGGCGTCGAGGACCGCGAGGAGAGCACCAGTTCGGCGAGGAGTCGGGCAGTGCGCCCGGTACCGAGGGCGTCGTCGTCCTGCCGCGCGACGGGCTCGTCGTCGAGCAGCGCGAATTCCCGCGAGACCGGCACGTCCACGCCGCCGCTCCTCCCCTGCGCGTGCGGGGGCTCAGGATGCCACAGCGGAAGGCGAGCGTGCGCGCGGACGTCGGGCCGGGACGGACCGCCGGAGCACGGCGGCTCAGGAGGTCTCCTCGCCCTCGCCCTTCTCCTCGCGGTCGCGGCGCGCACCGCGGCGACGGGGCAGCAGGGCACTGCCGATGACGACGCAGCCGATGGCCACGACCTTGCTCGCGCCGTAGGCGCTCATGAAGCTGTCCGGACCGGAGAGCAGCGCCCACGCCACCCAGCCCAGGCCGACGACTATCAGCAGGACACCGCCGAGCGGCTTGAACCCCGCCCACCAGGGCGAGTCCACGCCGGATGCCTCCTCGGCCTCGGTGCCTTCCGTCTCGACCACTGTGCACTCCCTGCGCTGCCCGCTCTTCGACACACCGCGGCCCCCACCTCACCGCACGGGACGGATCCCGGGGCCGGGTCGCACAGATTAACGCACACCGATGACGCCTTCCCGCTGGTCCGCGGGGCGGCTCGAGGGAGCAGAATCCACCTGACGATCCCGCCACGCTGCCCGATATCGACGGATGTCCCCCGGGAGCGAGAAGCATCCTCCTCCTGCCCTGCCGGTCCACGGACGAGACCGTCGACTTCCACCGCGTGCTCGGGTTCGAGGTCACCTTCCGGCGAACCGTCCGAATCCCTACGTCGCCGTGGTGCGCGGCGAGTTGCACTTCTTCGGGTTGCCGGAGTCCGCCCCAACGGAGTCCTACGGCTCGTGCATCGTCCTGGTGCCGGACACCGCCTTCGACGCCTTCGCGACCGGTATGCGCGCTGTGCACGGCAAGTCGCCGTTCTCCGGCGTCCCCCGTCTGACGCGACCGCGGCGCCGGAGGAACACGGGGAGCAGGGCGGGCTTCACCGTGGTCGATCCGTACGGGAACTGGCTCCGGATCTTCCCTGGCGGATTCCGAAGGCTCGGCGGACGGAGAGCCGGACACGGCGCCGCCGCGGTGACCGAGAAGGCGGAAGCCCTCGTCCACCGCGCCGAGTCGGCGATCCGCCTGGAGGAGAACCCCTGCAGGAGCGCGTGAACGACGCGCCTCCCGTTCTCCCGGTGACGGCAGCCGTCCTGGTGGGAGCGCTGCTCGCCGGCGTCGAACAGTCGATTCCCTGGACTCTGCGGGGACTTCGCCCCGCCGCCCGGATTATTTTTCCGCAGTCTTGACGAAAATCGGCGCGCCTTCGCATGCTGTGCCTCGTGCCCTCCCGGACGGCCGACGAGGGACGGCGCACCCATGGCTCCTGCCCCCGACTCCCCCGCCCGTACGGCCCGTTCGCCCGGGCCGCCGACCGCGAAGAGCCGGCCCTCCACGGCCTCGTCCCGCCCGACTCCCGGCGCCCTCCGCAACCGGCCCGACGCGCCGCACGCCCGACTCCGCTGCCCTGCACCTGCCTCGACCGCCGGGCGCAGCGACGACCGGTCGGCGTGGTGGCGCACGACGAAGAAGGAAGTGACCGATGACCAGCTCCGAGAACCGACCCGCCCTCGCCAGACGTGCCCTGCTCGCCGGCTCCGTCGGCGCGGTGGCGGCGCTCCCCGCGGCTCCCGCGCACGCCGCGCCCCTGACGCCCCCGCGGGGCCGCCACCCGTCCAACTGGCCCGAGCCCGCTTCCTACGGCCTCGCCGACACCCGCCGGGACCTGTGGCCGCGCAGGGACAACTCCTTCGTCCTGCCCCTGGAGCTGCGCCCCCGCGACAGGGAGCTGGGGCGGGTGTGGATGCGTGACACCTACGTCAACTGCTTCGTCGTGGACGGGAGTCCGCTCTACGTCGCCACGGGGACGACGCGGGTGCCGGGGCTGGACGCGGCCGCGCCGTGGAACGACGGAATCTTCCTGTGGGTCTCCCGGTCGCTGCGCGGCCCGTGGAAGCTCGCCGACACCGAGGGCATCCGGCCGGACGCCGAGCGGGGCAAGGTGTGGTCGCCCGAGTTCGTCGGCGAGAACCGGCCCGGGCGCACCGTCGTCGCCGAGTGGCAGGAGTACTGGCACGACGAGGAGTTCGGCAAGCGCGGGCAGGCGTGGGCCCCCGAGGTGCACTACGTCCGCGGCCGGTGGTACATCGTGGCGTGCACCGGCGACCACTCCCGGAAGGTGGGCTCCTTCCTGCTGGTGAGCGAGGGCGGCGTCGAGGGGCCCTACCGCCTCGCCGAGGGCAACCTCTCCGAGCCCTTCGGCGAACCCGTCGACGGCGGACCCGACTTCATCGAGCCGGGCGCCTACTACCACATCGACGGGAGCATCTACAGCGAGGGCGACGACGCATGGCTCGTCCTCCACAACGACCTCTACGCGAAGTTCCGCGACGACATGGAGGACATCGTCACCACGACGGACCTCCCCGCGTTCCAGCAGACGCCCTACTCCCCCGAGCCGTATCTGGAGGGCGCCTACGTCTTCAAGCACGGCGGCAAGTACTACCTGCTGCACGCCGCTTGGAACCGTGCGTCGATCGGCCCCGACGGCAGCACGCGGCACGCGTACGACCCGCCGGGCGACGGGCGCGTGCAGTACCAGTACGACGCGGTCGTCGCCGTCTCCGACAGGTTCGAGGGCCCGTACTCGCACCGCTGGACGGCGGGCGTCGGGGCCGGGCACAACAACTTCTTCGCCGACCACAAGGGCCGCCTGTGGGCGACGTTCTTCCGCAACCCCGCCTTCGGCTACTGGGCCGACGCCGCACGCTCGGCCGACGCGGCCGTCCCCGGCGTCGTACGCGTCGAGTGGACCGGGCCGCGGGGCAACCGCCTGTACGTCCAGCGCCGCGACAGGGGGCACGCGCTGGAGGAGTGACCGCGGAAGGCCCCGCGCGGCCGGTCGGCCGCGCGGGAAGCCGCCGGGCGCAGTCAGCAGCGCCGCGCGGGCGCCCGGTGCGGCGGGCTCAACTCCCGGTCGCCGGCGCGCGGACGACGCGGAAGCCGAGGTTCCCCGCGGTGCTGTCCGGGGTGTTGGCGGTGCGCGCGGCGACGCGGTAGCGGTTGCAGTACGACGCGTGGCACAGGTACGAGCCGCCGCGCGTCGCCCGCAGGCTCGGCTCCCCCGGGCGCCAGGTGTCGGCCGTCCACTCCCAGACGTTCCCCGAGACGTTGTACAGCCCGAAGCCGTTGGGCTCGAAGGCGTCCACGGGGGCGGTGCCGGTGTACCCGTCCTCCGCGGTGTTCTTGGCGGGAAAGGTGCCCTGCCAGATGTTGCACCGGTGCACGCCGCCGGGGAGGAGCTCGTCGCCCCACGCGTAGCGGGCCTGGTCGAGGCCGCCGCGCGCCGCGTACTCCCACTCCTCCTCGGACGGCAGGCGCCCGCCGTCCCAGGCGCTGAAGGCGCACGCGTCCCTCCAGCCGACGTGGACGACCGGGTGGTGCCAGCGCCCCTCCAACCCGCTGCCGGGCCCCTCGGGCACGTCCCACCGCGCACCTTCCACGCCGCACCACCACGGGGTGGCGTCCGGCCTCGGCGACACCTTGCGCAGCCGCGCGGGGAGGAACTTCGCGAAGACGTAGCTCCAGCCGAAGAGTTCGGCCTCCGTGCGGTGGCCCGTCGCCTCGACGAAGGCGGCGAACCGTGCGTTGGTCACCGCGTACGCGTCGACGGCGAAGGGAGCCACCTCGACCTCGCGCACCGGCCCTTCGCCGTCGCCGGGGTTGGCGTCGCGGTCCTCGCTCCCCATCCGGAAGGTACCGCCGGGCAGGTCGACCCTGGCCCGGTACGCCGCGTCCGCACCCTCCGGCGGGACGGAGGGCGCCGACGCGGGAGCGGCGGCCTTCGCCTCGGCCGCCGTGCGGGAGGGGGAGCAGCAGGAGCCGGACGCGCTCACGGCCGCCCCTCCCCCGCAGCCGGTGACGACGCGTCCGCGGTCCCGGTCTCGAAGGCCGAGAGCGTGGTGTCGTAGTCGGTCTCCACATCGTACATGGGCGTCATCCAGTGGTAGAAGTTGTCGCCGCGGTCACGCAGCAGGTCGTAGAGCGTACGCGTCAACTCGGTGCGTATCTCGCGCAGTTCCGGGTGCTCGTAGCGGTTGTGCAGTTCGTCGGGGTCGGTGTGCAGGTCGTAGAGCTCGTTGCGGGACTCCGGGTTGACGACGAGCTTGTAGCGGCGGGTGCGGAGCATCCGCTGGGGGTACGGGAAGTGGTGGCCGTGGAACTCGGCGACGTGGTGCGGGGCCCACTCGGGATGCTCGCCGGCGGCGAGCGGCAGCAGGCTGCGGCTGTCGACCGCCGGCGCGGTGTCGCTCCCGGCGAGGTCGAGGATGGTGGCGGTGCAGTCGGTGAGGGAGACGAACTCGTCCCGCACCTGGCCGCGCGGGCAGCCCGGCACCTTGAGCAGTCCCGGTATCCGGTAGATGTCCTCGTACATCGCCGGGCCCTTGTCGTGCAGGCGGTGCGCGCCGGTGAACTCGCCGTGGTCGGCGGTGAAGAAGACGGCGGTGCGCTCCTCGAGGCCGAGTGCGCGGACGGCGTCGAGGATGCGTCCGATCTGCTCGTCGATGAGGGTGACGTAGCCCCAGTAGACGGCGATCAGCTTGCGGCTCTCCTCCAGCGGCATGGTGTCGAACGCCCACAGCTTGCTGTAGTTGCTCTGCACGGGCGGCTTCGCCGCGAAGGTCTCGCTCACCGACGCCGGCAGCTCGACCAGTCCGGGGTCGTACATGTCGTAGTACGCGTCCGGGAGGATATAGGGCAGGTGCGGGCCGAAGAAGTGCGTGGCGAGGAAGAACGGGTGCTCCTCGGTGCCGTTCTCGGCGTCCTGGTCCGCCCAGCGGTGGAGCGTCTCGATGGTGCGGGTGGCGAGGTAGTACTCGAAGGTCGCCTCGACCGGCTGGTCCAGCCGGGCGGCGAGGAGGTTCCCCGGGCTGCCGTTCGGGGTGGTACCGCGTACCGGCTCGGTGATCCGGTACGGCGGGAGGCCGGCCTCGCGCAGGTAGGCGAGGTAGTCGGGGTGGTCGACGGGGTTGTGCCAGCCCGCGAGGTCGGGGCCCTCGAAGCCGTAGTCGGCCGCGGTGCGCCGCACTCCGCCGTGCCACTTGCCGAGCAGTCCCAACCGGTAGCCCTCGGCGCCCAGTTGCTCGGCGAAGGTGAACTGGTCGTCGGCGAGGTCCTCCAGGTAGCCCACGTTCCGCTCGTAGTTGGCGAGCAGCTTGTGGCGGAAGGGCGCGGAGCCGGTGAGGAGGCTGGCGCGGGCCGGGGTGCAGATGGCGGTGGGCGTGTAGCAGTTGTCGAACCGCGTCCCCTCCGCCGCGAGGCGGTCGAGGTGGGGGGTGCTCACGTGGGGGTTGCCGTAGGCACCGAGGGTGTCGATCCGGTGCTGGTCGGTCATGAGGAAGAGCATGTTGGGGCGCACGGTGACCCTTTCGGTTCGGTCAGCCTGGGGTCAGCGGGGCGACCGGGGCAGGCGGCGTCGCGGGAGTCGGCGCTCCGTGCAGCGCACCCGCCGGAGCGTCCGTCGGCACCGCCGCAAGGTGGGTGATCTTGTCCGGTGCCTGCGAGGAATGCTCTGACCCGCGGAAGATTTATGTCAATAGTGCGAACATAAATCGAAGCCGCCGTAACCTCCTCGTCCCGCGAGGAGAGCCGCCAGGAGGCGCAACTCCCGCCCGGAAGGGAGCTCTTCGCGTCACCGGGCGTCGGAAATCTTTGTTCCGACTCATTGACGAAAAAAGCCGGCGCTCTCCATGCTGTGCGGCATGCAGGCACACGACGGTCCGCTGACGCGGCTGCGCAAGAGCCACGAGCAGTCGGTCCTCGACCTCCTCCGCAAGCACGGCCCGCTCAGCCGGGCCGAGTTGGGCGCGCACAGCGGCCTGTCCCGCACGACCCTCTACGACATAGTCGCCGGCCTCGTGGAGGGCGGCACCGTGGTCGCCTCCACCCCACCGGCCGAAGTCCGCAGGCGCGGGCGGCCCGTGGAGAAGCTCAGCCTCAACCCGCAAGCGGGAGAGGCGATCGGGATCGACTTCGCCCGGCGCGCCGTCCACGTCTCGGCGGTCAACGTCGCCCACGAGATGCTCGGTTCGGCGAGCGAGGCGCACCCGCCCGACCTCACCTGGACCCAGCGCACCGACATCGCGCAACGACTCCTCGGCTCCCTCGGCGGCCCCGCACGGGGAAGCCGGGGCGGCCCGCTCCGGCTCGGCTCGCTCAGCGCGATCGGGGTCGGCATCGTCGGACCGATCGCCGAGGGCGCCCGCGCTCCGGGCCCGGAGCCGCTGGCCGCCCTGCTGCGCGAGCGGTTCGGGGTTCCGGTGCTGGTCGACAACAACACCAGGCTCGCCGCCCTCGCCGAGGCCGTGTGGGGTGCGGCCTGCGACGGAGGGGACGTCGTCTACCTCCGGCTCTCGCACGGCGTGGGCGGCGGCCTGGTCGTCGGCGGTTCGCTGCACAGGGGAACCGACGGCATGTCGGGGGAGTTCGGGCACATCACCGTCGACGCCCGGGGTGCGCCCTGCGAGTGCGGCGGCACCGGCTGCCTGGAGACCGTCGCCTCGCTCGACGCCGTCCTCGCCCGGTACCGCTCGGCCGGAGGCAGCGCGCCCGACGTCCCCGCCTTCCTCGACGCGGCCGCAGCGGGCGACCGCACAGCCCGCTCGGTGCTGGAGCGGGTCGGCAGGGACGTCGGGCGGGTACTCGCCGCCGTCTGCAACGCGATCGGGCCGGGCGTCCTCGTCGTCGGCGGCGAACTCGCCCAAGCCGGGCCCGCGTTGGTCGAACCCGTCGAACGCGCCCTGCACGCCCACGTGATGCCGAGGGTCAGGGACCGGGTGCACGTACGGCTCGCCACCCTCGGCGAGGCCGGCAGCGCACTCGGCGGGATCGCCCTCGTCCTCCACGAATCCCCCCTTCTCTCCCGCTATCCGCCGCCCGTCGCCCAGGAGCACGCGTGAAACCAGTGAGGCACCCATGGCCGTGACCGTCCCTCCCGAGAAGACCGCGGTGGACCGTCCTCCGCGGCGCACCGCCCGCCGCTCGCGGCGGCGGCCGCTTCTCCTCAACGTCCTCGCGCTCGTCGCCGGCGTCCTCGTCTGGGCGCTCGTGGCCGCCCTCGGCCTCATCGAGAACCTGCCGACGCCGCTCGCCGTGTCGCGCAAGGCGGGCGAGATGGTCGCCGACGGGACCCTGGCCGCGGACACGCTCGCCAGCCTGCGCAGGGTCTTCCTCGGCTACGCACTCGGTGTCGTCGTCGCCGTGCCCGTGGGGTTCCTCATGGGCTGGTACCCGTCGGTGCGCGCCGTCGTGGAGCCGTACATCCAGTTCTTCCGCACCATTCCGCCGCTGGCGCTCATCCCGCTGACGGTGGTGCTGCTGGGGATCGGCGAGGTGCCGAAGATCGCGGTGATCTACCTCGCCTCGTTCATGGCCTGCGTCGTCTCCTCGTTCCAGGGCGTCGTCGACGTGGACCGCACGCTCATCAACGCGGCGCGGGTCCTCGGTGCCTCGGACCGGGTCATCTTCACCAAGGTGGTCATACCGGCCTCGACGCCGTTCATCCTCGTCGGTATGCGGATCGGGCTCGGAGCCTCCTGGGCGACCGTGGTCGCGGCCGAACTCATCGGCGCGCAGGAAGGGTTGGGCTACCAGATGCAGAAGGCGTCCACCTGGTTCGAGATGGACACCATCTTCGTTTCCCTGATCACCATCGGCGTGCTCGGCCTCCTCATGGACCGGCTGCTGCTGCTCGCCGAACGACGGCTCACCGGCTGGCAGGAGCGGCGATGAACAGCAAGATCAGCTTTCGGGACGTGGTGAAGACCTTCCCGCTCAAGGGGACCGAGTTCACCGCCCTGGACGGGGTGTCCCTGGACATCGCGGACCAGGAGTTCGTCACCGTCGTCGGGCCGTCGGGGTGCGGGAAGAGCACCCTGATGAGCATGGCCGCCGGCCTCCAGGAGCCCACCGGCGGGCGGGTGTTGGTCGACGGCGCCGAGGTGGAGGGGCCGGGTCCCGACCGCGGGGTGATCTTCCAGCAGTACGCGCTCTTCCCCTGGCTCACCGTGCGCCAGAACGTCGAGTTCGGCCTCAAGCTCGCCTCCGTCCCGGCCGAGGAACGCCGCCGCCGGACCGACCTGGCGATCGGCCTCGTCGGCCTGGAAGAGTTCGCGGACGCGCTGCCCAAGACGCTCTCCGGCGGCATGAAGCAGCGGTGCGCGATCGCCCGCGCCTACGCGGTCGACCCGCAGGTCCTGCTCATGGACGAGCCGTTCGGTGCGCTCGACGCGCTCACCCGGGTCCAGTTGCAGGATCAGCTGCTGGCGACGTGGAGCCGCGAGAAGCGCACCGTCCTCTTCATCACGCACGACGTCGACGAGGCGGTCTACCTGGCGAGCCGCGTGGTGGTGATGGCCGCGCGGCCCGGGCGCATCCACCGCGTCGTCGGCGTCGACCTGCCCTACCCCCGCACCGAGGAGATCCGCCTCTCCGCCGAGTTCCGGCAGATCCGCAACACCGTGTGGACCTCCGTCTACCACCAGGAGCAGGCCGCTCCCGCCGTATAGCGCCGCACGGCGAACCGGCAGCCCGTACCCGCGACTCACTCTCCCCGATAGGACCACCGCCATGCCCGGAAGCAGGACACGCCGCACCCTCACGGCGCTCTTCTCCGTCACCGTCTTCAGCCTCGGCCTCAACGCCTGCTCGGGGAGCGCCGGTCAGGACGACGACACGGTCAACTTCGGCTACATAGGCGACTACAACGGCGCCAGCCTGCTCGCCATCGCACAGGAGCAGGGGCTGTGGAAGAAGCAGGGCCTCACGGCGAAGGCGAAGGTGTTCAACAACGGCCCCGTGCAGGTCCAGGCGCTCGGCTCGGGCGACCTCGACTACGGCTACATAGGGCCGGGCGCCATGTGGCTCCCGGCCTCGGGGAAGGCGAAGGTCGTCTCCGTGAACACCTTCACCTTCGCGGACCGCGTCATCGGACAGCCCGGCATCGAGACGATGAAGGACCTCAAGGGCAAGCGGGTCGGCGTGCCCGAGGGCACCTCGGGCGACATGATCCTCAACATGGCGCTGGAGAAGGCGGGGATGACGACGAAGGACATCAAGAAGGTCGCCATGGACCCGTCCACAGTCGTCTCCTCCTTCACCTCGGGAAAGATCGACGGCGCCGGCATCTTCTACCCCTCCATCGACACCATCAAGGAGAAGGTCCCGGGGATGGAGGAGGTGGCCAGCACCAAGGACACCGGCGACCGCTTCCCCACGGCGTTCGTCGCAGGGACCAAGGTGCCGGAGGAGAAGAACCGCAAGGTGGTCAAGGTGCTCCAGCAGGCCAACGACTGGCGCAAGAAGCACCCGGAGGAGTCCGTCGCCCTCAGCGCGAAGATGCTCAACGTCAGCAAGGCGCAGGCGAAGGCGGACGCCTCGCACGTGGAGACGCTCTCCACCGACGACCTCGCCGCGAAGACGAAGAGCGGCGAGATGGACCGCTGGCTGAAGAAGCTCGGCGACTTCTTCGTCCGCAACCAGCAGCTAGACGAGAACCCCGATCCGTCGGACTACTACACGAGCGACCTCTACCGGGAGGTGCACTCGGGCTAGCCACCCGTCGCGTCGAACCGGGCTCCGCGCACGTCACTCGGGTGCCGTCCTCCCCTCCGGAGGGCGGCACCCGCGCGCGTACGGGCTGTGGCGGCCGGCGAAACGGGAAGGAGGGGCGCCGAAGGCGCGGGTGAAGGCCGCGGTGAAGGCGGCGGGCGAGGCGTACCCGAGTCGGACCGCGACCTCGGTCACGGTGGCGGTGCGCAGGAGCGGGACGGCCGCGAGGAGCCGGGCACGGGCGCGCCACGCCGCAGGGCTGTGCCCCGTCTCGGCCCGGAAGCGCCGGGTGAAGGCGCGTTCGCTCATCGCCGTCGCGGCCGCCCAAGTGGCGTTGCTCGTACGGGTGTCGGGGCCGGAGAGGTAGCTGCGGCAGAGAGCGGCGAGCTCCTCGGAGGGCGGCATGTGCAGGTGGTACGGGAGCGGGGTGCGGGCGGCGATCTCGTGCAGCAGGAGCGCGGCGATGTGGCCCTCGCGCCCGCTGAGCCCGTAGTCGGGGGCGAAGTCGACCGCGGCGAGGAGGAGTTCGCGCAGCAGCGGCGGGACGTCGACGACGGTGCAGGTGGCGGGCCACCAGGGGACGGCGTCGGGTTCGATGTAGAGGCTGCGGGTGCTCACCTCCAGCATGTGGACACGGTGCCGGGTGCCGGCCGGAATGAGGACGGCGCGCTCGGGCGGGACCGTCCAGGTGCCGTCCGCGGTGTCGACGACCATGACGCCGGTGGCGCCGTGGAGGAACTGCGCGCGGCGGTGGTGGTGCCAGTCGAGCAGGTGGCCGGGCGGGTAGTCGGTGCCGATGGGGAGGACGGCCCGGTCGAGGTGGTCGACTTCGGCGAGGGGGACGTTCTTCACCGGACCACGGTAGCGGCCGGAACGCGAAGGAAACGTGCCGACCTTCGCATGCGCGCCACCCGCGGACCTGGTGGGGTTGGGCGGGTGGACGTTGTGGCGTTGGTCGGGATCGGGCTCCTCACGGGGGCGACGACGGTGTTGTTCGGGTTCGGTGGCGGGTTCGTCGCCGTGCCCGTCGTGGTGTGGGCGGACGCCGCCCTCGGCGACGACGCGATGCGGGTGGCGACGGCGACCTCGGCCGTGGTGATGGTCGTCAACGCGGGGTTCGCGACGGCCGTCACGCCGCGGCGGATACTCGTGGCGCTGCGGGGCAGCGGCCCGCTGCTGGCGCTGCTGGTGCTGGGCGCCTCGGTGGGCGCGTGCGCGGCGCGTGTGGCGCCGCCGGACCTCGCCCGGTGGGCGTTCGTCGGATACGTCGGCCTCACGGTCGGAGACCTGCTGACGCGTCCCGGCTTCCTCCGCCCGCGGCCGGAAGCCGCGGCCGAGCGGGGGGCGCGGCCGCTGCCCGCGGCGCTCGGTGCGCCGGTCGGTGCGGTCGCGTCGTTCCTCGGGGTGGGCGGGAGCGTCCTGACGGTGCCCACGATGCGGCGGGCCGGGCATCCGATGGGGGTGGCGACAGCGTTGGCCAACCCGCTGACGGTGGCGATCGCCCTGCCCGCCGCGGCGGTCTTCCTCGCGGCCGAGGCCGCCGTCCCGCTCCGTGGGAGCGCCACGGGCGAGATGCCCCTGGTGGGGCTGGTGGACCCGGTCGCGGCGGGGGCGCTGCTGCTCGGCGCGTTGCCGGTGATCGCGGTGGTGCGGCGCCGCCCGCCCCGCATACCGGACCGCGTCCATGCCTGGACCTACATCGGGCTGCTGGTGGTCGTGGCCTTGGCGATGGTGCCGCTCGGCTAGGCGAGCCCCGAACGTCCCGGCCGCGCACCGTCGCCGAACCGCCCGGTGACGACGCGCAGTTCGACCCCGGTCAGTCGCTGTCGCTCCAGCTGTTCCAGTTGGAGAACGGCGGGGAGCTGTCGGCCTCGGACGCCGGCTGCTCCCCGAGTGGGGACTCCGCGGCGTCGAGGAGCTCCGCCAAGGCTTCGGAGCGCGAGGAGACGAGCTCCTGGAAGATACCCATCAGGTCCTCTCTGTCGTGGCCGCGGCGAACTGGTGGAGGGCGCGCACGGGGGCTTGACGCGTGGCCCTGCAGAAGGCCGTCTCGGTGGCGAGGAGCGTCCCGTGCTCGGAGTAGCGGTTGCTCGTCTGGCCGCCCCGGCAGGCGGCGTAGAACTCGCAGGTGTGCGCGCAGGAGCGGAGACTCCGCGCGAACTCGTCCACGTACGCGGCCTCGTGGGCTCGCGCCACCATCGCGGTGAGCGGCTCGGTGAGCACGTTGCCGAGGACGAAGTCGTCGTACTCGGGTGCGCGCGTCCCGGAGAACTCCGGGGAGAGCAGGACGGTTTCGCCGTTCCAGGCGACCGTGGGCACCGGATCGCAGAGCGGGGAAGCGGGTTCCTCCCGGTGGTCCCGCGCCGCACGCAGGGAGGAGAGCAGGCGCTCCACCTCGCGTACGCGGAGCGGGGAGCCGGCCGAGCGCCGCTCGATCAACGCCCGCCAGAAGGCGACGGCGGCCTCCTCGTCGACCACGGGGCGCCCGGTGTTCGCGCCCTCTCGCTCCTCGATGTTGAAGCCGACGCGGACCGTCCCCAACTCCTCGAAGAACGCGGCCAACTCGTGCGGCCGCCCCACGGTCTCCGGGGTGACCACCGCGATCGTGGTGAAGGGGACGCCGCACTCGCGGAGTGTCCGGACGCCTCGCATGATGCGGTCGTGGACGCTCCTCCCCGAACGGTCGTGGCGTCCCGCGTTCGCCCACTCGGGGCCGTCCACGCTCACCCCGACCGAGAAGCCGAAGCGCTCGAAGAGGGCGCACCATTCGGGCGTGATCAGGCCGGCGTTGGTCTGCACGCAGTGCTGAACACGCCCCTCGCTGCGGAGGGTTTCGAATGGCGAGAGCAGCCGCTCGAACCCGGAAAGGGGAAGCGACAGCGGTTCGCCCCCGTGCCACACGACCCTGACCGGCCACCGGGAGCCCTGGGCGCGGATGCTCGCCGCGACGGCCTCCGCCACGTGCGGGGACATCTCCCGGCGCTGTTCCCTGTCGGCGAGATAGCAGTAGTCGCAGTCCCAGGGGCAGAGCGTGGTCGGCTGGAGGACCGCCATGTGGAAACGGCGGCTGAGAAAGCTGTCGTACCGCGCCGCTGCATCGGCGCCGAGCTCCTCGCTCACAGGCACTCCCTGCGTCCGCATCGCGCCTCCGTCCGCCCCGGACGTCGCAGCCGGCACACGAGCCCGGACACCGCGCGGCTCGCTCGGGAACGCCCCCTCGCCGCGTCCGCGCCGCCCGGAGAGAGCCTTCCGCCTGCGCAGCCGTATCCGTCGCAGAGCACACTACCCAACCCCGGGTATACACACGCCTGTACGACAGGGAAGCGCCGCGGCACCAACCATTTCCCCGTCGGGTAACGAGCGGTACGCTGCGCTCTTCGGGCCGATGTCGCAACACCTGCGTTTCGCGGAGGTGTCCACGGTCCTCCGGTCGGATTACCGGCACTCGGGAGGAGGCGGCCGTCAACGCCCCACGGGAGGAAGAAGGTTCCGCGGACGGGAGCACCCGCTCCGCTCTCTCGGGTACGGTCGGAAACGCGGTGCAGGCACGGGACGTCAGCGGCGGTGTCCACTTCCACCAGAACTCTTCCGCGCCTTCCCCGCCTCCGCCGCGTCAACTTCCCGGTGGCACGCGGAATTTCGTCAACCGGGTGGCGGAATTCAACCGTCTCGACGAACTGCTCGAAGAAGAAGAGAGCGATTCCGCCTCCTCCTCCACCGTCGTCGTCACCGGAACCGCCGGAGTGGGAAAGACGTCCTTCGCGCTGCGTTGGGCACGGCGGATCGAGGACCAGTTCCCCGACGGCCGCCTCTACACCAACCTGCGCGGCTACGACCCGGGGGCACCGCGCCAGCCCGAGGAGGTCCTCCCCGAGTTCCTCACCGCGCTGGGCGTCCCGTCGCTCCCCGGCGACGTCGAGGTCGCCGCCGCCCTTTACCGCTCCTGCCTCGCCGACCGCCGCGTCCTCGTCGTCCTCGACAACGCCGCCACGGCGCAGCAGGTCCGCCCGCTGCTCCCGGCAGGGCCGGGGTGCCTCACCCTCGTCACCAGCCGCAGATCCCTCCCGAGCCTGGCGGTGCACGACGGCGCCTTCGAGCTCCGCCTCGACCTCCTCGCGGACACCGAGGCGATCGCCCTCCTCCGCACCGTCATCGGCCCCTCCCGTACGGCCGACGAGGCGAAGCTCGCCGAACTCGCCTCGCTCTGCGCCCGGTTGCCCCTCGCTCTGCGCATCGCGGCAGAGCGCGCCGCCGGCAACCCGCACCTCGACCTCGACGACCTCATAGCCGACCTGCGCGACGAGTCCTCGCGCTGGTCCGCGCTGAGCACGGGCGACGACGAGGAGGCCGGCGCCGTACGCGCCGTCTTCGCCTGGTCCTACCAGGCCCTCCCGGCTCCGGCGGCCCGCCTCTTCCGCCTCCTCGGCCTGCACCCGGGGCCCGACTTCAGCGCCCACGCCGCGTCGGCGCTCGCCTCCGCCACGCTCCACGAGACCCGTCGGCTCCTCGACACCCTCGTCGGCGCCCACCTGGTCACGCAGAAGGCCGACCGCTACGAACTCCACGACCTGCTGCGCGCCTACGCGGCCGACCAGGTCCGCACGGACGAGCCGGAAGAGGAGCGCGAGGCGGCCCTGCGGCGCATCCTGACGTGGTACCTGCAAGCGTGCGACGAGGCCCAGGTGCGCATCGGCGCGAGCGCGGCCCGCTCCCCGCTCGTCCCGTCCGCGGAGGCAGCGGCCCTGCCGTCCTTCGACGACTACGACAGGGCGCGGACGTGGTCCGAGACCGAGCACACCAACCTCCTCGCCGCCACCCGCGCCGCGGCGGCCGAGGGCTTCGACACCCTCGCCTGGCAACTGCCCCTCACGCACCTGGCCGTCTGGAAGCACTCGGCCCCCATGACCGACTGGATCGAGACCGGACTACTCGGCCTCACCGCCGCCCGCCGTCTCGGTGACGGTTCCGCGGAGGCGAGGACGCTGCGCTGCCTCGGCGACGCGCACACGCACGTCCACCTGCTGTCGGAAGGCGAGGCGTACACGGCCGAGGCGCTCGCCCTCTACCGGCGGTCCGGCGACCGCATGGGCGAGGCGAACTCGCTGGAGGCCCTCGGCCTCGTCCGCCTGCGCAAGCGGGAGCTGCCCGCAGCCCTGGCCGCGCTCGAACGGGCCCGCGAAGTGATCGAGGAGCTCGGCGAGGAGCGGTGGCTGGCGCACACGCTCACCCTCCTCACCACCGTCCGCCGCGAGGTCGGCGACCTCGCGGGGGCCTCGGCGGCCGGCGAGCAAGCCCTCGCGACCTGCCGGGAGTTCGGCGACCGGCGGGGCGAGGGCGCGGCCCTGCGCGCCCTCAGCGACGTGCACCGCGAGAGCGGCCGGTACGCGGAGGCGTTGGAGGCCGCCCGGGAGTCGGTGGAGATCGCCGTCGCGATGCGGCACTGGATGTCCGAGGGCTTCCGGCTGCTGACGCTCGGCGCGGCCCAGCGCGTCAACGGCATGCCGGAGGCCGCCCTCGAGTCCTTCCACCGCGCGGCCGGCCTCTACGGCCGGCTCGGTGATCGCGGCCACGAGGCGGAGGCGTGGCACGGCACGGGCGAGACCTACCGGCTCCTCGACCGCGCCGAGGACGCCGCGGACTTCCACCGCCGCGCTGCCGCCGCCTTCGCGGACCTCGACGACCGCTGGCACCGGGCGGTCGCCCTCGACGGCCTCGCCTCCGCACTCCGCGCCACGGACCCCGACCAGGCGGCCCGCCACTGGCGCACGGCGCTGGACCTGCTCGCCGAGTACGACGACGTCCCGGCGACGGCCCTCCGCGACGGCATCCGGGGGCGCCTCGGCTGACGCCGCGCCGGCGCGGCGGCCTCCGGGGCGCGTCAGGTGTGTCGGCGGTCTTGTGGTGACGCGCGAACAGTGGGACGAACGCCCGGAGTCGAGGTGCCGGGTCACTCTGCGGTCGGTCATCGGATCGGACGCGGGTGACGGCGGTGCGTCGTACACGCCGGCTCGGACGGCCCCCGGGGCGCGAGCCGTTGTCGTGCAGGAGCCCTGTAGGCCGAGGGAGTTCAGCCGTCGAAGACGGTGTCGACGACGTGTTCGGCGATGGCCAGCGAGGAGGTCGCAGCCGGGGAGGGCGCGTTGCGGACGGCGGTGACCGCGCCTGACCTGTGGATGGCGAAGTCGTCCACGAGCGCCCCGTCGCGGCCGAGCGCCTGGGCGCGTACGCCCGCGCCGCCGCGTGCCACGTCCGCAGCGCGGATTCCCGGGACGTAGCGCTCGGCCGCCTTCATGTACGCCCTGACCGAGAGCGACCCGCGCAGCTCGGTGATCCCCCTGCGCCAGTGCGCCCTCGCCAGGCGCCAGGTGCCGGGGAAGCGGGCGATCCGCCGCAGCTCGCGCAGGTCGACGTCGGAGAGCCGGTAGCCCTCGCGCGAGAAGGCGAGGACGGCGTTGGGGCCGACCTCCACCGTGCCGTCGACACGGCGTGTGAAGTGCACGCCGAGGAAGGGGTACCGGGGGTCGGGCACCGGGTAGACGAGGCCGCGCACCATGTGCGTCTTGGCTGCGCTCACCGTCATGTACTCGCCGCGGAAGGGGACGATCCGCGGCTCCTCGCCGCCGCCGGCGAGCCGGGCGACCTCGTCGCTCCGGAGGCCGGCGCAGAGCACGAGGCGGTCGGCGCGCACGGTCCCGCTCCGCGACGAGACCTCGACGCCTCCGCCCCGCGGCCGGCCGATGCCGGTGACGGCGAAGCCGAGCCGCACCTCGCCGCCCGCGTTCGTGATGTCCTGCGCGAACGCGCGCGCGACGGCCGTGTAGTCGGTGATCGCGGTGCGGGGCGAGTGGAGCGCCGCCGCGCCCATGACGTGGGGTTCGATCTCCCGCATCGCGGACGGCGAGAGCCGGCGCACGCCGGGCACCCCGTTCTCCAGCGCGTTGCGGTGCAGCCGCTCCATGCGCGGCACCTCCTCGCCGCACACCGCGACGACGAGCTTCCCGCACTCGTCGTACGGCAGCCGGCGCTCCTCGCAGTACTCGCGGAGCAGCCCCCTCCCCCTGGTGCACAGGCGCGCCTTGAGACTCCCGGGCGCGTAGTAGATCCCGGCGTGCACCACACCGGAGTTGTGCCCCGTCTGGTGGACGGCGAGCCGCTGCTCCTTCTCCAGCATCACCACGCGGGTCCCGGGACGACGCAGCGCGATCTCGCGCCCCGTGGCCAGCCCCACGATCCCCGCACCGACGACGGCGACCGTCTCGTCAGCCATTTCCCACACTCCTCCCGGTCTTCGTACTGCCCCCGGTCCCGGTGCACCCGTCGGACGGAAACGCCACTGCGGCTGGTGCGGCAGGCCGTGCAGCACTCCTCGATCCGTACAGACCTCCAAGCGCACGACATCGACGTCGCCGCCCGCAACTACGCAGTACCCGAGGCCGGTTCACCACCCCGGCGCCGGCTGCCTTGGAGCGAATGACTCCTCTGAGTCGCCGCTACCTGGCGGCATACCGGCCTTCAGCCCTCTCACCTCCCTTACCCAGGCGATCACCGACAGCTCGGTACTCGCCGACGACCGCGTCTGGCTCCTCGACGCCACCCGCTGGGTGCAGAAAAGGCACGAAACCCATCACGCTGCCTCTTCGGAGTACGTACTCCTCCACGGGGACGCCTACCCCGGCAACCTCATGCGGGACGGCCGCACCCCTTCTGGGGGACTGGGACGAAGTCGCCCGCGGCCCACGCTTCGTCGATCCCGCCCGACGATCCAGGGGAGACGCTTCGGACGCCCGGAGAGCGACATTGCCGCGTTCATCGACACGTACGGAAGCGCCCCGCAGGCATCCCCAGGGTTCGCGACGATGATCCGAGCGCGGGACTTGCACACGCTCGGCACATTCGTCCGACGCACCGAAACCGGCAGCCGAACTCCGCCCGCATCGGCACCCCCTCACATCCGGCGCCTCCGGGGACGGGCTCCGGACGCCCGCGGTACAGGAGGGCGACGAGCGCGGCCCGCCCGACCGGGATCGGGGCGCGACGAGCGGGCGGCGTCGGGGACCCGGCTCAGGGGCTTCTTCCCTCGGATTCCTCGACGATCCGCCGCAGCGCCGTGACGTGGCTGTTGAGGGCCGCCCGGCCGGCTCCGCTGAGGTTGAGCCAGGTGCGGGGACGCTTGCCCACGTACCCCTTCTCCACCTCGACGTAACCGCGGGCCTCCAACGTGCTGACCTGCTTGGAGAGGGCGGAGGCCGACAGCCCCACCGAGTCGCGCACCCACGCGAACTCGGCCCACTTCACCCCGACGAGCAGGGAAGTGATCGAGAGCCGTGTCGGGTCGAGCAGGACGGGGTCCAAGTCAGCGGGGTCCATCGACGGCTCCGGCCTCGCCACGCCGGCCACGCATGGTCAGCGCGGCCAGGTACCTGTGCCAGGCCGGCCCGAAGACGATCAAGGCGCCGCCGAGCAGCGCCCCCAGCACGACCCCGGCGTAGGGAAACAGCCGGTATCCCTGCACCAGCGCCACGACGGCGGCGACTGCGAGGACGGCGATCAACCCCAGCCGGACGAAGTACGCGGACCCCGGGGAGGCGAGTCCCACTTTGCGCACCAGGGTGGGCCGGCCCAGCGCAGAAGACCCGCGCCTGGTCCGACGCATTATCTCGTACACCGCGAGCAGGCCCAACATCGCGAAGTTGATCCAGGGTCGCACCCACTCGCCGAAGACGTCGGGCGCCGCCAGCAACACGAAGACCACGACACCGGCGACTACGGAGACCCAGCGGGACTCGATCGGCATCGACGCACGGGCCTGGCTACGACGCCGGTCGACGTCGCGCAGCGCACGGGCCGCCTCGGCACTCGGGTCCGAACGATCAGACATGGCCACCTCCGCCAACAAGTTGCTCATCCACACTACTTTCCTGGTAGGAAAGTAGTTGCTCGTAGCCACATATTCAACCGATGGGACAGTAACGTCCGCGCTCGACCTGGCGCGCTGCCGCGTCCGACGCACCTTGTCGTGCGACGACGGGGCGGGGAGAGCCTGCGGACCGCCGGAGCCGGCACGCCGTGCGGCATCCCGCGGCCCCGCACCGCTCGGAGCCGTCGATCCCCCGCAACCCCGACGCTGCCGCCCGACTCGCCCGGAAGCACGCGCGGTCCCTGCCGTGTCGCCGGCAACTCCCTTACAACGCCGCCTAGTTCACGCCACCGCCGCAAGGACAGGCCGGCACGGCCGGTCGCGAGCGGACCGGACCGGCGCTGCCTGCCGGTGCATCACCCGACTCCACCGCCCGGCCCCGCACACGAGCACGCAGCGGTCGCGTTCCGTCACGATCCGCAGCGCACCCGCTCTCCGCGGAATGAACCGGGCCGGGAAGCGTTGAACCCGGTATGAAGAAGATCGGGTTTCTGTCCTTCGGACACTGGACGCCCTCACCCCACTCCCGGACGCGCTCGGCCGCTGACTCCCTGCTCCAGGCGATCGACCTCGCGGTCGCCGCCGAGGAGCTCGGGGCCGACGGCGCCTACTTCCGCGTCCACCACTTCGCCCGGCAGCACTCGTCGCCGTTCCCTCTGCTCGCCGCGATCGGTGCCCGCACCGAGCGGATCGAGATCGGCACCGGCGTCATCGACATGCGCTACGAGAATCCGCTGTACATGGCGGAGGACGCGGGCGCCGCCGACCTGATCTCCGGCGGCCGCCTCCAGCTCGGCATCAGCCGTGGCGCACCCGAGCAAGTCGTCGACGGCTGGCGGTACTTCGGCTACCGGCCTCCCGAGGGCGGGACCGACGCCGACATGGCACGCTCCCGCACCGGGATGCTCCTCGACGTGCTCGGGGGCGAGGGTTTCGCGGAACCGGCTCCGAACCCGATGTTCTCCAACCCGCCAGGACTGCTGCGCGTCGAGCCGTACTCCGAAGGGTTGCGCGACCGGATCTGGTGGGGCGCCGGCTCCGACAAAACCGCGGCCTGGGCCGCCGAGCTCGGCATGAACCTCCAGAGCTCGACACTGAAGGACGACGAGAGCGGCGAACCCTTCCACGTCCAGCAGCGCAAGCAGATCGACGCCTACCGGGAGGCGTGGCGGACAGCGGGCCACGAGCGGAGGCCCAGAGTGTCGGTGAGCCGCAGCGTCTTCCCTCTCGTCGACGACCGCGACCGCGCCTACTTCGGGCGCGAGCGCGGCTCCGCGGACCACGTCGGCCACATCGACGCCGAGACACGGAGCATCTTCGGGCGCTCCTACGCCGCCGAGCCCGACGTGCTCGTCGAACAGCTCGCCGGGGACGAGGCGGTCGCGGCCGCCGACACCCTGCTCCTCACGGTGCCCAACCAACTCGGCGTGGAGTACAACGCGCACGTGCTGGAAGCCGTCCTCACGCATGTCGCACCGGGGCTCGGCTGGCGCTGAGCGGTGGAGCGCCCGGCACGACGGGTCCCCCCCCCACGGAGCGGCCGCCGCCAGGATGGCGGCCACCGCAGCCGACGACCACGGAGCGCCCCGTGCCGGAACAGGCCCCTGCCGACCTGCTCGCCCGGCCCTTCGCCGTCCGCCTCGGCGTAGAGCTCCACACGGCGACGCCCGAGGAGACCACCGCGACCCCGGAGTGGGCCCCCGACCTGTGCACCGTCGGCGGCGTGCTGCACGGCGGTGCGCTGATGTCGCTCGGGGACGCGGCCGGCGCCGTCTGCGCCTTCCTCAACACGCCGCCCGGCGCCGGGACTTCGACGGTCGAGTCGAAGACGAACTTCCTCCGCGCCGTGCGCGCCGGCTCCGTACGGACGGTGTCGCGACCGCTGCACACCGGGTCGACGCCGGTCGTCGTCGAGACCGGACCCTCCGACGACGAGGGCCGCCTCGTCGGACGGATGACGCAGCGCCAGTTGGTGCCGCCCGCCCGCCCACCCGGGTGAACGAGCCGGCAGGCACGCGGAGTCGGCCCCGGCGGGCGCCAACGGCCGTGCACCGTCAGGCGGTTCGGAGCGCGTCCTCCAGGTGGGCCCGCAAGGTACGCGGCGGCCGACCGGTGACGCGCAGCACGGTGTCGGTGACGCGGTCCTCGGCACCGCCGGCTATGGCGCGGTCCAGACCGGCCAGCAGCGCGGCGAACTCGGGCGGTACCTGTTCGGTGAGGCGCGCGGACAACTCCTCGTACGAGACCCGGCGGTGGACGACGCTCCGTCCGGCGACCTCCGCGAAGAGCGCGGCGACGTCGTCGTAACTCAGCGTCTCCGGACCCGTGAGGACGAGATCGGTGCCGGGTGCCTCCGTGTCGGTCAGGGCGCGGACCGCGACGGCCGCGATGTCCTCGGCGTCGACGAAGCCCACCCGGCCGTCCCCGGTCGCGCTCAGGACGACGCCCTTCTCGCGGATGCTCCGCGCGTGCGCATGGTCGCCCGTGAAGTTCTGCATGAACCAGCAGGGTCGCAACACCGCCCATTCCGGGAAGAGTTCGGGAAGGGCGCGGTGGACGGCACCCACCGCAGGTCCGCCCTCGGGGATCGCCGACGAGCTGAGCAGCACCGCTCTGCGCACCCCCGCGTCCCGCGCCCGGTCGAGGAACGGAAGCATGACCGCCGCGGGGTCGGTCTCGCCCAGTGGTGGCAGGAGGTAGACGCGGTCGGCTCCTTCGAGGGCTGCGGCGTGAGTGGTCGGGTCGTACCAGTCGAAGGCCACCGACTCGGCGGCCCGGACCGCGGTGCCCCGGCGACTGGCGGCCTTCACGCGGTGCCCGGCGGCCGCCAACCGAGCGGCGGTACGGCCGCCGGTCGTGCCCGTGGCACCGATGACGAGGACGGCGTTCACCGGCCGGCCACGGGGAAGCCGGCGCCGAGGAGAGGGGCCCCGTGGCGAGGCGAGGACCCGTTCCCGATGCGGTCGGGAATGTTCCGGTCGAGCTGAAGTCGCAGGCCGCGGCGGTGGATGTCAGCCGCGGAGGCGGGTGCGGACATGGGTGGCCTCCGTCTCGTAGAATGCGGACCTTGAGTCCGCTTCGATGATACGGACCCAGGGTCCGCTTCGCAATGGAGGCCCACGCCGTGCCCGAACGCAAGCCACGCAAGGACGCCGCCCGCAACCGGGAGGCCGTCCTCGCAGCCGCGGACACCCTCTTCGCGCGCTGCGAGAGCCCCGATGAGGTGACGATGGCCGATGTCGCAGCAGCGGCCGGGGTGGGCAAGGGCACGCTCTTCCGTGCCTTCGGCGATCGGACCGGACTGCTCCTGGCCCTGTACGCGGAGCGCCTCGAACCGACGCGGGAGGCCGTCGAGTCGGGGCCGCCGCCCCTGGGGCCCGACACCCCGCCGCTCCAGCGGGTTCCCGCGCTCCTCGACGCCGCGCTGTGCTTCAAGTTCGACAACCGCCACCTGGCACTGGCCTTGGAGGAGACCGGGAGCACCAGCCCCTACCAGGCAGGGCATTACGCGCACTGGCACGACCTGCTCAGGAACGCGCTGGCGCAGCTCCCCTGCGTGCCCGACGGCGACTTCGCCGCCCACGCGCTGCTCGCCGCCGTCCGGGCCGACCTCGTCGAGCACCTGGCGGGGCAGGGGATGCCGCGCGAGGTGTTGCGGGCCCGGCTGGCCGACTTCGCCGCGAGGGTGGTGGGTTCGGCTCCCGAGCAGGGCACCTCAGGCGGCGGGTGAACGGCTCGGGGCAGCCGTCGGCCCCTCTCCCGGCGGGCCGCCGGCGCCGGGCCGCCGGCTCCCGGCGCAGGGTTCGGAGGCCCCGCACCCGCACCAACGCCGCCCGGAATCACCGCGATCGGCGTAGCCCCTCGACGAGGACTCCGACCACGCGGCGCGCGTCGTACCGGGAGTCGTCCTCCGCGCCGACGCACAGGTTCCCGATGCCGCGCAGGAGTTCGTAGGCTTCCAGGTCGGCTCGGACCTCGCCGGCGGCGGCCGCGGCGTCGAGGAGTCGGGCGCACACGGGGACGAGCCGGTCGAGGAAGTAGGCGTGCAGCGCCTCGAACCCGGGGTTGTCCGAGTGGAGGACAGCGGCGAGGCCGTGCTTGGTGACGAGGAAGTCGACGAAGAGGTCGGTCCACTCAGCGAGCGCCGCGTACGGGGTGGAGCTCTTCGCCAGCAGTGCCGGGCCCGCCTCCGCGCACGCCTCGACCTGGTGCCGGTAGACGGCGATGATGAGGTCGGAGCGCGTCGGGAAGTGGCGGTAGATCGTGCCCACTCCGACGCCCGCCTCGGTGGCGATGTCGCGTACGGGCGCGTCCACCCCCGAGGCGACGAAGACCGCGGCGGCCGCGTCGAGGAGGGCCTCCTCGTTTCGCAGGGCGTCCGCACGACGGCGACGCGCGCCCGTACCGCTGCCGTTCACCGCGACGCTCCTCCTCTGCCGCCTGCCGACGGAACGAAGTTCCGATTGCTCATGATGCCAGAGCCGGTGACCGCCGAGGCAGGCCGCACGACAGCGGGGCTCCGCCCGTACGGCAGCCCCCTCGGGACGCCCTGCGCCTGAGGAACGCGCAGGGCGTCCGACGTCGGCTGCCCACGGACGGCCGCCCGTCACACCTCCCGGCGTGCCATGGCCAGCAGCCGGTCGAGGACGGCCGAATCCGCGCGCACGCCGTCGTGGGCATAGGAGTTGGTGATCCAGGGGCGCAGGCCGCGGACCCGCTCCGCGGTCTCGAGGGCCTGCTCGCGGTCGACGAACATGTCGTCGTGGTAGACGGCGGCGACGACGGGTACCTCGTTCGCCGCGAGCCGGTCCGGGTCGTAGAGGGCCGGCCAGTCGGTGCGGTGCGCGAGCTGCTCGGCGGCGTCGCGCAGGGGCACGAGGGCCGGGTCCTCCTCGAACTGCCAGGGGTAGATCATCTCGCCGGTGAAGCGGAGCGGGCCTCCGCTCCCGCCGTCGAACTCGGGGAACTCCTCGCGGACCCGGTGCGCCGCCCAGGCCGTGGCACGGCCGCCCTGGGCGTAGATCGGCTCGTGGAGCACGGCGTAGAGCGGACGCGGAGCGAACGAGAGAGTGGCGTCGAGGCCGCGGAGGAACGGGTCGGAGAGGCAGGGTCCGTTCGGGCCGTCGACGAAGGCCGTCTCCAGCAGGTAGTGGAGGCTGTCGAAGTTGGCGGCGGTACCGAAGGTGATGCCGAGCGTCTGGAAGCGGCGCACGGAGAGCCGCTCGCCCGACGGCATGGAGACCTCGTGCTCGGCGAGGTGGTCGGCGACCGCGTCGGCGAGCTTCTGGTCGTCCGGGTAGCGGGCGAAGTAGCGCTCGTTGTGGGCGAGGGTTCGCCGGTAGGCGGCGCGGTAGACGTCGTCGGCGTGCCCGGTGAGCGTGGGCAACCCGCCTGTTATGAGGGCGAGTTCGAGCCCCTCGGGGGCTTGGCTGAGGTAGGTGAGGGTGCAGAAGCCGCCGAAGCTCTGTCCGAGGACGGTCCAGGGCCGGTCGCCCTGGAGCGCGCGCCGCAGGAGTTCGGCGTCGCGCACGACGGCGTCGGCGCGGAAGTGGGCGAGGTAGTCGGCCGCGTCGTCGCGGCCGGCGAGGGTGGTGCGGTCGGCGGGCGTGGAGCGGCCGGTGCCGCGCTGGTCGAGGAGGACGACGCGGTACTCCTCGAGCGCCCGGCGCAGCCAGGCGCCGGACGCGTTGGGGCGCTCCGCGCGCCCGCCCGGCCCGCCCTGGAGCCACAACAGGCGGGGCAGGTCGCGGTGTTCGTTCCCGGCCGCGACGACCTCGCGCGCGAAGAGGGTGATCCGCGGCCCGTCGGCGCGGTCGTGGTCGAGGGGGACGGCGAGCGTGTGGTCGGTGCAGACGAGTCCGCTGTGGCGGTACGTGCGCTCGGCGGTCGTGGTCATGCGATGCTCCGTGGCGATGTGCGGGACGTGCGCCGGGGCGCGCGCCCCGGCGCCGGGCGGGACGCCCCCGCCCGGCACGGCAGGGGCGCCCTGACGGGCGGGCTCAGTAGCCCTCGACGCCCAGTTCGGCGCAGATCTCGACGAGTTCGGGGTGGACGTAGACGCCGTCCCGCTCGATGCACTCGCCGTCGAGGTGGATCGAGGGGCCGACGACGGAGCCGTCGGTGTGGGCCGCCGCCACCCACGGTTCGCCGCCGATCCAGGCGCCCTTGGTGCCGATGCCGAGCTCGACGCACCCGAAGACCCGCTCGTCCTCGACGATCCGCCCCGTCGGCGCGGGCACCCCGGGGTTGAACCCGAGCGACCAGTGGGCGACGCGGTACATGTTCGGGTCGTCCCAGGACGCCATCCAGTTGCGGAAGACGTCCGCGTCCTGGCCGCCCTCGATGTTCGTGACGACGCCCTTCTCGACGGTGAGCCGGACCGGCGAGCGCAGCAGGCCGAGCTGGTCGGGCGGCCACAGGGCGCCGTCGAAGACGAGCACGCCGTCCTGGGTCTCCTCCAGCGGGTTCCAGGAGATCTGTCCGGAGAGCATCACGGTCTCGCCCGGCTTCTCGGCCGGCTTGCCGCGGAGGTTGATCGGCCGGTCGCCGTTGCGGCCGACGATGTCGGTGCCGTTCGGGGAGGTGATGCGCACCTCGTCGGCCTGCTCCAGGAGCCGCACCAGGGCCTTGCCGAGCTTCATCACGCCCTGGAAGTCGGGGCGTCCGACGGTGGCGACCAGCATGTGGACGTCCATGGCGGTGAGGTTGGTGTAGCGGCAGCCGTTGGCCATGGCAGCGCGGAAGGCGTCGGAGTGCATCAGGTACGAGACGGCGAACTCGATCCACACGTCCGCGTCGGCGATGGCACCGGCGACCGGGCGGGGCGGCTCCATGGAGGAGCTGGGGAGGGTCTCGGACCAGACGACCACCGGGTGCGCGCCGGCAGCGGCTACGGCCTGCGCCGTGGCGTCGACGACGCGTCGGTCGCTGCTCGTGTCGCCGGTGAGCACGACGTGCTCACCGGGCTTGACGAGCATGACCTCCTCGACGAGTTTCCGCGCGGCCAGCGCCAGTTCGAAGCCCAGGTACTCGGGGCGCGGTTCGAGGCGGCTGAACATCTCCATGGGGCGTTCTCTCCTTGTGCGGTGGTGCTGCGATCAGCGGGGCGGCAGCGGGGACGGTGGAGGGCGGGCGCGAGGCACGGGCTCAGCCGGCCTTGACGATCTGCGCCGAGTCGCCGAGCGAGCTGCCGGCGATGAGCCCGGCGCCGACGAGGTTGAGCTCCTCGTCGGCCTGCGCACCGCGCCACCTGCGGTACACGACGCGGACGGCCAGCGCGGCGATGACGAGCCAGCAGGCGTGCGGGGTGGCGACGAGCAGGCCGGTGGCGAGCATGACGCCCATCTGCCGCTTGGTCCCGCCCAGCAGTTGGATCAGCGCTCCGGGGATCGCCCAGAGCAGCAGGTTGGTGAGGACGCCCGGCGAGTCGAGCCCGTGCTTGACGGTGTCGGCGTAGATCGTGGCGACCGGCGGGAGCATGTCCTGCTCGAAGTACGCCTGCCACACCAGCGCGACGACGGCGAGCGCGACGGCGAAGCCGACGAGCGAAGCCTTGAGCTGCTCCCGCCGTCCGGCGCGCTCGTACGCGTCCCACGGGCGGTGGTCCTTCCGCAGCAGCCAGCCGGCCTTGAGGTCGTACCCCATGTCGGCGAAGGCGGGCCCGGTGGCGGAGACGTACCCCACGAGGAGGGCGAGCGGGACCGAGGGGATGCCCATGAGCAGGCCCGCGATCAGGAAGATTAGGGTGACCGCGAAGGCGGGGAACCAGCCGGACTGCATGGCGGCGAGGCCCACGATCAACTCGTGGACGATCGCAGCGAACGCGGCGAAGAGCGCCCATCCGACGAGGGCGGGCAGGCTCATCTCGCCCAGCAGCCCGCCGAGCACCGCCATGACGACCGCACCGGCGGTGAAGAGGCCGTAGCCGCGCATCAGCGTCCGGCGCAGAGTGGTCTCGTCGACGGTGGGCACGGTGGTGGGGTCGGCCGGCGCCGACGGGGCCGGCGTGCTGGTCCGTCGCCGTGCCAGGAGGCGGACGGCCTGCCCGAGGGCGACGACGCCCGCGCCGATCATGACACCGTGCGGTATGAACTCGCCCGTCAGGTCGACGTCGAGAAGGCCGGGCACGTACTCGGCGATGCCCAGGCCGAAGCCGAACATCAGCAGCGCCCACACGTTGCCGAGAAAGGCGACGCCCGCCGCGGAGAGCGGAAGGCTGAAGAGGGTGCCGCCCACCCCCACGAGGGTGCCGGCGCCGAGGACGAGGGCGCGCTTGCCGCCCTTGTCGCCGGCTTTGATCGTCTCGGCCGCCGCGACGCCGGAGGGCCAGGCCGCGTCGGCGGGCAGCAGGCGGGAGCCGAAGGACCGGTAGAGCACCCAGACGTCGATGAGCAGCCCGACGGTCGCGCCGGCCAGCATCGGCCAGACCAGGTCGCTGCGGCCGAAGGCGTACGGGATCGCGATGGAGGTCAGCAGCACGTTCGCGGCGGCGAACGTGGCGGCGGAGATGGCGCTCTGGGCGAGGTTCTGCCGGTGGACCGAGCGCATCCGCCGCAGCCCGGCGAGCGGGATGCGCCCGACGAGCATGGCGACGAGCGCACCGACGACGGAGGTGTTCGCCGAGATGCCGAGCTTGGTGACGAGGTCGACGCCGATCACCGCGCCCACCACCGAGAGGACGGCGAGCAGGACGAACAGCATCGGCTCGCGCACCTTCGGGTGCGCGGTGCCCTCCGCCCCCGATTCCGGCGGGGTCTCCTGGGGAGCGGCGGGATCGGGGCCGGCGGCGGACGGGGAGTGAGGTGACACGGGGCACCCCTTTCGGCAAGGACGGGCCGGAGTACGGCGGTTCGGCCGACGCGTCGCTCGTCGCGCGGCTGTGCTGTGCGGTGTGGAAGGCGGTCCGGGTCAGTCTCCGAAGGCGGCGGTGGCCTCGGCTGCCGCGTCCCTGACCAGTTCTCCGAGGTCTCCGGCGGCGCGCGAGACGCGGTGCGCCGGGCCGATGACGGTCAACGAGGCGGCGACGGTCCCCGCTTGGAAGACCGGGGAGGCGACGGCCGTCACCGCCTCGTCGTACTCCCCGTGGCTGAGGCTGACGCCGTCCTCGCGGACCTGTGCGTAACATTCCATGAGGGCGTCGAAATCGGTGATCGTCTGCTCGTTGAAGCGCTGGAGAGGGCTGGCGCCGAAGAGCTGCCCGAGTTCGGCCTCCGGATAGTGCGCGAAGATCGCGTGACCGGAGGCTCCTGCGTGCCCCGGCATCAGCGCGCCGACGATCGCGGTGTAGCGCACGGGCCCCGCGCCGTCGACGGCGGCGGCGCAGCGGTAGCCGCTGCCGTTGGGGACGTTGAGCACGACGCTCTCGCCGGTCTCCCGCAGCAGCCGCGCGAGGACGGGGCGGACGAGCGAGGGCAGGACGCCGCTGTGCTCGCCGACGCGCGCCAGGCGGGAGACCGAAGGGCCGAGCCGGTAGCGGCGCGTGGTCTCGTCGCACAGCAGGAAGCCGCGGGCGGCGAGGGTCGTGAGCAGGCGCTGGACGACGGCCTTGTCCCAGCCGTGCTCCCTCGCCAGCTCGCTCACGCCCCACTCGGGCCGTACCTCGGTGAAGGAGAGGAGAACGCTCAGCGCCCGATCGACGCTCTGCAGCACGCCTTTCGGCGCTTCGGTCTCGGCCATGCCCCTGCTCCTCGCTGTGCCCGGCACGCGTTCACCGGATGGTGCGCTCAACGCAACGTCGTTGCGCTGAGAGGCGAGAACTATTTGACACGTGGCCTCAGGTGTCAATACCTCCGGGCGAACGAGCTTGGTGCGGCGGCTGCTTCTGTCCGGCCTGGCGGGCCGAGGCGCCGCGCGTGAGCGCAACACTGCGTCCCGACGCGGTATCAGTGCGTGCGCACAACAGCACTCACTTCGGCCCAGACCGTCTTGCCCAGCCCCGCGGGGAGGGCGACCGTCCCCCAGTCGCGGGCGAGAGCGGCGACGAGGAGCAGGCCGCGGCCGTGCTCGCCGTCCGGTGCGGGCACCGGTCGCGGCAGTGCCTCGGAGCGGGTATCGGTGACCTCGATGCGGAGGACACGCTCGGGGGCGGCCGCCTCGGTGAGGCGGAGGTGGAAGCAGCGGCCCGGCACGTGGCCGTGGCGGACGGCGTTCGCGGTCAGCTCGGCGGCGATCGCGGTGAGCGTCTCGTTGACGCGCGAGGTATGGGGATGGCCCCAAGCGTTGAGCCGGTGGGAGACGAGGCGTCGGGCGAGCCGTGCGCCGCGCGGGGTGGAGGTGAAGCGCATGACGAACTCCCCGGCATGGGCGGGGTGTTGCGCGGCGGATTCGGGAGGGCGGTTTGTTCCGTTCACGGGGAGATGGTGGCCGCGCACAGGTAGCGTCGACCAGGAGCGACGGGCGGACCGGCAGCGGTTGTACGCGCGGTGGCCGTGGCTGTATGCGGGGCGGCCGTAACCGGGCGGCGGCGTGCGCGAGTTGGACAGGGGCGGAGGTGACCGGATGGACGAACCGGAACAGTACGGAGACGGGGAACCGCGGCACGGCCCGGAGCCGGAGGTCGGCGGCGGCTTCCTCGTCGTCTTCGGGCGGCAGCTCAAGGCGCTGCGCGAGAGGGCCGGGGTGGAGCGGCCGGACTTCGGCGCACGGATGGGCTACTCGCCGTCGAGCATCGCCGCCTTCGAACAGGGCAAACGGATCCCGCCGCCTCGATTCATCGACCTGGCCGACGAACTGCTCGATGCGGGCGGGGCGTTGAGGGCAGGGAAGGAGGAGGTGGCGAGGGCTCAGTACCCGGCGTTCTTCCGGGACGCGGCAAAGCTGGAGGCCAAGGCTGTCGAACTGCATGTGTACGACACATTGCTGATCAACGGGCTGCTGCAAACTCCCGAGTACGCAGAGGCTGTCTTCCAGGTCCGACGTCCGCTACTGGATGCCGACACCGTGGCCCAACGCGTAGCGGCTCGCCTGGAGCGTCAAGCAATCTTCGATCGGGTGCCCATGCCGACGATCAGCTTCGTGATCGAAGAGGCGGTCCTGCGGCGACCGACGGGCGGCTGGGACGTGTGGCGCGGTCAGCTTGAACACATCCTTCTGTTCGGCCAGCGCCGCAACGTGGAGATCCAGGTCATGCCCAACGAACGTACCGAACACCCCAGCCTGGCCGGTCCCTTCACCTTGATCGAGACGGAGGAAGGACGCAGGATCGCCTACGTAGAGGTGCAGCGGCACAGTCGTCTCTACACGGAGCGGAAGTCGGTGCGAGAGCTTGAGGAGCAGTACGGCCTCCTGCGGGCGCAAGCGCTGACCCCAACCGAATCGCTGGACTTCACGGAAAAGCTGCTGGGAGAAAGATGAACGCAGTAGGCAATGCACACGCACACCGCTTGGAATGGATCAAGAGCAGCCACAGCAGCGGGGAAGGCGGTCAGTGCGTCGAGATCGCAGCCTGCCGTGAGGCGATCCATGTGCGTGACTCGAAGTCCGCAACGGAGCCTGTACTCAACCACTCCCCCGACGTCTGGGCGGAGTTCGTCGCCTTCGTCGCACGGCAAGGGTGACAGAGGGCCGGGCTGCTGTCGCGGCCGCGCGATACCGGCCCGGTCCCTGTCCCCCGCACCAGCTCCGCGCGGGCGGCGTCCAGCGCCCCAGGACGGGCACGTCCCGTTCCGGGAGATCGTCGGGGAACTCGCACGGACGGGACGGGTCCCCGGAGCGCGGTAGCCGGCTCGTGCTGCCTGCCCGGCAGCGCCGGGCGCTCAGGCCGCCTGGCTCGCCGCCGCGCACGGCTCGCCGTCGACCTCCCGGCGCACCCGGTCGCAGCTACGGGAGAGCAGCCGGGAGACGTGCATCTGCGAGACCCCCAGGTCCTCGGCTATGCGGGACTGGGACATGTCGTGGAAGTACCGCAAGTACAGGGCGCGCCGCTCCCGTTCGGGCAGCGCCCCGATGCTCGACCTGACGGCCTCCTTCGCCACGACCGTCTCGTAGGCGGGCTCGCGCTCGCCGAGGGTGTCGGCGAGCGCGAAGCCGTCGCCCTCGTCGCTCTCCAGCGGCACGTCCAAGGAGAGCGCGCGGTAGCCTTCCATCGCCTTCAGTCCCGCGACGACGTCCTCGACGTCCAGCCGGGTACGGTCGGCGATCTCCTGCACCGAGGGGGACTCCCCGCTTCCGGTGTCCATGCTCAGCAACGCGACACGCACCGTGTTGCGCAGTTCCTGGACCCTGCGCGGCACGTGCAGGTGCCAGCTGTAGTCGCGGAAGTGCCGGCGTATCTCCCCCACGATGGTGGGCACCGCGAACGTGGCGAACGCGGTGCCGCGTTCGGGGTCGTACCGCTCGACGGCCTTGACCAGGCCCAGGGCGGCCGCCTGGTGGAGGTCGTCCATGCTCTCGCCCCTTCCGCGGTACTTGCCGGCGAGTCGGTGGGCCATCGGGAGCCACTCCTCGACGACGCTGCCGGCCAGCTCCGTGTGCTCGGGCCCCTCGGGGACGTGGGGCAGGCGGGCCAGGTCCTCTGACGTGTCGGGGGCGTCGGCGTGGTCGTGCCGGTAGCGCTGGGCACGCTGGGGAAAGGTTGTCTTGGCCACGACTCTTCTCCGTCCTTCTCGTCGAGAGAGTGCGGAAGTTCCGGTCAGGACACGCCAGGACGCCACGCGGGCTTCCGCGGCGTGCCTGACCGTCTAAGCACGTGCCCGTCCGCCTCACCGTGCCGCCCGGTATACAAACATCGGCGCGGCCGGTTTCCCGGTTCGCGGACGCCGTGCCGAAGCGCGGTGCATGGACAGCCGTCCGCGGGGCACCCGCCGGGCCCGGTACGTCCCGAGCCGCGGGGCACGGCCCGTCCGTACGCCGCGCGTCCGAGGAGCGTCGGGCTGCGCACCGACGACCGTTCCGTGAACGAGCAGCGAAAGCCAGGGAATTGAGCAGCGACCGGCGAACCCCCGCGAAGCCCGCCCGCGGCACGCGCTTCAGGCAGTGGTGGGCCCGGGCCCGGAGCCCCGGTCACGAGCGGAACACGCTGGAGTTGATCGGCAAGAGCTCCCTCGCCGCCACCCTCTCCTGGTTCGTGGGGCACGACGTGCTGGACGGGGAGTCCCCGGCCTTCGCACCGTTCTCGGCCGTCCTGGTCATCCAGGTCACCGTCTACCAGTCGTTGTTGCAGTCCCTGCGGTACGTCGGCGCCGTCTGTTCCGGTGTCGCCGTGCAGGCGGTGCTCGCCCTCCTCACCGGGCCCGACCTCGTCACCTTCGTGCTCGTCGCGCTGATCACGATGGCGATCGGCCGGTGGCGGCGCCTGGCCGAGCAGGGGAGCCAGGTCGTGACCGGGGCGTTCTTCGCCTTCGCCACGTACGCCGCCGCCGGCGAGAGCACCGAGCGGCTCGCCCAACTCGGCGAGATCGTCCTGCTCGTGGCGATCGGCTGCACGATCGGCGTCGCGGTGAACGTGGTGCTCCTGCCGCCGATGCGGTACAGAGGCGTGGAACACGGCGTCCGCGCCCTCGCCCACGCACTGTGCCACTTGCTGGACGACGTTCGGCCCGCCCTGCACGAGCACGACCTGAGCGAGGAGCGCACCCGTCACTGGCGGTCCCGAGTCGCGCAGTTGCAGGGGCTCGTGGACCAGGCACGCTCCGCGCTGCGCACCGCCGTGGAGGCCCGGCACCTCAACCCCCTGCGCATGCTGCCGAGTTACCGCCATCCGGAGTTCTCCGGGTACCGGCAGGTGCTCGACGCACTGGAGCGGGTGACACACCAGGTCGCCTCGCTCACCCGTACGTTGGAGCAGTGGCCCGGGAGCGAGGTCGGCCAGGAGTGCGACGCCTTCCTCCACGACTACGCGGAGCTGCTGGCGGCTCTCGGCACGATCGCCGAGCAGCTCAGCCGACTCGACGAACAACAACTCCCCCACCAGTCGCGGGAGTTGTGCCGAGCGGCCGACGCCGCGCAGGAGAAGCGCCGCCGCCTCGTCGACCGCGCCGAGAGCACGGACCTCGCCCTCGGCGACCCCTCCCGCCCGTACGGCATCCTCCTCGCCGAGGGCGTGCGCCTGATGGACGAGGCGCAGCACACGTGCAACGTCCTCCGGCACACGGTCGATCGGGCCGGCAAGCACGGGCGGACGCCCGCGGACACCACCGCGGCATGACGCGGGGCCGTGCGCCGCCGATCCGCCGCACGCCCCGGCTCGACGCCGTTCGGCCGTACCGGTTTTCCGCACGGTACGGCCGAACGGCCCCTCCACGGTGAGCAGTTGGTGATCGTGCCGGCAGCGGTCGGTGGGTAGGTGCCGTGACCAGCACGGCACCCCCCCAGATGATCAATTCCAAGGGGTCAGCGGATGCTCGGGAGATGCTGCGTCCGGCGACCCGTTTCGATCAGTCCGGTCCGGCGGCTACGCGTCGGCCCCGTACGTCCTGTACTTCGGAAGGCCCGTCGACTCGTAGACGTGCACCACAATCCCGCTCGGCGTCGTCTCGTTGTGCAGCAGGCGCAGGCCGGCCGGGGTGCCGCCGTCCGGGAACAGGTGTCGTCCGCTGCCCACGACCACCGGGGCGATCGCGAGCCGCAGCTCGTCGATCAGGCCGGCGGCCAGCAGGGACTGGCCGAGCCGGGCGCTGCCGTGGATCTGAAGCTCACGGCCGGGCTGCCGCTTCAGTTCGGCGACCTGGGCGGGGATGTCGCCGGACAGGATCGTGGTCGGCTCCCACCCAGCCTTGCTCAGGCTCCGGGAGGCGACGTATTTCGGCAAGCCGTTCAGAATGCGGGCGTTCGGGTGGTCGGTCATCTCCGGCCAGTCTCGAGCGAAGTTCTCGTACGTACGGCGGCCGAACAGGAACGCGTCCGCCTGACCGAGCCAGGTGGTGGCCACCCGGTCGAATGCCTCGTCCAAGTGCGGCACGAACCAGCCGCCCTGGGTGAACCCGTCACTGGTGTCCTCGTCCGGGGAACCGGGCCCCTGGGAGACGCCGTCCAGCGACAGGAACTCCTGCAGTACCAACCTCATCGCGCACCACTTCTCTCTCGGGCAAGGCGACATTCGCCCCCGCCCCGGTCGCCCCGCGGCGCACTCTCGGACGATCAAGGGGTGTCGGCAGAGACGTGGACGAGGGCGCCCAAGATCGTTGTATGACGAACAACCTGGACACCTTCGCGACAGCACTTTAGGCGACGACCGACGATCTACTGAAGGAGCGACCGGAGTTGGCTCCCGGGCGGCCGGCTGTAGGGATCGCGCCGCAGCTCACGGAAGCCGAGCTGGTCACCCTCGCGCAGGCCGTGCTCGGATTCACCTCCGAGGCCAGGTGGCTCCGGCACGCACGAACCCACCTGCGGCACCTCTTCCCGTATCTGCCGCGGCAGCCCGGCTACAACAAGCGGCTGCGCAAGGCCGCCGAGCTGCTCCACCGGGTCACCCGGCGGCTGGCCATCAGCACACCGAACGAGCCACCCTCCGCTCGCTCACCTCATACGATCACTGACCCCTTGGAATTGATCATCTAGCTCCCCTCCGAAGGAAGCACCCCCACCAGACGGCCGCTGCCGGGAGGCGCCGTGAGCCGCTCCGCGCCGTCGAGCCGGACGTGCCACGGGCCCGGGGCGTCCGTCGCCTCGACCTCGACGCGGTCCCCGTCCCGACGGGTGCGGAAGACGGTCTCGCCCGCTCCGTCGGGGGCGGGCACCCTGGTGGTGACGGTGGCGCCGTCGACCGGCTCGTGGACGCGGAGGGTCACGTCGTGCGCCCACGGGTAGACCGCGGCGCCGTCGTACGCGCCGAAAGGGAGCACCGAGCCGGGGCGGGCGAGCAGCGGCAGGCTGCGGAAGCCGTGGCGCTCTCGTCGCCAGCCGGGTCCCTGCAGCCGCTCGCCGGTGAGCAGGTGGGTCCACACGCCGTGGGGCAGGTAGTACTCCACGTCGCCGTCCTCGGTGAACACCGGGGCGACGAGGAGGTCGTCGCCCAGCATGTACTGCCGGTCGAGCGTGTGGCACGCGGGATCGTCGGGGAAGTCGAGCAGCATCGCCCGCATCACCGGGGTGCCCTCGTCGGCGGCTTGGCGTGCCGCTTGGAAGAGGTAGGGCATGAGCCGGTTCTTGAGGCGCGTGAACTCCCGTGTGACGGCGACGGCTTCGTCGTCGAACTCCCACGGGACGCGGTACGAGGAGCTGCCGTGGAGGCGGCTGTGGGAGGAGAGGAGGCCGAAGGGGACCCAGCGCTTGAAGACCGCAGGGCTGGGGGTGCCCTCGAAGCCGCCGATGTCGTGGCTCCAGAAGCCGAACCCGGAGAGGCCCAACGAGAGCCCGCCGCGCAGGGATTCGGCCATCGCACCGAAGGTGGACTCGCAGTCGCCGCCCCAGTGCGCGGGGAAGCGCTGGCCGCCGGCGGTCGCGGAACGCGCGAAGACGACGGCCTCCCCCGCCCCGCGCTCCTCGGTGAGCGTCTCGAAGACGGTGCGGTTGTAGAGCTGGCTGTAGTAGTTGTGCATCCGCACCGGGTCGGAACCGTCGTGCCAGACGACGTCGGTGGGGATCCGTTCCCCGAAGTCGGTCTTGAAGCAGTCGACGCCCTGGCCGAGCAGCCCACGGAGTTTCCCCGCGTACCAGGCGCGCGCCTGCGGGCTGGTGAAGTCGACCAGCCCCATGCCGGCCTGCCACATGTCCCACTGCCACACGCTGCCGTCCGGCCGGCGCACCAGGTGCCCCAGCCGGGCCGCCTCGTCGAAGAGCGGGGACTTCTGCGCGATGTACGGGTTGATCCACACGCAGATGCGCAGCCCGTGCTCCTCCTTGAGGCGTTGCAGCATGCCCGGCGGGTCGGGGAAGACGTCGGGGTCCCAGGTGAAGTCGCACCACTGGTAGGCGCGCATCCAGAAGCAGTCGAAGTGGAAGACGCCGAGCGGGATGTCGCGCTCGGCCATGCCGCGGACGAAGCGGCCGACGGTCTCCTCGTCGTAGGAGGTGGTGAAGGAGGTGGAGAGCCACAGGCCGAACGACCAGGCGGGCGGCAGGGCGGGGCGGCCGGTGAGGGCGGTGTAGCGGTCGAGTACCTCCTTGGGGGTGGGGCCGTGGACGACGTAGTACTCAAGCGTCTGGTCCTCGACGCTGAACTGCAGCCGCCCGACGGCCTCCGAGCCCACCTCGTAGGAGACGGGCCCCGGATGGTTGACGAAGACGCCGTAGCCGCGGTTGGTGAGGTGGAACGGCACGTTCTTGTACGCCTGTTCGCTCGCGGTGCCGCCGTCCGCCTGCCACAGGTCGACGCGCTGCCCGTTGCGCACGAACGGCGTGAACCGCTCGCCGAGGCCGTAGACCAACTCGCCTACCCCCAGGGAGAGTTGAGCAACCGAATGGTGGGCGCCGTCCGGGGTCGTGGCGTATCCGGTGCCCCGCGGCCCGACCGTGGTCAGGGTGCGGCCGCCGGCGGAGAACTCCAGCCCGTAGGGCGCGGCGGTGTCGACGCTCAGCGTCAAGCCGCCGCTGACGAGGCGGAGTTGATCGCCCTCGTGCGTCACCTCGCCCGTGGCCGTACCGGCCGGGGTCTCCAGAGCGAAGTGCGGGCCGCGGTCGACGCCTCCCGCGAGGTGCGTGACGCGGACGCCGATGACGCCCTCGGCGGGCGCGAAGCACTCGACGGTGAGCAGCGGCCCGTTGAGGGTGTCGCCCCGGTGCCGGAGGTGGCGGACCGGGGCGTAGAGGGTGAAGCGGTCGGCTTCCACTCGGGTGTCGGCGACTTCGGCGGCGTGGGCCGCGCTGACCCCCTCGCGCATCATCCAGTAGCCGTCGGTGAACTTCATCGGGTCTCCTGCCCTCCGTTGCTCGGTATGGTCGGCTGCTCGCGGTGGGCGCGCTCCGTCGCGCGTGGGTCGGCCAACTCCGCTCGCGCCGCGGTCACTTGACGGACCCGCCGGTGACCCCTGCGGCGATGTACTTCTGCGCGACGACGAGGAGGACCGCCGCCGGCACGGCGGAGAGCACGGCGGTGGCCATGACGGCGCCCCAGTCGCTGACGTGGGCCCCGACGAACCGGTAGATGCCGAGGGTGATGGGGCGCACGTGGTCGTCCGTGTTGAGCGTCAGCGCGAAGATGAAGTCCGACCAGGCGAAGAGGAACGTGAACAATCCGGCCGTGATCAGGGCGTTGCGGCTCATCGGCAGCACGATCCGCACGAACGCGGTGAACCGGTTGGCCCCGTCGACGAGCGCCGCCTCCACCACCTCGCCGGGCAGCGAGACCATGAACGCGCGCAGCAGCACGATCGAGAACGGCAGCCCGAGCGAGGCGTCGGCGAGGATGAGCCCCAAGTACGAGTTGACCAGCCGCAGTTCGGCGTACGCGCTGTAGAGGGCGTTGGCGATCACGATGCCCGGCACCAGCTGCGTGATGAGCGTCGTGAAGACGAGGACGCGTTCGCCGCGCAGCGCGAACCGGGCCAGCGCGTAGGCGGCGGGTGCGGCGAGCGCGAGGCACACCACGACGGCGCCGAGCGCGACGGCGAGGCTGGTGAGCAGCGAGCCGCCCTGGCTGTCCAGCGCGGCGCGGAAGCTGTCGAGGCTCGGGGAGGTGGGGAGGAAGTCGACGTCGAGCCCGGCGTCGGGTTGCAGCGCCGTCGCGACCATCCAGTACAGCGGGAAGAGCAGGACGGCGAGGATCAGCAGCGCGGCCGCGGTGTTCCACGCGCCGCGCAGTCGGCTGCGCGGCGGTCGGGGTCCGGCGGCGGTGCGCCCGGTGGTCGAGGGCATGGTCACTTCCCGGTCCCGGTGTCGGCTCGGTTGGCGCGCAGGTAGAGCACGGCGAAGACGGCGCTGATCAGCATGAGGACGGTGCCGACGACGGCGCCCTGGCCGAAGTCGAGGCGCATGAAGGACATCTCGTACGTCACGGTGCCGAGCGTCTGGGTCGCGTCGGCGGGGCCGCCCGAGGTGAGGGCGAGGATGAGGTCGAGGATCTTGACCGTCGACATGAACCCGAGGACGAGGACGACGGTGACCACGGGGCGCAGCATGGGAAGGGTGAGCGAGCGGAACGTCCGCCAGGGCCCTGCGCCGTCCAGCGCGCCGGCTTCGTAGAGCTCTCTCGGGATCTCCTGGAGACCGCCGTAGAGGATCACCATGTTGAACGGGATGCCGATCCAGATGTTGACGAGGACGGCCGAGAAGAGCGCGACGCCGGGGCTGTTGAGCCACGGGACACCGCCGTCGGTGAGCCCCACGGCCTGCAACGCGGCGTTGAGGATGCCGTGTTCCTGGTCGAGGATGCGGCGCCACACGACGGCCGCCACCACCATCGGGACGAGCCACGGCAGCAGCAGCACGGCCCTCGCCAGCGCGGAGAGCCGGAAGCGGCGGGAGAAGAAGACCGCGAGCGCGAGCCCGATCGTGAACTGCCCGAGCAGCGACCCGACGGTGAAGACGGCCGTGTGCCACAGCGCGTCGGTGAAGAGCGGATCAGCAAGGACCGCCCGCCAGTTGGCGAGTCCCGTGAAGGGAGCCTCGCCGGTGAAGTAGGTGGTGGGCGTGTAGCGCTCGAAGCTCATCAGCACGTTGCGCACGAGCGGGTAGCCGAAGAAGGCGGCCATGTAGAGCAGGGCCGGCGCGAGGAAGGCCCAACGCAGCAGCGCGGTCCGCCGGTTGCGCCCGCCCGCGGTGCCGGAACCGGGGGCCGTCGCCGCGGGGGCGGCGGCGGTCGTGGGCAGGGTGCTCATGGAAGCCTCACTCCCCCGCCGTCGCCCGGCGCTGCGCGCGCGACAGCGCAGCCTCGGGGCCGGCGCCGTCGGCGAGCACGGACTGGAACGCCCCGGCGAGCGCGTCGCTCACCACGGGCCACCGGGTACCGACCCGGCCGGTACGCGAACGGGCCGTGGAGACCAGCTCGGCGAAGGCGGCGAGCTTGGGGCGCCGCTCGGCGTAGTCGCGCGCGACGGCCGTGCGCGTGGGGACGTTGTTGACGGCCTCGCCCCATTCGAGCTGGTTGCGGGCGGTGTTGAGGCAGTTGAGGATCTTGGCGGCGTTCTCCTCCCGGTCGGCGTCGTCGCTCTTGGGCACCGTCATCACCGTGCCGCCGATCGGGGAGACCGCCTCGTCGCCTGCGCGCGGCACGGGGATCGGGGCGACGGCCCAGTCCACCTTCTCCTGCCCGTCGAGGACGGGCACCTGCCAGGGCCCGTTGATCATCATGGCGGCACGGCCGGCGACGAACTGGTCGTTGACGTCCTGCTGGTTCCAGTTGACGACGGACCTGGAGACGGACCCGTCGTCGACCATGCGCCTCCACAGCCGGAGCGCGTCGGCGCCCTTGCGGCCGTCGAGGCGTGCCTCGTCGCCGCCGTTCGACCAGAAGAAGGGCAGGAACTGGTAGACGCCGTCGGCGTCGGGGCTGGCGCTGAAGGCGAGGCCGTAGGTGCCCTTTCCGGTGAGCCGGCGGGCGGTCGCGCGCAGTTCTTCCCAGGTGCGGGGCGGCTCGACGTGCTCCTCCCGCAGCAGGTCAGGATCGTAGTAGAGCGCCAGCGAGTTGACGGAGCGGGCGATGCCGTACCGAGTGCCGCGGAACGAGCCGAGGGCGACGGCGCTGCGGGAGAATCCGGCGGTGTGCACGCCGAGTTGGTCGAGCGGCCGCAGGCCGCTGGTCTCGGCGAACTGGGGCAGCTCGGAGCCGTCGAGTTCGAGGATGTCCGGCAGCGACTTGGCGGACGCCATCCGCAGGGCCTGGGAGGAGACCTGGTCGGCCGGGACGCTGTGCTGCTCCACGCGCAGGCCGAGGCGGCGTGCGCAGCGGTCGAAGAACCGCTGGTTCTTGGTGTGTTCGGCGGTGTCGGTCGCGGAGTTCAGCACGGTGACGGTGCCGGACTCCGGCGCGGGAGCGCACCCGGCGAGGCCGAGGGCGAAGGTCGCTCCCGCCGTGACCGCGGCGAGCAGCGGCAGTAAGGGACGAGGGGGCATGGAGGGTCTCCGTTTCGGCGGGGAGCCCGTGGGCGGGGAGGGCGGCGGCTCGGCCGTCGACGGTGGTGGACGGGCCGAGGGCGGTCGGGTGCGGGGAGACGCGGCGCACGTCTCCCGCAGGGGCTCGTTGGGGTCGGAGCCCCTCGACGCACGGGCGGGGGAGCAGCGGGCCGGCGGTCGTCGCGCCGGGGTCAGGGAGCCGTCAGGCACTCGCTCCCGTCGCGTGCGTGCGCCGGCGCGTACCGCGGTTTCGCGGGCGCCCGGTGCGGGGCGGTACTGGCGCGGAGGGTGAGACGGGGCGGCAGCAGCGTGGCGTCGGGGACGTCCCGGTCCGCGAGCTTGGCCATGAGCAGCTCCACGGCCCCCTCCCCCACCTCGACGGCCGGGATCGAGACGGACGACACCGGCACGGCAGCGTTCTCGGCCACCTCGTCGGGGCAGACCGCGACGACGGAAAGCTCCTCGGGGACGGCCATCCCCGCGCGCTGGAACGCCTCCACAAGTGCGCCGAGGGCGGGCTCGTTGTGCACGACCAGCGCGCTCAGCGCCGGCTGTTCGCGCAGCAGCCGCTCCACGGTGCGGCGCGCGGCGTCCCGGCCGGGCTCGACGGGCACCACCGTCGAGGCCATGCCGCGCCGCCGGGCAGCCGAGGTGAAGCCGGCCGCTGTCCGCTGCGCGAAACCCGTGCCGCGTGCGTACACTTCGGGCGGCGATCCGAGCAACGCGACGCAGCGGTGCCCGAGTTCGGCGAGGTGGTCGACGCAGCGCTCGCCTGTCGCCGTGAAGTCGAGGTCTATGCAGGTGAGTTCGTCCGCGCGAGCGGGGAAGCCGATGAGCACGGAGGGCAGCCCGAGCGCACGCAGCAGCGGAATGCGCGCGTCCTGCATCTGGACGTCCATCACGATGAGTCCGTCGACGAGTGCGCTGTTCGCCACCCGCCGCAACCCTTCCTCGCCCTCCTCCTGGGTGACGAGGAGGACATCGTGGTCGTGGGCGCGCGCCTTCGTGGCCACGGCGGCGGCGAACTGCATCTGGACGGGGACGTGGACGCCGGGGCGGAGCGGCATCACGAGCGCCAGCACGTTGGACCGGCTGCTGGCGAGGGCGCGGGCTCCCGCGTGCGGGCGGTAGCCCAACTCGCGAATACTCTCCTCGACTCGCTGACGCGTTTCCGCCGAGATCGTGCGCTTCCCGCTCAGCACGTAGGAGACGGTGCTGGGCGACACCCCTGCGCGCCGCGCCACATCCGTGATCTTGACCATCGCCCTCTCCTCCGTGCCGTACCCGCGGTGTCGAATCGTTTCGACAGCGCACCCGGCGGTGGATGCGCGGAGACCGTAGGGAGGGGGGTGGGCCGTGTCAACGGGTCGGACGGCTTCCGCCGCGCGGCCGTGCGGCGCTCGTACGGCGCGCGCCTCGCCTCCGGGGGACGGCGTCCAACGTGCCGTGCGCCGCGGGAGCTTCGGACGGCCTCGAGCGCTCGGCCGCGTGCCGGCCCGGCGGCCGTGGACGCCGGGCCGGCACGTACGGCGCCGCTCAGCCGGCGGTCACGCCGCTGACCTCGTTGGGCTTCTTGTCGAAAGTGCCGGTCGCCTTCTTCTTCCCCGTCGCGAGATCGATCGCGTGGATCTTCTTCTTCTCGGGGTCCGTCACGTAGGCCGTGTCCTCGCGGACCCACAACTCGGGGCGCGACTGCTGCCAGTCCATCGGCTCGCGCCAGTCCCCGACGGCCGGGATGGTGTCGGTCTCCTTGCCGCTCTCGGGGTCGAGGACGTGGATGTCGCCGTCGGTCCCCAGTACCAGGGCCTCGCCCTGCGGCCCGCGCGCGAGGGACTGGAAGCTGTAGCTGGTACCGAGATCGACGAGCTTCATCCTGCCCGTCTCGGTGTCGACCAGCGAGACCTGCTCCGGGCGCTCCAGTTCGGCCTCCGGGTCCGTCTTGTAGTCGCCCAGGACGACGGAGGACTCCTCCGAGCCCGCCTGGTTGCCGATCCGCCCGTAGTCGTCCGGGCTCTC
>NZ_AJTQ01000047.1 GCF_000262345.1 Streptomyces xiaopingdaonensis | reverse complement strand
CCCGACGACGACCGCCTCTCCCTTCGCGGCGGCCTCTCCGTGCACCTCGGGGCATTTCTCGTTGCGCGTGATCTCCTTGCGGTCCTTGTCGAGAACGACGATTCCCTTGCGCTTCTGCGCCGTTCCGAGCGTGGTGACGAGTTCTCCGTTCTCCAGCTCGATCGAGACGCCGTGGTGCGGAGAGGGGGACTTGTACGTCTCCGCCTCCGGGTCCTCGTCCGAGAACGCGTCGGAGTCGAGAATGCGCGTCTCCCCCGTGCCGTCGGTGAAGAGCACCGTCTTCCCGCCGTGCAGCACGACGTGTCCGGGCTCCGCGCCCTCGAACTTCGTGTCCTTCATCTTCTGCCGTGCCGTGTCCAGCACGCGGAATCCCTCGGACGTCGACACCATGATGTGCCGGTCGTCACCGGCCGGGTTGACCCTGTTGTACCCCTTCAGCGGGACATCGCCCGCGACGTCGAGCGTCTCGCCGTCGAGCACGTATATGCCGCCGTCGTAGGTGATGGCGAGCGGGTCGCTGACGTTCGCCGAAGCCTTCTTCTCCTCCTTCTTCTGCGCGTCCTCCTCGCTCTCTCCCCCGCAGGCGGAGAGAGCGAGGGAAGAGAGAAGGACCGCGGAAACAACGGCGCTGCTTCTCCTGCGAGTCCGGTGGGCCATGGAACTTTTCCTTTCTTCTGCCGTGACCGAGGGCACGGCGTTTCGACGGCACGACGGCCGGTTCACGAGGGAGCCAACCCTCCGGCTATGGCCTTGGTGTTGGAGCGCATCATCCGCAGATAGGTGGCGGCTCCCTTTCCCTCTTCGGTGAGGGACTCGGAGAAGAGCGGGACGACGTCGACGTCCACGCTGCTCTCCCTTTTCAGTACCCGGGCGAGCCGATCCGGCTGCGAGGAGTCGACGAATATCGCCGGAACCCCCGCCTCCTCGATCGCACCGGTCAACGACTCCAGATCGGCCGCACTCGGCGAGGCGAGCGTCGTACCGCTCGGGATGACGGCCCCCACGATCCGGAAGTCGAAACGCTCCGCCATGTACCCGAACACGTGATGGTTGGTCACGAGGTTGCGGCGGTCCCGCGGAATGGCGTCGAAGCTCTTCCGCATCCAGGCACCGAGTTCTTCCACTTCGGTCCCGTACGCCTTCTCCCGGCGGTCGACCGCGCGCGGATCCGCGCCTTCCACCTCTTTCTTCACCTTCTCGGCGATGAGGCCCACGGCTTTCCGCACGCGGTGCGGGTCGGTCCAGAAATGCGGGTCGGCCTGCCCGGTGCTCTCACCCTTCTTGTAACGGAGCGGCTCGACCGCCGCGCCCACGCCGAGCGTCGGCACACCGGCCTCCCTCGCCGCCGTCACGTGGCGGAGCACGTTCTCCTCCAGCCCGAGACCGTTGTAGACGACCAGGTCCGCGCCCTCCATCGCGGCGGCCTCCGCTGCCGAGACCCCGAAGGAGTGCGGGTCGGCGTTCGGCTTCATCAGCACCTTCACGTCCGCCTGCCCGCCCACCACACTGCGGGTGACGTCACCGAGGATGTTCGTCGTGACGACGACCGTCGGCCGCGCTTCCTCGTCCTCGGCACACGCCGAGAGGGCGCCCAACAGGGCGATGCACAACGCGGCGCAAGAGGCCCTGACGCCTACCGGCCGGTTCGCTCCTTTCCGGTGCACGGCACTCACCTGCCCGTCTCGACCATGTCGGTCGGCGCGAAGTCGAGCGGGAAAGTGCGGGCCCTGCGGAGATCGTCGGCGTAGTCGATCTCGTATATCTTCCTGGCAGCCACGTCGTTGACGTAGGCGCGGTTCGCATCGACCTCGATGGTCGGCTCCGAGCCCTTCCGCGCCGGTTTGCGCAGTACTTTTCTGCTCGCCAACTCCTCGCCGGACTCCGCGTCGTAGGACGTGAGCGTCCCCGACCTGTCGAGAGCCAGCAGCGGGGCGCCTTCGCCGGCCGTGTTGACGGCGACGACGGGGCCCGAGTCCACCCGCTTCCACCGGCGCTCGGTCACGTCCAGCAGCCAGGCGCCCTTGTCGCCGGCCTTCGCCGCCAACGTCGTCCCGAGCGAGCGGTGGCTGAATGCGCCAGGACGCTCCTCCTTCTCCACGTCGTCGGGGAAGGGGATCTTTTCGGCCTCGAGCTCTCCGTCGGTTTTCCCACTGACAAAGAGCGCACCGTCGGCGCACCCGAAGACGACGCCCCTGCGGGTCACGGCAGCACCCCGCAAGTCGGCGCATTTCTCCGCCAGTTGTTCCTTCTTCCGGCCCTCGGTGTCGCGGACCTCGACGACCGTGCCGCCACCGGAGCCGGAAACCGGCACCAGCGCGACGTCCTCGTACGGGACCACGGGCCCCTTTCGGGCGTCCTTCAGCACAGCCGTCGTCCGGAGCTTCCCCTTCTCCATCCGGGCGCGGTCGAGCAACCGCGCCGTTCCGTCGGCGAAACTCAGCGCGGTGAGCGACGGGCTGCTGAAAACGTGCTCCGCTTCCTTCTTCCCGACCCCGCCCACGTCCTTCGCCTTCGCCCGGTAGTAGTGGACGTGGTCGCCGTGGTCGACCATCCACGAGCCACCGTCGAAGACCTCGGTGCCGTTGGGCGAACCGACGTAGGCGAACCGTCCGTCGGTGCTCATTCCCGAGGCGTCCTTCGCCCGGCCGAGCTTGCGGGTGTCCTCCTCCACGAGGTCCAGCAGGCTCACCGCTCCGGTTCCACCGTCGCGCAGCACCAGCCGCGACTGCTGCTCCGCCGCCTCTTCCGCCCCCTCGACATATCCGTGCGGTTTCGCCGAGGACGAGGAATCCGCATCCCCCTCCTCCTGGCCGCCGCCCTCCGCGCACGAGGCGAGAAGAGAACCGACCACGAGGACGGCTGCCAGTGCGGGGACGGTCTTCTGCTGTTTTCGCGTCATGCTGCGGGCTCGCATTCACTTCGGAGTTCTGAGGCAAGAGGTCTCCGCGCACCGACCCGGTCCCGGATTCCGGCGGCGGACACGGAGAGGAAGAAGAGGAGGACCGCGCTCGCGGCGATCGTCGCGCCGGCCGCGGTACCGAGGTGCCAGGAGAGCAGCAGCCCAAGGAACGTCGCGGTCACGCCGCACACCGCCGCCCCCGCCATGACGGCAGGGACCCGGGAGGCCCACGGCAGCGCCGCGGCGGGCGGCGCGATGAGCAGCCCGAAGACCAGCAGCGTGCCCACCACGTGGAACGAGGTGACGATCGCGAGCGTGACCAGTCCGAGCAGGGCCGCGT
>NZ_AJTQ01000046.1 GCF_000262345.1 Streptomyces xiaopingdaonensis | reverse complement strand
GCCCCAGCCGCGGGCGCAGCCCGAGAGTGTGGGCCTTGCGCTCGTCGAAGACGAGCGCAAGGAACGCCCGGTGTCCCGCGGCGGCGACCACCGCCGTGACGACGAGCGCCACCGCGAGGTTGGTCAACTCGCCCTCCCGCACGGCGAGTACGTCACCGAAGAGGAATCCCGTCAGGTCCACGGCGAAGGACTGCGAGCGCGATACGACGATCACGCCGAGCGACAGCATGCCGACGAAGAGCAGGC
>NZ_AJTQ01000045.1 GCF_000262345.1 Streptomyces xiaopingdaonensis | reverse complement strand
CCCCGCAGGCCATGACCCCGGCGCTCACCGCGGCACCGATCAGCAGGTTCCCACCGAGGAGGGAGGCTGCGGCGACCCCGGGGAGCATGCCGTGCGACATCGCGTCGCCGAGGAAGGTCATGCCGCGCAGCACCACCCATGTCCCGGTGAGGGCGCAGATCAGGGAGACGAGGACGCCGCTCCACAAGGCCCGTTGGACGAAGGCCACTTCGAAAGGGCCGGTCAACCACTCCATGGGCCCGGACAGTACAGTGAAAACGATTTTCATGACAACCTGGAGGTGTTCGTGCAACCGCTCATCGAGGAAGCCGGGGTCCGCCTGCGGAACGTGGAGGCCGGCTATCCGCGGCGCCCCGTCCTGCGCCAACTCACCGCCCGGCTACCGGAGTCCGCGGTCACCGCGGTCGTCGGACCGAACGGCTCGGGGAAGTCGACGCTGCTGGGCGTGGTCGCGGGTGTGCTGCCCCACAGCTCGGGCGTCGTGACCCGCGGCGGTCTCGTACGCCCCGGTCTCGTCGTCCAGCGCAGCGCCGTACCGGACTCGCTGCCGCTCACCGTCCGCGGCGCCGTCACCATGGGCCGCTGGGCCCGTCGGGGCCCGTGGCGGCGGCTCACCCGGCACGACCGCTCGGTGGTGGAGCACTCGATGGAACGGCTCGGCATCCGCGACCTGGCCCGCAGACAGCTCGGGGAACTCTCCGGCGGGCAGCGTCAACGCGCGTTCGTGGCCCAGGGGTTGGCCCAGGAGCCCGATCTCTTCCTGCTGGACGAGCCGACGACGGGGCTCGACGCCCGAGCGAAGGACGCCATCCTCGCGGTCCTCGCGGAGGCCGCAGCCGACGGCGCCGCCGTCGTGCAGGCCACGCACGACATGGCGGCGGCCGGCAGCGCGGACCACTGCCTCGTACTCCAGCAGGGGCGGCTCGTCGCCGAGGGGGCTCCGCGCGACGTGCTCACCGACGACAGGCTGCGCCAGGTGTGGGGGCTGCCCGAGGCGGCCTGACCGGGACCGAGGTCAGCACCGTCAAGCGACGGGCCGAGAGCGCGCGTTCGGCGGACGGCGTCTTCGACTCGCACCGCCGCACCGAGCACTGACGCCCGGCGTTGTAGATGAAAACCATTTCCATTAGAGTGTCCGCATGGCACGCAACGAGAGCCGCCCGATCGTCAAGCTCCGCTCGACGGCGGGCACCGGCTACACCTACGTCACGCGCAAGAACCGGCGGAACAATCCCGACCGGCTGACCCTGCGGAAGTTCGACCCCGTGGCCCGGCGGCACGTCGACTTCCGCGAAGAACGCTGACCAACGACCCGAAGGAGCAGCCGTGAAGCCCGGAATCCACCCCCCGTACGGCCCGGTCGTCTTCCGCGACAAGGCCGCAGGCCATGCCTTCCTCACGCGCTCGACGCGCACCAGCGACACGACCATCACCTGGGAGGACGGCAACACCTACCCGGTCATCGACGTGGAGATCTCCGCGGCGAGCCACCCCTTCTACACCGGCGCGGCCCGCGTCGTGGACACCGCAGGACGCGTCGAGCGGTTCGAGCGCCGCTACGGTCGGCGCGGAGGCCGGTGATGCCGAGTCCCTCCGCCCTCCCCGTCGTCCTCGTCGCGGGGATGCACGCCGAAGCGCGCCGGGCGACCGTGGAGCGGCTGCTGCTCTCGGTGCCGGGCAGCATCGCCCTCCACCACGACCCCTCCTGGTCCGACGACGGCAGGGTGCGCCGCTCGCTGCGCGACGCCGTGGGCCCCGTGTCGCACGACGACATCGCCCGCGTCAACGGCTGTGCCTGCTGCGCCGTTCGCGAGGACGTCGTCCCCGCACTCGGACGGCTCGCCGAGGCGCGGGCGCACACCCTCGCCGTCGTCGAGCTGTGGGACGCGGTCGAGCCCCAGGCGATGGCCGAGACGATCGCCGCGCGCGCCGGGGGCACGCTCCGGCTCGCCAACGTCGTCACGGCTGTGGACCCGGCGCTCGTCCTGCCCTGCCTCGCCAACAGCGACGACCTGCTGGACGCCGGACTCGGGCTCACCGCGAGCGATCAGCGCACCGTCGCCGACACCTGGGCACGGCAGGCCGAGTACCCGCAGGTCCTCGCGCTGGCGCCGGGCGGCGATGCCGACGCCGAGGACCGGGCCCTTCTGCGTCAACTGCACCCACTCGCCGTGCAGTTGCCGAACGACTCTGCCGAGCTGGCCCGCGCCGCCTTCGCCGACTTCGACGTCGACGCGGCCGCCGACGCACAGCACCCGTCGTGCGCACGGCTGCCCCAGGACTGCGACAAGGCCGGGGTGGCCACCCGCGTATGGCGACGGCGGCGCCCCTTCCACCCCGAGCGGCTCTACACGGCGCTGGAGGACCTGACCTGCGCGGCGATCCGCAGCAGGGGGCGCTTCTGGCTCGCCGACCGGCCCGACACCCTGCTCTCGTGGGAAGCGGCCGGCGGCGCCCTGCGCGTGAGCCGGGTCGGCTCCTGGCTCGCCTCGCTGCCGGACGCGGCCTGGGAGACCGCCTCACCGGCGCGCCGTGCCGCCGCGTCCCTCGACTGGCATCCCGAGCACGGCGACCGGTGCCAGCACCTCGTCTTCACCTCTCCCGGCCTCGACGGCGAGAGCCTCGAAGAGCTGCTCGACTCCTGCCTGTTGACCGACACCGAGTACGCGGCCGGACGTGACGCGTGGCACCGGTTGCGGGGCCCGTTCGACGGCCTTCTCGATCCGGTCGGTTGAAGACCCCGCAGGGGAACGGAAGTTCCGGCGTCGCAGCCGGTCGGCCGAAGGTGCGCGCACCACGGCCGACTGCCCCGTCGACCAGGCCGGTCGGTCCCGGTCACACCGGCCTGTACTCCTGCTCGGGCCGCCCGGCCGCGCCGTACCGCAGGCGCATGCGCAGCACTCCGCGGCCGACCATGTCGGCGAGGTACCGCTGAGCGGTCGCACGGGAGACGCCGACGTGTGCCGCGACCTCGCCTGCCGAGAGCGCCCCCGCCGCCTCCTCCACGGCGGAGAGGACGAGTTGCCTCGTGACGGTCTGCGCCGTGGCGGGTTGGGCGCGGACGCGCCCCGACCCCCGCAGGGCGTCGAGGGCCTGGTCGACCGCCGACTGGTCGAGGCCGTCCGACTCGGTCAACTCTCTGAACCGTGCGTAGGCGCGCAGCCGCCCGGTCAGCGCGGCGGGCGGGAACGGCTTGACGAGGTACGCGAGGGCGCCTGCCGACAGCGCCGCACGGACCGCCCGGCCCTCGGCCGCAGCGCTGAGGACCATGGTGTCGCACGACAGCTCGTGCAGCAGCGCGAGCCCTGAACGGTCCGGCAGGTAGAGGTCGACGAGGACGAGGTCGACGGAACCCTCGGCAACCGAGCGCAGGGCTGCCTCCGCCGAGTGCGCGGTGCCGGCCGAGGCGAAGCCGGGCGTCTCGTCGACGAGCGAGGCGTGCAGGGCGGCCACGCGGAAGTCGTCGTCCACGGAGAGCACCCGCAACGGGGTTCGGCTGCTCATCCGGCACCGCCTCCGGGTCCTGCGGCCCGGCCGGCACCGCGCCCGGACGGCGGGCGGCGAGGCGCGACGAATGCGGTGTCCGACACGGCGTCCTCCTCCGGAGCGTGGCCCAGCACGTCGGGCAGCCGCGCGACGAAGACCGCGCCGCCGGTGACGCGGTCCGCCTCGACCGGCGCGACGGGCGGACGCGGGCCGTCCCCGGGCGGGGAGCCGCGCTCGGTGAGCCGCACGTCGCCGCCCCTCGCCCTCGCGATCTGGCGGATGAGCGGCAGGCCGGCGCCGCGCCCGCCGAGCACCTGTGCCTGGTCCTTCGTCGAGACACCCTCGGCGAAGAGGCCGTCCGCGACCTCGGTGCGGACCCCGTCCCCGCTGTCGGCGACCGTGACGAGCAACTCCGCGCCCTGCGCGATGAGTTCGACCTCCACGCGGCGCGGGCGGCGGTTGCCGTCGTGCGCGGCGTCGATGGCGTTGTCGAGGAGGTTGCCCACCACGGTGGTCACGTCGACCGGTGCGGTGACCCGGTTCTCCACCCGGGTCACGCCGCCGAGGACCAGCGTCACCCCGCGCTCGCGCGCAGCGGCCGCCTTGGCGGAGAGGAAGGCCCGCAGGAAGGAGTCCTGGATCGAGGCGAGTTCCGGGAGGGACTCGCCGAACGCTCCGGAGCCGATCAGCGCGTCGAGGTATTCCGACGCCTCTCGTGTACTGTCCGTGTGCACCAGCCCGGAGAGCACGTGCAGCCGGTTGGCGAACTCGTGGCGCTGGGCGCGGAGCGCGGAACTCATCGTCCGCACGGCGTCCAACTGCCGTGTCAACGACTCGGCATCGGTCCGGTCGGCGACCGTCAGCAGCACGCCGAGGTGCCTGCCGTCCTTCTCGACCGGGCGTGCGGAGAGCACCAGCACCCGCTCCCCCACGACAGCCATCACCGGCCGCCCGCCGGCCTTCTCGATCGTCTCCCGCACCCTCGCCGTGAGGCCGAGGGCCTCGAGTCGCCTGCCTGGCTCGGCCGCGGAGCTCAGCAGCGCGCGCACCTCGTCGTTGGCGACGGTGACCACACCGCGTGCGTCCAGCGCGAGGACCCCCTCGCCGATACCGTGCAGCACCGCTTCCTGTTCCTGGACGAGAGCGGCGAGCTGGTCGGGTTCGAGACCGAGGGTCAGCCTCTTCCAGCGGCGAGCGAGCAGCACGGAGGCGGCGAAGCCGACGACGAGCCAGCCCAGTCCGCCGAGCAGCACACGCAGGAGCTGCCCGCGCACGGCCGACGCGGAGACACCGACGCTGGCCTCCCCCACCACCTGCCGCGACCCCGGCGCTCTCACCGGCGCCTTCGCCACGACCTCCTCGCCCGAGTGGGCCCGGTGCCTGGCGAGTTCCTCCCGTCCGGAGAGCGCGGTCGACGGGCTGGTGCCCACCCGCCTCCCCGACTCGGCGGTGTCCGGGTGCGCGAGCCGGATGCCTTCGTCGTCGGTGACGACGACGAAGAGCGACCCCGTGGACCCGCGCACCGCTTCGGCCTTCTTGCGCACCCCGGTGCCCGCGAGCGCGGCGCCGCTTCCGCGGGCACCGCCTCCCGGCCGCTTGTTCGCCGCCGACCGGTCCGCCACGGCCTCCCGTACGGCCGGCTCGCTCGCGACGGCACGGGCGACGACGAGCGCGCGCTGCTGGTGCTCCCGCACGAGGCACTGGTCGCTGTCGTAGGCGAAGGCGCCGGTGGAGGCGTCGGGAGTTCGCTGCTCGTGGTCGCGATCGGCGCCGGCTCGATCGGGCTCAACTACGTGAACCGCGCCGGGTTCTGGCTGGTGAAGGAGTCGTTCGGGATGACTCTCGGCCAGGCCACCAAGTCCCACACGATGATCCAGACCCTCGTCAGCGTCTGCGGACTGCTCATGACCCTCCTCCTCTCGCTCTTCGTCCGAGAAGCAGGGCACGTCACGGAAGCCGACCGCCCGCCGCGGCCCTCGACCGGTCTCCGTGCGCTCCGGCTCGGAGCACGGGATCGGCCGAAGGCCGCGGCGACGGGCGGCGTCCGCGTCAGTCCCGGGCGGGCAGCAGCAGCATGCGGCGCTCGGCGATGCGCTCCACCGCGTCCCGGCTGTAGGCGAGGGGGAAGTACTCGCCGGTGCGCCACCGTTCGGCGAGGTCGCGGTAGTGCGGGTCGTCCGGGTTGCCGGACTGCCCCGGCGTGTTCACCGCCACCGAGGAGTCCCAGTCGCCCACGTCCAGGACCATCCGGAACGACGGCCCGTTGGTCTGCCGGAAGTCGCTGGTCCGGTACGACGACTGGCTGACGGTGTCGGGGGACCCGCCGCGCGGCAGCGGGCCGACGTCGAAACGGGACCGCTCGTCCTCGCTGAACGCAGCCGACGCCGGGTGTCCGAAGAAGGTGTGGTGGAGCTTGCCCCACTGCCAGGACGCCTCTCCGCGGCCCAGCCGGTCGCGCAGCTCGGCCTGGGCCGATTTCAGGGTGTCCAGCAGCAGGCGGTCGCGCGCCGCCTCGTCCGGCAGCCACCGGCCGGGCTTCTCCAACTCGCCGAGCAGCACGAGGGTGTCGGCGTCCTCGATGATCCCGGCGGCCTGCGGCACCGCCGCCCGTACGAACCCCGGGCCGAGGTGCTTGGAGAGCCACACCTCGAAGAGTGCCGCCGCGCCCGAGTCGGCCGCTTCGACGGCGTCCCAGTCGCGCAGCAGGCGCAGGGCGCGGCGCAGGTCGGGTTCTTTGCTCTGCAAGCCGGCGAGCAGGGCGGTCAACCTGCGTGCCGGGATGGACAGTTGGTCGTTCTGCAACGTCTGCGAGTCGGCGAGGGTGTGCCTGCGCTGCTTGGAGAGGACCTCCACGATCCGCTGGTGGCGGAACGGGTTGGTCCACTCGTAGCCCAACCCCATGTCCCGGTACTCGGGCGGGAGATTGAACTGGTTGGCGGTGGCGAAGAATCCCGCGTCCGGGTTGAGCTTGCGCGGCAGGTCGTCGCCCGAGTAGAAGCCGTCCCACTCGTAGCGGCCGTCGCCCGGCACCGGGAGCAGACCGTCGTAGCCGACGCGCTTGGGCGCCAGGCCGCCGGGGACCCAGCCGATGTTGCCGTCCGTGTCGGCGTAGATCTGGTTCTCCGTGGGCGCGCCCCAGTTGCGCATCGCCTCGGTGAACTCGTCGAAGTTGCGTGCCCGCATGTAGGCGACGCTGCCGAAGTACGGGGACATGCCCGGCTCCAGCCACGCGGTACGCACCGCGTACGCCAGGTTCCGCTGCTCGTCGACATGGATCACCGGGCCGTGCCGGGTGAAGGTCAGCTCGACCGTACGCTCGCCCTCGCCCTCCACGGCGACCTGCTCGCGGAGGACCTCCATCGACTCCCAGTCGTCCCCGTACCGGTAGCGGCGGTGGTCGTCGGGGGCCAACTCGTAGACGTACAGGTCCTCCTGGTCTATCGGGAAGATCGTGAGGCCGAAGGCGACGGTGCCGTTGTGGCCGATGGATATCCCCGGGAGCGCGGGCTCTCCCGCGCCGATGACGTCGAGCCCCGGTGCGCTCAGGTGCGCCAGGTAGCGCAGCGACGGTGCGGAGTAGGCGCGGTGCGGGTCGTTGGCGAGGATCGGTCGCCCGGTGTCGGTGCGGTCTCCGCTGATCACCCAGTTGTTGCTGCCCTCGGTGGACCGGTCGCGGGCGGTGGCGCGGATCTTCCCCTGTGCGAACTCCACGTTCTGCGTGGCCAGTTCGAAGACCTTGAGCACGTCCTCGGGCAGCGCGCACGGGTCGAAGCCGTCCGGCACCGCCACCTCGTGGTCCGGTTGCAGCCCCTGACGGACGAGATCGGCCTCCACCCCGGCGGCGCAGGCGACTCGGGCGCGCTCGACTTCGCCCGTGAGGTTGCGGGTCAGGCCGTGGCTGCGGATGCGGACCACGTCCTCCGCCTCCCAGCGGGCCGGACGGTAGCCGAGGAGCCCGAACTCGTCGGGGATTCGGTCCGGGTGGGCGTCGAGCCAGTCGAGGTACGCGTTGATCCCGGCGACGAACCGGGTCGCGATCTTCTTCGCGTCCGACGAGTAGCGGGCCCACTCGGTGTCCATGTCCCCGCGGTACAGGAACAGCCGGGTGGCGCGGTCCTGCTGCACGTAGTCGGGGCCGAGCACCTCGGCGAGCTTTCCCAGGCCGCGGCGGCGCCAGAGATCGATCTGGAAGAGCCGCTCGCGGGCCGCGTTGAAGCCCTGCGCGAGGAAGACGTCGTCCTCGTTGCGTGCGTAGAGGTGCGGCACGCCGTAGCGGTCCTCGATCAACTCCACCGGCTCGCGCAACCCTGCGACGCGGAACCGCTGTTGACGCGGCTGCGACTCCGCGCTCGCCGGCACCTGCCCCAACGCCTGCGACCCGGCGACCCCTGCCGCTGTGGCCACGAGCGCGTGTCTGCGGGAGAACCGTATCCGGCTGACGTCCACTGGAACCTCCACGTTGATCGACAGGACGAGTTGTAACGCGGGAACAAGTGATCCACAAGGTCGCGGAGGGTGCCGTCTCGCCCGGCACGCGTGAGGGCTCGGCCGTGGAGCCGACGTCCAGCCGTCCTTCGGCACCCGAACCGTCGGGCGGCTGGCGGCAGTCGGTACGCGTGCGGTGCGGCCTGCTGAGTACCGTGCCGCGGTGGCAGCGGAGCAGCCGCGCGGCCCGCCCCGCCGATGCCGACAGCCAAGCCGGCCGCGGCCCACCGGTCGTTCTGCCGAAAGCCGGGCGCCGCAGGCTTGTTGGAATTGCCCGGTTCAAGTCCCCGCACGCCTCGTGGACTTCGTGACGGACATCCGCCCGCTGCTGGGTCAGGCGCGAGAGTGCAAAGTCCGTGCGAGCCTCGGGCCGAGCCAGCGCTTGAACCGGCGGAGCGTCTCGAGCCGCTCGGCCGCCTGGTTGATCCGGTAGTAGAGCTGGGGCGGCACGTAGGGAAGCAGCGGCGAGTGCCGTTGGCCGAGGAGCGCGAACATGCGGTCCGGCGCGAGGTCGACGTAGCGCGGGAGGTTCTCGTACCACTGGGCGCTGTAGCGGGCCGCGCTCTGGACGGAGAGCAGAGCGAACGTCCTTTCCTGCTGGTAGCGAGCGAGCGCGGACTCCGTTTCCGAGTTCTCGCGCAGGGCGTCCGCCAGCGCGATGGCGTCCTCGAGCGCGAGTGTCGTTCCCGCGCCGATCGAATAGTGCGTGGTGTGCGCCGCGTCGCCCATCAGTACCAGGTTGTCCCGGTACCAGGTCCGGTTGGTCAGCGTGCGGAATTTCAGCCACTGCGCGCCCCCGCCGGTCTCCGCCCGGCCGATCAGACGGTGCCCGTCCAACGGTTCGGCGAAGAGCCGCTCCAGCAGGGCCAGCCCTTCCGCGTGACTCGCCTCGTGAAGTCCCAGTCCCGCCCAGGTCTTCGGGGAGCACTCGACGATCAGGGTGCTGTGCTCGGCACTGAACCCGTACGCGTAGCACCACACCCAGCCGTGCGGGGTCTCGACGAAGGCGAAGGTGAAGGAGTCGAACACCTTCGTGGTACCGAGCCAGGCGTAGGTGTTGTTCCCGACGGTGACCTCCGTACCGAAGTGGCCGGAGTGGCGTGCCCGCAGTCTGCTGTTGATTCCGTCGCAGGCGATGACGAGGTCGGCGCCGGGGAAGTCCGCCTCGTCGGTGATCTCACGCCCGAACTCCAGGCGTACGCCGAGGGCTCTGGCCCGCCTCGCGAGAACGTCGAGCAGGCGCCGGCGGCTGATGGCGAAGCCCTCGTCCCCGCGGTGCACCGTTCTGCGGTCGCGCACGTATGCGATCCCGTCGCACCAGCGGACCGAGTTCTCGCGGACGGCGAGCGCGGACGCCGGATCGTTGCCGTGGAGGCTGTCGAACAGATCGCCCCAGTAGGTGACCCCCCAGCCGTAGGTCGAACCGGCCGCGTTCCGCTCGTAAACCGTGATGTCGTGCGCGGGGTTCTGCAGCTTCATCAGGATCGAGAAATACAGGCCGGCGGGGCCGCCACCGACGCAGACGAGTTTCACGACACTCCCTGTGACCGCTGAGGGCGTTTTCCGGCCGGTCAAGGTAGCAGCGGGTCGTGCGACGCACCGTGATATCGACTTCGGAATTCCCTTTGCCCACGTGTCGGCCGAATCGACACATCAGCATACGAGCTGCCGGCGAGCGCGGCGCTCACCTCATTCCTGCTCTTCCCCGGGGTATCGGGACACGAATGGGTGCCCGACTACTCAGTGAATCGGAAGAACCATTGAGAGTGGCGCACGGGCGCCGGCGCTCTGCTTGTCACAGTTGTCCGCCGAGGAGACAAAGCGGAATCCTCGCCGGCTCCGGAGAACCCATGGCTGCGCAAGGCACGGCAGACCTGCCACGGAACTCCCGGGGCCGCGCCGCTCGGCGGAGTGGGAATCCGCTTCCGGAAGCGAAACCGTGCGACGCGCCCCTCCCCCGGTGCAGACGGCGCCTCGGCCGGTACGGCTTCCGGGCCGACGAGTGACGCTGATTTTTCAACGGGGCCTGAACCGGCCGGGGCACGGAGGAGATGTTCGGGTGGTGTCACAGCGCAGGGGTCCCGGAGGCCGGCTCACCGTCCTTCACCTGTCACAGCCTGTCGAGGGAGGCGTGGCGAGGGTCGTCACCGATCTGGCCCGAGCACAGATGCGGCAGGGGTTGCGCGTGGTCGTCGCGTGCCCTCGAGACGGCAGCCTGCCCCGGTCGATCGCGGCGCTGGGTGCGGAGGTGCGGCACTGGGATGCACGGAGAGGACCCGGCCGCTCGGTGCCGGCCGAGACGTGGACGGCTCACCGACTGATCAAGCAGGTCGGCCCCGATGTGGTGCACGCGCACAGTGCCAAGGCCGGACTGGCCGGCCGGCTCGCGCTGCGCGGACGGCTGCCCACCGTTTATCAGCCGCACGCCTGGTCGTTCGCGGCCGTCGAGGGGCCGACCGCCCGACTCGCCCTCGCCTGGGAACGGCACGCCGCGCGCTGGGCGGACCGGGTGCTGTGCGTCAGCGACGAGGAACAGCGTACCGGCGAGCGCTGCGGCATTCCGGCGGCCTGGGCCGTCGTCCGCAACGGCGTCGATCCGGACTCCTTCCCCACCTTCCCGATCGCCTCCCCGGCCGAGGAGAGCAGCGCCTCGCAGCGCGCCGCGTGCCGGAGGAGCCTGCCCGCGCTGTCCGGTGTGCCCTTGGAGGCGCCGCTCGTGGTGTGCGTCGGGCGGCTCTGCCGGCAGAAGGGACAGCGCGACCTGCTGCGGGCCTGGCGGCGGATCGCGGAGCAAGTGCCCGACGCCTGGCTGGCGTTGGTCGGCGACGGACCCGACAGGCCGGCGCTGACCCAGCCGCTGCACGACCGGGTGCGGTTCGCCGGCGCCGTCGAGGACGCCAGCCCCTGGTACGCGGCGGCGGATCTGGCGGTACAACCTTCGCTCTGGGAGGGCATGGCGCTCACGCCCCTGGAGGCGATGGCCTGCGGCCGGCCCGTGGTCCTCACCGACGTCGGCGGTGGGCGGGAGTGCCTACCACCGGGCCAGGAGGTCGAGTGCCTCGTACCGCCCGGCGACCCGGAGGCCCTCGCGACCGCGGTCACGGGACTCCTCCGGGCCCCTCGTCTGCGTGCGTACCTCGGGGAGGCGGCGCAGAAGCACGTACGAGCGGAATGCGACGTGCAGCGGACGACATCGGCGGTGCGGCGGCTGTACGGCGAGTTGCTCGGCGCCGGTGCGCACACGACAGAGAAGTGGACGGCGCGGTGACGACGAGGAGCGCGGAGGACAGACCGAGCGACGCATCCGTGGTTCCCCCGCGGGGCGCGGCCGGAGCGGCACCCGCCGCGGCGCCCTCCCTTCCGCAGGCGGACCCGGGGACGCGCTTGAGCTTCCTGGCGCGTCACCGACGCCGGCACCGTGGGGCGGCGCTGCTGGGCGGAGCGGACGTGAGTACCTGCGTCGTCGTCGCACTGGTCTTCGGCGGACTCGAAACGGCTCCCCTGCTGCTCGGCCCCGTGGTGTGCGGCACCCTGGCGCTCAACGCCCGGGCCGGGCTGTACCGGCCGGGTCTCGAGGCGTACGCGCTGGAGGAGCTGCCCGCGCTGCTGTCGCGGGCAGCCGTGGTCTGGTGCGCGGCGACCGGCCTCCTCGCGTCCTTCCTCCCGGCCGGGCCCAGCCTGCCGGTCCTGGCCGGGGCCGTCGTCTCGACCGGCGTGCTCGCCGGCACGGCGCGGGCCGTGGTCCACGGGAGCCGCAGGCGGCGGGCCCGGAAGCGGCCACGCCCCGCTCTCGTCGTCGGGCACGGCGACGCGGCACGTGCGGTCGCCGCCGTCCTCGCCGCGCATCCCCGGTACGGATTGCGGCCGATCGGCTTCGTCGACCCGCACGCCGGGGACGGCGCCGTCGTCGCTCCGCTGCCGGTCATCACCGCCCCGGAGGACGTCGTCCGGGCGGTCATCCAGAACGAGGTCGGGGACGTGGTCTTCCTCCGTCCCCCCTGGGGGGAGGCGGAAGAAGCCGCACTGGCCCGGCTGTTGGGCGAGCGAGGACTGACCGGATGGCTCATCGGCGCCGGAACCGCGCCGGACGGCCGCTCGGGACCGGCCGGGTCGGCCCACGTGTGGGGGTTCTCGTGCCGGCGCCTCGACCTGGAGCCCGCACGCCTGGTCCGCCGCCGGCGGAAGCGGCTGCTCGACCTCCTCCTCGTGGTACCGGCTCTCGTCGTGGCGGCGCCGCTGCTGGTCGCCTGCGCGCTGGCGGTGCGGCTGTCGGACGGTCCTGGGGTCCTCTTCCGTCAGGAGCGCATCGGCCTGGGGTCGCGCCCCTTCGTGCTGCTGAAGTTCCGTTCGCTGCGCCCCGCCGACGAGTGGGAGTCGGCGACGCGCTGGAGCGTCGCGGACGACGCGCGGATGAGCAGGGTCGGCAGAGTACTGCGGCGTACCTCACTGGACGAGTTGCCACAGCTCTGGAACGTACTGCGCGGCGACATGAGCCTCGTCGGCCCCCGGCCCGAACGGCTGCACTTCGTGGAGCAGTTCAGCCGGCGGCTGCCCGGCTACGCCGACCGGCACCGCGCTCCGGCCGGGATCACCGGCCTGGCCCAGGTACACGGCCTCCGGGGCGACACCTCGATCGAGGACCGGGCGCGCTTGGACAACCACTACATCGACACCTGGTCCCTGCGACAGGACCTGCAGATCCTGTGCCGGACCGCCGCGTCCGCCTTCCGCCAGGAGGGGGCGTGAGCGCGGAGTCCGCGGCCCCGCAGGTCCTGCCCCGTCCGGCGGTCCGCGGGCGGCTGTCGCCCGCGAGCCTGCGACGTCCGCGCTGGACACCGGTCGCCCCCGTGCTCGCCACGGTGCTGGTGCTGTGCGCGCCGGTCCCCACCGGTGACGTGGCCGCCCCGGGCGGTGTGACCTTCGCCGACGGGGCCTCCGTGCTGCTGGTGGCATGGTGCGGCGTGAGGCTGCTGCGCGGCAGGGGCGGCCCGCTGACACCCCTGGGCGCGCTCGTGTTCGGCGCGCCCACCGTGGCGTTCGCGGTGGCGACCGCCGCGTCGGCCGACCCGTCCGTCAGTCTGCCGGGGTTCCTGCGGAGTCTGCAGATCTTCGTGCTCGTCCCCCTCGCCGTCCTGCTCGTCCTCCGCGACGCCCGCGACTTCCGGCTGCTCTGCGGCGCTCTGGTGCTGCTGGCCCTGGTGCAGGGCGGCGTCGGCGTCGTGCAGAACGTCACCGGGACGGGAGCCTCCTTCGGCGGCCAGACCATCCGCGCGGTGGGCACGTTCGGACCTCTCGACGTGATGGGGATGGCGACCGTCGTGTCTTACGGTCTGGTGGCGGCGGTCGCGCTGGGGCTCGGGGCCCGCGAGCGGACACCGCGGGGGCTGCGTGCTGCCGCGCTCTGCGCCGCGGCAGCGCTCGTGGTGCCGCTGATCCTTTCCTACAGCCGGGGGGCGTGGATCGCGACGGCCGCGGCGTGCACGGTCGTGCTCTTCCTGTCGGGTGCCCGCAGAGCCGTACTCGTCCTCGCCGCGCTCACCGCGGGTGCCGTCGTGATGATCGGTGGCTTCGGGGTCGGCTCGGCTCAGGTGGGCGAGCGCTTCGCCAGCATCACCGACGTCTCGTCGGCGCCCGACCGTTCCGTGGACGACCGCTACAGCCTCTGGTCGGCCGCGACCGCGATGTGGCGGGACGAGCCCGCGACGGGCGTCGGTCCGAAGAACTTCGCGTCCCATCGCGACAGCCACGCCCCCCTGGGCCTCTCCTCGGGAAGCGACACGGAGGGCGCGGGGCACGGCTTCCAGCGGGAGCCGCTGCTCTCGCCCCACAACATGTACCTGCTCCTCCTCAGCGAGCAGGGCCTGATCGGTCTGACGGCGGTAGCGGGCGGCTGGGTGGCACTGCTGGTCGTGGGCGTGCGCCGGCACCGCGAGGCACGGTCGGCGGGAGCTCGCGACTGCGGCCTGGCCGCCGTCGGCCTGCTGGTATGGCAGACGGTCGACTTCCTGTACGCCGACATCGGGGGGCCCTCGACCGTACTGACCGCCGTGGCCCTCGGCATGGCCGCCTGGTGGGCCCTGTGTCCCTCGCCGGCCGTCGACGACGAGGCGGCAGCACGATGACGGACATGCATGCCGCGCCCACCGAGCCGGGGCCGCAGTCGACGGGAGGCGGAGGAGCCGGTGCGGACGGCCCCCGGCGGACCGGCCGGTTCCTCGCGAGGGCGGCGGCCGTCACCGCGGCGCTCACAGCGGCCGGCTCGCTCTGCGGCCTGCTGCGCGACCAGGTCATCGCCCAGCTCTTCGGCGCCGACGCCGGCACCGACGCCTTCCTCGTCGCCTGGACGGTTCCCGAACTGGCGTCGACGCTGCTCATCGAGGACGCCATGGCCCTCGTCCTGGTCCCCGCCTTCAGCGTCGCGCTGTCCCTGCGGGAAACCGGCCACCGCGGAGGCACCTCGCTCACGCCCGGGCCCGATCCCGTGCGGGAGCTGGTGCGGACGACGCTGCCACGGCTGTCGCTGTGGCTCGCGGGAGCCGGCGTCGCGCTGGCACTGGCCGCACCGTTCCTGGTGCGGGCCATGGCGCCGGGCCTTACCGAACCGGGCACGGCCGTCGACTGCATGCGCCTCGTCTCGCTGAACGTGGTGACGTTCGGTGCCGCCGGATACTGCAGCGCTCTGCTGCGCGCCCACCGTCACTTCGTCGCTCCGGCGGCCATCTACGTCACCTACAACGCGGCGATCATCGCCTCCATGCTCGCCGGTCACTCGGTGTGGGGGGTGCGGTCCGCCGCCGTCGGCGTGGCGGTGGGAGGGGCGCTGATGGTTGCGGTGCAACTGCCCGCCTTCTTCCGGCTGTTGCCCGCGGTGCGCCGGGACCGGAACTCCGCGGGCCTCCGGCGCCGGCAGGGGGCGGCGAACCTCACGCTGCTCAGCTTCGGGGTGCTCGCGCCGGTGACGGTCTTCGCACTCAGCCGCCAGGCGCAGGTCTTCTACGAGCGCTTCCTCGCCTCCTCGCTGCCGGCAGGCGCCATCTCGCACCTCAACTACGCGCAGAAGGTCGCGCAGATGCCGATGGTGCTCTCCCTCATGGTGTGCACGGTCACCTTTCCGGTCGTGGCACGTGCCATGGCCGACGGGAAACCGGAGCGGGCACGCCGGCGTGTGGAGCGAGACCTAGGGCTAGTCGGCGTCGTGGTGCTGCTGGGCACGGCGTACGTCGTGGCGTGCGCGCCGCAGATCGTGCAACTCCTCTTCGAGAGGGGCGAGTTCGGGCCTCGGGACACGGCCGACACGGCTTCGGTGATGCGCGTCTACAGCTGCGGACTGCTGGGGCACAGCCTGGTCGGTGCGCTCGCCAGGCCGTTCTTCTCCGGGACCCGGCCCGGCTGGTATCCGGCCGTGGCGATGGGCGCGGGGCTGGCCGTCACCGGTGCCGTCGGGGCGGTCACGGTGGGCGCGTGGGGGGTCCACGGCATCGCCGCCGCCAACGCGGCGGGGATCACCAGCACCGCGCTGCTGCTGATGCGCGGCCTGGGCGCACACGTGATCGCCATCGACGTCCGCGCGGTGACGAAGGGGCTCCTACGGCTGTTGCTGGCCGCCGC
>NZ_AJTQ01000044.1 GCF_000262345.1 Streptomyces xiaopingdaonensis | reverse complement strand
GCGGCGGCGGGCTGGGCCGCGGCTCGCGTCCCCGCCGCGCCCCTGCCGGCCGCCGTGGTCGGCGGGGCGACCGTGCTGGTGGTCTTCGCCTCGGTGGCCCTTCTGGTCCGGGCGTCCGAGGTCGCACAGTTGCTGACCGCTCTGGGAAGAAGGCTCGTCCATGTCCGGTGAATCCCGCACGCTGGCCCGTCCGCCACTGCCCCCGCCCGCCGGCGCACCGGCCGCCGGGCCGGCGCGCTCGGCGGGCCGTAGACCTCCCTGGGTTCTGATGTACCACTCCGTGTCCGGCGGCACGGAGGACCCCTACCGGATCACGGTGCCGCGCGAGCGCCTGGACGAGCAGCTGCGCTGGCTGCTCGGCCGCGGCCTGTCGGGCGTGGGCGTCGGCGAGCTGATGGCCGCCCGCGCGGCCGGCCGGGACCGCGGACTCGTGGGACTGACCTTCGACGACGGCTACGCCGACTTCGTGGACGAGGCGTTGCCGGTGCTGCGTCGGCACGACTGCACGGCCACCGTCTTCGTCCTCCCCGGCCGGCTCGGAGGTGTCAACGCATGGGACCCGCTGGGCCCCCGCAGACCGCTGCTGGACGCGGACGGCATCCGCGCGGCAGCCGCGGCCGGAATGGAGATCGGCTCCCACGGTCTGCTGCACACCGACCTGACCACCGCGTCCGACACGAGGCTGAAGCAGGAGACGGCACACAGCCGCGCGCTGCTCACCGAGCTCACGGGCACAGCGCCACGGAGCTTCTGCTATCCCTACGGAGCGGTGGACACCCGCGCCATCGGCGCCGTCCGCGCCGCCGACTACCGCCACGCCTGCGCCATCTCACCCGGCCCCCTGACCGGGCCGCTCGCGTTGCCCCGAGTGCACATCGACGCGTCGGACACCCCCTTCCGGATGCGCCTCAAGCAGCTCTTGCACCCGCTGCGCCGCAGGCCCCTGCCCGACAGCCGCACGCCTGGCACGGCGGGACGCCAGTGGATCGGAGGCCGCCCGTGAAGGCGTTGCACATCATCACCGGCCTGGGCGTGGGCGGCGCGGAACAGCAACTCCGGCTGCTGCTACGGCACCTCCCGATGTCCTGCGACGTCATCACGCTCACCGGTGCGGGAACCGTCGCCGAGGAGATCCGTGCGGACGGCAACCGCGTCGTGGAGCTCGGCATGCGGGGCAACCGCGACCTGCCGGCTCTGCCCCGCCTGGTCAGGCTGGTCCGCGAGGGCGGTTACGACCTCGTCCACACCCATCTCTACCGAGCGTGTCTCTACGGCCGGGTCGCCGCCCGGCTGGCGGGCGTGCGTGCCGTGGTCGCCACCGAGCACTCCCTCGGCGAGCAGTCGATCGAGGGGCGACGGCTCTCCCCCGGCGTCCGGGCCCTGTATCTGGCCGCCGAGCGGTTGGGGTCCGCCACGGTCGCCGTCTCCGGCACCGTCGCCCAACGGCTGCAGCGCTGGGGCGTGGCGCCGGACCGCGTGCACACCGTGCCCAACGGCATCGACGCCGGGCGCTTCCGATTCGACCCCGCCGCTCGCGCCGAGGTCCGGGCCCGACTGGGCATCCCCGCCGGAGCGTTCGTGGTGGGCGCCGTGGGCCGGCTGGTGCCGGGCAAGCGGTTCGACACGCTCGTCCGTGCCGTGGCGGAGCTGCCGGACGCGCGGCTGCTGCTGGCCGGCGACGGACCCGAACGGGCCGCGCTGGAGAAGCGCGCCGCGCAGTGCGACGCCCTCGACCGCGTCCGCCTGCTGGGCGAGTGCGGAGGCGCGGTCGCACCGGCCGCCGCCGCGCCCGCGGACGGTGACGTCCCCGGCATCCCGGAGCTGCTCTCCACCGTCGACGTCTTCGTCTCCACGTCCGCCGACGAGTCCTTCGGCCTCTCGGTACTCGAAGCACTCGCCTCGGGGCTGCCCGTACTGCATGTCACCTGCCCCGCGATCGACGAGCTGCCGCCGGGGGAAGCGCCGGGTGCGCGCCGCGTCGGCGCCGGCCGGACCGGGCTCGCCGCCGCCCTGCGGGAGTGCCGCGAGGCCGGCAACCGGCGGTTGCCCGTGCCACCCGTGGTGGCGCGCTACGACATCGCCACGAGCGTCGAACGTCTCCTGGACGTCTACGAGTCGGTCGCCGGACAGCCGCTCCGACGGAGGCCGCCTGCCCTGTCCCCGCCCGACCCTGCCGATCACGACCGTTCCCTGACAGCGAGATAGGTTCCGACATGCCCAGCGCCGCGAAGAGAACCAAGTACAGCGCGCCGGAAGCCCCGGCATCCCGTGCGGCACGCTTCCGCAGACAGCCGTCCGCGAGTACGGCGGGCACCGTGCACACCCCGCCCGCCGGCACACAGGTCCGGTCGTCCGGGAGCGCGGACGCTGCCGCCCGGACCGCCGACGCCGGCTTCGGCGGCTCTTCCGGGGAGAAGGCACCCGCCGGCCTCGGGCTCCCTGCTGACCCGGCGTCCCGGAAGAGTCTGCGTGCGCGTGTGCCGGCCTGGTGGCCGATCCCGCTGTGCCTCGCCGTGGGCGCCGCGGGCGGTGCGGTCTACGCCTCGGTTGCGGAGCCCCGGTTCGCCGCCAGCGCGTACGTGATGGTCTCGGCGGGGCAGCAGGCCGACTCCGCCTCCGCGCTCGGCTACGCCCAGGCGTACGGAAAGATCGCCACCGACCGCGTGATCCTCGCCGCGGCGGAGCGCAGGGCCCGGGTCGCACCAGGCACCCTCACCACCGGCACGAAGGCCAGCACGTCACCCGACGCACCGATGGTGGAGATCACCTACACCGCGGGCGACTCGGCCAAAGCGGCGGAGTACGCCAACGCCGTCGCCCAGGCGCTCGTGCACACGGCCGAACAGCCGGCGAAGCGGACGGGCACGTCCCTCACCGTCTTCTCCGGCGCCGAGGCGCCGGACTCCTCCGTCTCCCCTTCCGCGCCCGCAGCCGTCTCCGTGGGGGGCTGCGCCGGTGGACTGCTCGGCGGACTGGTGCTGTTGACCCGCCCGCAACGGCACCGCCGCTCGGCCACCGACGCCGCCGTGCCGGCGCCCGTGCACGAGGGCGACGCCGCCGACGCGCTGCCGAACCCGACCCGCGAGGAACCCACCGCGCACAGGGAGCCGCAGCCGTGACGGCGGCCGTCGGCTCCCGGACGTTGAGCGGCACCGTCTGCCGCGACGCCGACGGGTTCGCTCTGCTCGCCGAGGAATGGGAGTCGCTGCGTGGCCGCAGCCGCTCCGCGACGGCCTTCCAGAGCCACGCCTGGCTTTACTCCTGGTGGTTGTCGTACGGCAGCCCCGGCAGGCTGCGCGTCGTCCTCGTCCGGCAGGGTGGCCGGCTGGTCGCCGCTGCGCCGATGATGCTCACCCACCGGCCGCTTCCCACACTGGTCGCGCTCGGCGGTGGCATCACCGACTTCTGCGACGTTCTGCTGGACGACGACTGTCCGCAGGCGCCGGCCGCCCTGGCGAGAGGCGTGCGCCGGGCCGCCCGGGGAGCGGTGGTGGACCTGCGCGAGGTGCGCCCCGGTGCCGCCGTCGAACGGCTCTACGAGTCCTGGCAGGGTCCGCGCCGGAGACGTACGGACTCCGCCTGCCTGGAGTTGCCCGGCGTTCCCATCGAAGCCCTCCTCGACCGACTGGCGACGGCCAGCGCCAGACGCACCCGGCAGAAGCTGCGGAAGATCGACAAACTGGGCATCGAGGAACGGACCGTCACCGCGGGCGACAGTTCCGCGGCCGTACGTAACATGCTGCGCCTCCACAGGCTGCAATGGCAGGACCGCGCCGTCACACCCGAACACCTGACCTCCAGGTTCCACGCCCACCTGGAGCGGGCCCTGCCGCCGATGGTGCGGAACGGGGACGCGGTCGTGACCGAGTACCGCGTCGGCGAGGACGTCGTGGCCACGGACGTCTCCTTCGCCCAGTCCGACCTCGTCTGCGGCTACCTCTACGGAGCCGACCCGCGGCTGCGGGAACAGCGGATCGACATCGCCGTCATGCTCCTCAGGCACGACCTCGACTTCACGGCCCGCACCGGACGCCGGGCCATGAGTCTGCTGCGCGGCACCGAGCCGTACAAGCTGCGCTGGAAGCCCGACCCCGTGGTGAACCAGCGGTTCCTGCTCGCCCGTCGCGGGACGGCACCCGTCCTGAAGCTGTACGCCGGGCAGGTCGCGGCTCGCGATCGCGCTGCCGAGGCCGTCCGCTCACGGGCGTCCCTCGCCCGGATGTGGGCTCTTGCCCGAAAGCCGCCCGGGTGCCGGCGCCGCGTCCCGACACCCGCCGGAGGACGACGGCGTGAAGGTGCCGGGTCACCGTTCGACGGCGCGGAATGCCGGGCGGAGGTTCACCGCACGTGAAGCAGCGGCGTACCAGTGACCACCGGAGGGCCGCTCACGATCGGACGGTTCCGATCCGGCCGCCGCGCTCCGGTACGCGGCCGCCGCGCTCCGGTACGCGGACACCGCGGCCCGGTACGCCTCCGAGGACTCCGGGTTCTCGCGGCAGAGCCACACGCCGTGCGGGCAGTAGTCGGTGACCGTCTGGTAGACGGGCTCGTGCTCCGCGAACCACGCGAGCATCCGGCGCACGTATGCGGGGTTGTCCCCGTTACGGAAGAGACCCCATTCCGGGTAGGAGACGGGCTTTCCGTGTGCGGCGGCGAAATCCACCTGCTTCTGCAGGCCGAAATCCTCCCGCACTTGCGCCTCGAAGGACTGGCCGGCCGGTTGGTCGTACGAGTCCATTCCCACGATGTCCACGTAGTCGTCACCGGGATAGCACCGTGTCCATCCGACCGCGTCCCGGCCCCGGCTCGGGGCGAAGTCGAAGCGGAATCCCTGACCGGAAACGGAACGCATGGCCGTGACGATGCGTCGCCAGTACGCCTTCCACGCCCGGGGATCGGGACCGCACCGGTGGGTGTAGGTGGTGCCGTTCATCTCCCAGCCGAGCACGATCACCGTCTCCGGCGCGCCCAGCCGTACCAGGCGTTCGGCGAGGGCACGGTAGTGCGCGTCGAAGCGGCCGTCCGCCCCGGCGCGCAACAGTCCGCGCACCTCGGCGTCGGACAGGCGCTCCTCGTTGCGCTCCTGCATCGGCACGTTGAGGACGAACATGCGGTCAGGGTCGGCGAGTTTCCACTCCACCCACGGCTTCAGGAAGTCTTCCCTCCCCTCGATGTTGGACCACAGATCCCCGGGGAGATACGTGTGCCCGACCCGTACCTCGGTCCCGCCCAGCCAGGTCTCGAGGTCCGCGATGCGGCGCACGCCCTCGGCGTCCGGCTCGAGGAACGCGCCCAGCGCCGGAACGGAATCGCCGGTCGGGCCGGTGCCCGGTGACGCCTGCTCCTTGCGCGGCTCGCCTCGGCCCGGCTGGTCGGAAGGAGGCACGCAGCAGAACGCGAGAAGAGCCCCGGCGGCAGCGACTCCGCAGCACACCCGCCCGGCTCTCGCGCGTCGTCGCGCCATGCGTCCTCCTGTCCGCCGGCAGATTGGTTGCTCACCGTAGCGATACGGCTACGGTGTGGCGGTGCGTCACGCCGGGGCGCCCGATCCCGACTGCGCCGAGCGTCCCGGCCGAGCCCGGGTGAAACACAGAAGGGCCGTCTTCGGGCGAGGCGCTCTCCTGGGGCAACCGTTTGTCCCCGCGGCCTGCGGCAGCAGAGGCGCGACGGCGTCCCCCGGACCTTCTCCGCCGCAGCAATCCGGACATGACCGCCGGGCGGTACCTGTCCGAACTGATGGCGTCCGGCCCGTCCGAGCGGCAGAATCATCACGTCCTGCATCGGTCGAGGGCGTCAGGCGTCGTCGGGGTGGCCTTGTGCCGCACGCCCTCCGCGACCTCAACGGCACAGGGGGTGGGGCTTTGACCGCAGAGGCGAGCCCGGGGCGATGGGTCGGTGGGCGGTACAGAATCGTCCGCGAGGTCGCAGGCGGCGGCTACGGGCGGGTCTGGGAGGCGGTCGACGAGTACCTGCACGTCGACGTGGCGCTGAAGGAGGTCCGGCTGCCGCCGGCGGCGTCCTCTGCGGAACACCGCAAGCGACTTGCTTACGCCGTGCGTGAGGCGCGCAACGCCGCGCAGCTGCGCAATCATCCGCACATCGTCGCTGTCCACGACGTGGTGGTGGAGGAAGGCATTCCTTGGACGGTGATGCGGCTGATCGACGGCCACTCGCTCGAGCAACGCCTGAAGGAAAGCGGTCCGCTGCCTGTGGAAGAGGTCGCCGGAATTGCAGCAGCCGTGCTGACCGCGTTGAAGGCCGCGCACTCCTGTGGCATCACGCACCGCGACGTCAAACCGGCCAACATCATGCTCTCCTCCGACGGCGAGGTACTGCTGACAGACTTCGGTATCTCCGTGCGCGATGCCGACACCGCACTCACCACGACCGGGTCCGTCATCGGCTCAGCCGAGTACATGGCACCGGAACGTCTGAACAGCGCCGACGGACCGGCCGGCGACCTCTTCTCCTTGGGTGCGACCCTCTACCACGCGGTGGAAGGCGTGTCTCCGTTCAAGCAGGAAACTCCGACGGCCACGCTCGCAGCCGTCGCCCTCCGCCCACCACCACACCCCAAGCGCGCCGGAAGGTTGACCCGTCTACTCGCCTCTCTACTGGCCAAGGAACCCGACCAGCGTCCTTCCCCGGACGACGCACTGGAGGCCCTGGCGGGCAGCGCACCTACCAAGCGGCAAGAGCGCCGCACTCGGAACCCCCCGACGACGGACGAGCGGCTGCTCGAACCCGCTGATCCGGGCGACCGAAGCGGGCAGGAGGAACCCCTCTTCGAGTACTCCTGGGGCACCGAAGACGAGTTGGTTCTGCGCAGCACGGTGAAGCGGCGGATATTTTTCACCACCGTGTTCACCGCTTGCGCCATAGGAATCGCATGGACGGATGAGCCGCTGTCCTCCGGATATTTCGAGTTCCTTCTGGCCGGAGCCGGGAGCTACGCGGCGTTTTACGCGCTGTGGTGGCTCGTCGCATGGTTCGACCGCAGGAAACTGCGAAGTGTGGCTCGACAGCTGAGAGTTGACGGGTCCGGTGTTTCGGTTTGCGATGACTCCGGTTCGCAGCACGTCCCCTGGAAGGCGATCAAAGAGATCCAGATCCGGTACACGGACGATATGGCCGGCAATCACCACCTGCTGGCGGTCCATCTGCTGTTGCAGCGAACGGAACTGGCAGTGCCTGCAACGTTGTACCGGCCCGTAGGGTGGCCGCCTGATGAGGAAATGCCATCCGTCTGCCGGGACACCAGCACGTACGGGTTGGATCAGCCCGTTCCCATCTGCCTGCTCGGCGCGCTCGACACGCCACACCAACTCGACTTCAGGAACACGGTCGCCGCGTATTCGGCCTCACCTCTGCAGGTGGCGACAGATGACACCGGGTGGTGAGCGCACGCCTGTCCGACGTCGTCCTCGGCACCCAAGTCGGTACGCACGGCGACCGGTCGGGGTCTGGAACAGCTCGGCACGGCCTATCAGTGGGGTGGTTCGTGCGCGGAGACGCACGGTGCGTAGCCGATGAGCGCGAAGGAACGCCGGCACCGCCCCGGAAATGATCCCGGTCACCCCAGAAAGCTCGCCCGCACCTGCCGATTGGGGTTGTCCCGGTTGGTGTCGACGAGGCAGACCGACTGCCAGGTGCCGAGTTCGAGCGTGCCGCCGACGACGGGGAGGGTGGCGTGCGGGGGGACGAGGGCGGGGAGGACGTGGTCGCGGCCGTGGCCGGGGGCGCCGTGGCGGTGGCGCCAGCGGTCGTCGGCGGGGAGGAGGTCGTGGAGGGCGGCGAGGAGATCCTCGTCGCTGCCGGCGCCGGTCTCCAGGATGGCGATGCCGGCCGTGGCGTGGGGGACGAAGACGTTCAGGAGGCCGTCGCGGTCGTCGGCTGCGCTCGCGAGGAAGGTCTCCAGATCGCGGGTGAGGTCGACGACCGTCTCGTGGGAGCCGGTGTGGATGTCGAGCAGGCGGCTGTAGAGCGCGTGGGTCATGGCCACATCCTGCACAGGGGGACGGCGGCTCGTCACACGGGGAGGGAAGCTCGGCGGGTGAGATCTGGTTGAACTGTCCATGGACGACGTGACAGCGGTGGTGGTCGGTGCCGGGCAGGCGGGGCTGTCCGCCGCGTACCACCTGCGCAGGGCGGGCATCGTGCCCGGTCAGGACGGGGTGGTCCTCGACCACTCCCCGGAGCCCGGGGGTGCCTGGCAGTTCCGGTGGCCGACGCTGACGTACGGCAGGGTGCACGGAATGCACGCACTGCCGGGGATGGAGCTGCGCGGGGCCGACCCGCTCCGGCCGTCCTCCGAGGTGATCGGCGAGTACTTCGCCGCGTACGAGCGCGCCTTCGACCTGCGGGTGCGCCGGCCGGTGGACGTACGGGCCGTACGGGAGGCCGGCGACGGGAGGCTGCTGGTCGAGACGTCGGCCGGGGTGTGGCGTACGCGGGTCGTCCTCAACGCGACGGGGACCTGGGACCACCCGTTCTGGCCACGCTTCCGAGGGCAGAAGCTCTTCCGCGGACGGCAGCTGCACACCGCCGGCTACCCCGGGCCTGCCGGGTTCGCAGGTGAGCGGGTGCTCGTCGTCGGTGGAGGCACGTCGGCGGTGCAGCACCTGATGGAGATCGCCGAGGTGGCGGCGGAGACGTACTGGGTGACGCGCCGGCCGCCCGTCTTCAGGGAGGGCCCGTTCGGGGCGGAGGAGGGGCGGGCCGCGGTGGCGCTCGTCGACGAGAGGGTGCGCGAGGGGCTGCCGCCGCGCAGCGTCGTCTCGGTGACGGGGCTGCCGATGACGGAGGAGATGCGTCGTGCCCGGGAGGCCGGGGTGCTGGAGCGGCTGCCGCTCTTCGAGCGCCTCACCGAGGACGGGGCGGCGTGGGCCGACGGCTCCTTCGCTCGGGTCGACACCGTTCTGTACGCCACGGGCTTCCGCCCGGTCCTCGGCCACCTCGCACCGCTGCGGCTCCGCGAGCCGGGCGGCGGTATCCGCACGGAGGGGACACGGGTGGTGCGCGATCCGCGGGTGCACCTCGTGGGGTACGGGCCGTCGGCGAGCACCATAGGCGCGAACCGGGCGGGGCGTGCCGCGGTACGCGACGTGCAGGCGCTGCTCGCTGCGGAGGCGGAGGGGCGTCCGTCCGGCGCGTCGGGGCGGGAGTTGGCGAGTGTGTGAGGAGCCGGTACCGGCATCGGTGCGCGGGTGACCGGGGTTGAGGGCGCGGGGTACGACGAGTGGCTTTCCGCACCCGTCGGAGGGATTGCCGCGTCTCAGGTTCGAGCCGCGACCCGGATGTGGCCGCGTCGAGTCGGCGGAGCTGCTGCGTCTTCTGGCTTGCCCGAGGCTCCGAGGGCGCAACTGGCTGGGCATCGAGTCGAGTTCGCCAGACCGGCCGGGTTTCCGGGCGCGGTGAAGTCCGCCGGCCGAGCGGCAACTCCGCGGTGGTCAGCGGCTGCGTCACGGTAGCCACGCCGCGCCACGCAGCACTGCAGGGGCAAGCCGTCCCGCCTCGCCGGTCGCTCAGGCCGGGCGCGTCCGCAACGAGGAGTCGCGGACGACGAGTTCGGGCTGGAGGACGATGCGCTGGTGGCGGTGGGGGGCGTCGCCCTCCGCGGTCTCCTCGATGAGGAGGTCCGCCGCGGTGCGGCCCATACGGTAGGCGGGGCGGCGGACGGAGGTGAGGGGGACGGCTGCCGCTGCGGCGAACTCGATGTCGTCGTAGCCGACGAGGGCGACCTCCTCGGGGACGGAGACGCCCGCGGCGTAGAGGGCCTGGAGCACGCCGAGCGCCAGCAGGTCGTTGGCGCAGAAGACGGCGGTGGGGCGCGGGGACATGCCGAGGAGCCGGGCCCCGGCGTCCCGGCCGGCGGGAACGTCGAGGCGGGCGCACTCGATGCGGCGGAGAGTGCTCTCCGGGTCGAGACCGGCGTCGCGGATCTCGTCGCGGAGCCCGACGTAGCGGTCCTGGCACTGGGGCAGGTGCATCGGGCCGCTGACGTAGACGAGGCGCCGGCTGCCCTGTTCGAGGAGGTGGCGGGCGGCGAGGGCACCGCCCGCGACGTCGTCGACCGAGACGGAGCAGGACTGCTCGGCCGGCACCGGATGGTCGACGAGGGCGTACGGGATGCCGTGGCGTGCGAAGGCGGCGAGGTTGCCGCCCGTGGGGTCGGCGGGGGTGAGCAGGGCGCCGCGGACCCGCTGTTCGGCGAAGAGGGAGAGGTAGGCGGCCTCCTCCTCGGGGGACTGCGCGCTGTTGCAGAACATCACCCCGAGCCCGGCGCTGCGCGCCGCACCCTCGGCGCCCGAGGCGACCTGGACGAAGAACGGGTTGACCATGTCGAGGACGAGGAGCGCGAGGATGCGGCTGCGGCCGGCGCGGAGCTGGCGCGCGGACTCGCTGCGTACGTAACCGAGTTGGTCGATGGCGGCGCGCACTCTTCGGCGCGTCGCCTCCGCGACGACTTCGGGCCGGTTGATGACGTTGGAGACGGTGCCGACCGAGACCCCCGCCCACCGGGCGACGTCCTTGATGCCGACCATGTCCGAGTGCCCCCGTGTCGACGGCTGCCTCTTCATCTGCGAAGTACGCTGTTTTCGCGGCGGATTGGGGGCTTCGCGACCGCTGCTCCCGGACGCTTGCCCGCCCTGCGCCGCATCGACGCCCCCGCTCTCCCGCACGCCGCCATGCTACGCACCGTCCGCACGGACCGCGCGGCGAGGCCGCACCGGCGGGGCCCGATGGCGGCGGATAGGCTCTTCGCTCGTGACCGAGACCTCCCCGCACCTTCGGGCGACGGCGGCCGCGTACGACTCCGTCGCCGCGCGCTACGCCGAGTTGGCGCGCAACGCGCTCGACGCCTTTCCGCTCGACCGCGCCGTGCTCGCCGCCTTCGCCGAGCTGGCACGGGCGTCCGGCGCCGGACCCGTCGCCGAAGTGGGGTGCGGCCCCGGGCAGTTGACCGCGCACCTGCGGGATCTGGGGCTCGACGCCTTCGGAGTCGACGTGTCGTCCGCGATGATCGGCCTCGCCCGCGAGGCGTACCCGGAGCTGCGGTTCGAGGTCGGGTCCATGGCGGCGCTGGAGGTGTCCGACGGCGCACTGGGCGGCATCGTCTCGTGGTATTCGGTGATCCACGCGCTGCCCTCCGACCTTCCCGCGTACTTCGCCGAGTTCCGGCGGACGCTCGCGCCCGGCAGCCCGCTGCTGCTCGCCTTCTTCGAGTCGGAGGGCGGTCCTGTCGCCCCGTTCGACCACCGGGCGAGGACGGCGTACCAGTGGCCGGTCGACACCCTCGCAGGGCTGGCCGCGGAGTACGGGTTCGTCGAGGTGGGGCGGATGCTGCGGGAACCCCACGACGACGAGCGGCCCCTCCGCCGCGGGCATCTCGTACTGCACAGAGGCGGGTGAGCCCGCCCGCGTCCGCATCCCGAGACCGGCCGCCGACGTGTGCCCGGCGCAACTAATCTGGGCGGGCGCGGACCGCACCGGTCCGCGACACGCGGGCGACGGTGCCCGCACACGCGCACAGGGAGGCGGAGTTGAGCGCACCGGCGGAGTCCACGGGACCGGTGATCGCCCTGCGCGGCGCGAGCGTGCGCCGCTTCACGACCGACCAGGTGATCCTCGACTCGGTCGACTGGCAGGTGCGGCACGGCGAGCACTGGGCGCTGCTCGGCGCCAACGGGGCCGGGAAGACGAGCCTCCTGCGGCTCGCCGGCGCACTCGCGCATCCCACGACGGGCACGGTCGAGGTGCTCGGGAAGCGCCTCGGCAGCTTCGACGTGCGGGAACTCCGCGCGCACCTGGGGCACGTCTCGGGCGGCCAGCAGGTGCCGCCCGACGCGACGGGCCACACCGTCGTCCTCACCGGCGCGAGCGGCACCGTGCAACCGCTGTGGCGCACGTACGACGACGCGGCGCGAGAGCTGGCGCACGCGCTCCTCGCGGAGCTCGACTGCAAGGAGCTCGCGGACCGCCCGTTCCGCGTCTGCTCCGGTGGCCAGCGGGCGCGGCTGCTGATCGCCCGCGCGCTGATGCCGTCGCCCTCGCTGCTCCTGCTCGACGAGCCGTTCAACGCGCTCGACCTTCCCTCGCGCGAGGACCTCATCGACACCATGTACCAACTGGCGCAGAGCCGCCCCGAGTTGGCGACGGTGACGGTCACGCACCACCTGGAGGAACTGTCGGAGGCGACGAGCCACGCGCTGCTCCTGCGCGAGGGCCGGGTGCAGGCGGCCGGCGACGCCGCGGAGGTGCTGACGGACGCCGAACTCACCCGCTGCTTCGGCCGGCCGATCCTCGTCTCCCGCACCCACGGCCGCTGGCAGGCACGCTCGGGACGCTGAGGCGCCCCGAGGCGGCAGCGGCGGTTGGCCGATCACGCGTCCACCGCGCCGAGCCACGCACGCGGAACGCGACCGCTGCTCCGGCCGGCGAAGCCCCACCCGCACACGACCGCCGACACGCACGCCGGGACCGGCGAACCCGCGTGAGCACCGGGGAAGTCGGGCCGATCAAGCCGGCAGCCCGTCGAGCCACTCGACGAGGAGGCGGTTGACCTCGTCCGGCTGCTCCTGCTGGATCCAGTGGCCGCACCCGTCGAGCGTGTGCGCGGACGTCAGGCCCGGGAGGGTGGTGGGGAACGCCTCGATCGCCGGGGCGAGCCAGCCGGTGGCGGCGTCGTGGGCGCCTCCGAGGTAGCACGACGGCCGGGTGAGCGGCGCGCCCGCGACGTCGGCGAGGTCCTCCCAGTCGCGGTCCATGTTGCGGTAGCGGTTGAGGCCGCCCGTCAGGCCGGTGCGCTCGAACTCGCCCGCGTAGAAGTCGAGTTCCTGCTCACCGAGCCAGGAAGGGCGGGCCGTGGGAAAGCGGTCGCGCAGGGTGCCGCCCCGGGCGACGAAGTGGGGCGCGGGGTCGTCGGACCCCGGCATGGTGTCCGCCGACATGGCGGCGTAGATCCCGGAGAGCCAGCCGCGCACGTCGGGCTCGATCTCGGCCTCGGCACGTCCGGGCTCCTGGAAGTAGGAGACGTAGAACTCTTCTTCCCCGCCCATCGCCGCGAAGATCTCGCTCGGCCGCTGCCCGCCGCCCGGCGGGGTGTAGGGCACGCTCATCATCCCGACGGCGCGGAAGATGTCGGGGTGCAGCAGCGCGGAGGTCGAGGCGATCGACGACCCCCAGTCGTGCCCGACGACGACGGCGGTCCGCTCCCCCAGCGCGCGGACCGACGCGGCGCAGTCGGCGGCGAGTTCGCGCATGCGGTAGGCCGGGATCTCCTGCGGCCCGGAAGAGCGCCCGTATCCGCGGACGTCGAGGGCGACGGCCCGGTAACCCGCGTCGGCGAGCGCGGGGAGCTGGAACCGCCACGAGTACCAGGACTCGGGGAACCCGTGGACGAGCAGCACCAGCGGGCCCGTACCGGCCTCGACGAGGTGGGTGCGGCCCGCAGGGGTAGGGACGAGGCGATGGGTGAGGCGGGTGTCTTGCGACATGTCTCCTCCGGGAGGTCGGCGGGACGCCGAGGTGCGTCCGGACGCGGCGCGTCCTCGACGTGCGACGAGCATGCAGCACTCCGGGAGCGGACGGCCAGCAGCGTTGCCGGTTCGGCAAGTCGCAGGGACACGGCGCCCGTTGCGGAGTGCGGGCGCTGGAGCGCGCGCCGGCGGGCGCAGGACGGGCGGCGCGGGAGCGAGGCGTGCGGGACTGTGCGGCAGCCCCGCGCGCACGGCCACGCAGGACCGCCGGCACTCCGCGCGCGCACGGGACGCGGAACCGGGCCGGCACCGCGAACGCGCACACCCGGGCGCAGCCCCGCCCGCACCCGACGCCAAGCACCGCCCCGCCTCCGAACGCCCCCGGCCGTCCGCGGAAACCCGCGGACGGCCGGAGTCGCGTGCCCCCTGTCTCAGGAGAGCGGCTTGATCCGTACGTCGCGGAACGAGGTGACGTCGGAGGTGCTGTGCGCCTGGAGTCCGACGTAGCCGGTGTCGTTCTGCCGGCCGTCGGTCCCCGGGTCGTCGTCGCGCGGTGGCGAGAAGTGCTGGCCCGGGGTGTTGCGGAACTCGTTGATCAGCGTGCCGTTGCGGTAGACGGCGTAGGTCTGGCCGACGACGCGGATCTCGTAGTCGTTCCACTCCCCCTTCGGTGTGGGCAGCCCGCCGGCCCGGTCGACGAGGTCGAACCCGTAGACGGAGCCGGTCTTGTACTGGTCGCCGCCGGGCGCGTCGTTGATCTGGATCTCGTGCCCGTACTTGACCGCCACCCACTCGGGGCGCGACTCCTCCGGGTGTTCGTGGACGTTCGGGAAGCGGGTGAAGACGCCGCTGTTGGCCCTCCCGTCGCCCGGTGCGTCGTCGCGGAACTGGAGTTTGAGCGAGTAGTCGCCGAACTCCTCGTCCGGGTACCAGAGCATGCCCATGCCGTCGGTCTCGGAGCTGCTCGTCATGGTGCCGTCCTCGTTGAGGTCGAAGCCGCCGCCTCCGACGTGCTCCCACTTCTCGAAGGACGCCTGGGTGCCGTCGAAGAGCTTCTCGTACCCTTCGTCGTCGCCCTCACCGATGCCGGAGGAGTCGGCGGCGTCGAGGATCTGCCGTCGCTCGTCGGCGTCGATGACGCCGTCGGCGGCGAGCGTGCGCGTCACGCCGCGGACGTGGCCCCGGAAGGCGTTGGGCGTGGTCCACGCGCGCTCGTCCTCGATCACCTCGTTGACGGTGCAGCCGTCGGCGTTCTCCCGGTTGGGGACGTCGGTCTGCTGCTCGCCGACGAAGACGACCGGGCGGTCGTCCGTCTCGGCGCACTCCGGGTCGGGGTCGCCTCCGCCGTCCTCGACGACCGTGAACGTGATCTCGTGCGTCTCCGAAGAGTTGCCCGCGTTGTCGACGGCCCGGTAGGCGACGGTGTGCTCGCCGGCCGCGTGGACCATGAAGGGGCCTTCGTACTCGGTGAACTCCTCACCGCCCAGGGCGTATTCGGTGGTGGCGACGCCCGACTCCGCGTCGGACGCCTCGATCGCGACCGTCGCCATGCCCACGTAGGCGCCGTCGGCGTCCTGCTCGCCCTCGACGCTCGCCGAGACCTCGGGCGGGGTGGTGTCGTCGCCCGGCGGTGCGACGACGGTGAACTCCACGGAGTCCTCCTCCGAGACGTTCCCCGCGACATCGGTGGCGCGGAAGGCGAGGGCGTGGTCGCCCGGTTCCGTCACCGCGACGGGCTCCTCGTACGGTGCGAACTCGGCGTCGTCCAGGGCGTATTCGACGCTGTCGACGCCGGAGGAGTCGTCGGTCGCGGTGAGCGTCGTCGTGGCGCTGCCGAGGTAGGCGCCGTCGGCGTCCTGCTCGCCCTCGACGCTCGCGGAGATCTCGGGCGGCGTGGTGTCCTCTCCGCCGCCCCCGTCGTCCTCGGTGACGACGAGTTCGCCCTCCATTCCGAAGTGCCCCGGGATGGTGCAATGGTAGTGGTAGACGCCGGGGGTCAGCTCCCCCTCGACCTCGTGGCGGCCGCCGTTGGCGTCGTTGGGTCCTGCGAGGATGTTGACGCTGACGTCCTGGTTGTAGTCCGGGTCCGAGGTCGTGAACGTCAACGTGTGCTGCATGCCTGTGGTGTTGCCGGTCTCCGCGCTGTTCTCGAAGACGAGCGTGGCGGGTCCTGCGACGGCCGTCTCGGGCGCCGAGGTGTACTCGTCGAGGGCGTCCCCCGCGGTCCAGGTGAGCACCTGGTCGGCGGCTTTCCGGGCGTCCCCGGCGTTCGGCTGGGCCTGCGCGGTCGGCAGGACGGCGAGGCCCGCCAGGGTCAGGCAGATCGCTGCCAGCACCGCCGTGAGGCGGCGTGGGAGGCGGGGTCGTGCTCTGGTGTTCCGGGCCATTTCCTCTCCTCTCGTCAGGAACCCTTCGGCCCGATGTGGTCGTCAGGCAGCGGAGTCGGCGGGCCGCCCTGGTACGTCACGCGCCAGAGCGCCGACTTGGAGTCCGCGGTGAAGAACCCGCGGCCGTAGTCGAGGACGTACAGCGAGCCGTCGGGGCCGAACCGCCAGTCCATGAGGTTGCCGACGCCGTCGTTGCCGATCGGGACGATGTCCTGGAGGCTCTCCGAGTGGACGGGGAGGCCGCCGCTCGTCGCGTTGGACGGGTCGAGGAGCACGGCGTTCCGCGGGTCGGAGTCGCTGTAGTCGCCGACGAACCACTTGCCGTCCCAGTACTCGGGCCACTTGACGTCCGAGTCGCTCTCCGCGTCGTAGCGGTAGACCGGGCCGTTCATCGCCGCCTGGCCGCCGCCGGAGAGCCAGGGCAACTTCAGCTCCTGGTCGTCGATTTCGTAGCTGGGCACGCCGTTCTCGTCGCGCGGGAAGTCGGGTCCGCCGCCCTGCGGCGAGTACCAGATGTTGTTGTCGCGCGCCGGTGGGAGGTCGACGAGGCCGTCGTTGTTGGGGGACTCGTTCTTGAGGTTGTCGCAGTCGTACCAGTCGAGCGGCGTCTCGGGGTCCGGCAGGTTGCGGTCCCTGTAGGGCTGCTTGTTGCCCATGCAGTAGGGCCAGCCCTGGTTGCCCGCCTCGCTCATCACGGCGAACGTGTCGTACTTCGCCGGGCCCCAGGTGGTCGACGGCTCGCCGGCGTCGGGGCCCACCCAGCCCGCGTAGAGCCAGTCGGTCTCCTTGTCGACGAAGATCCGCGACGGGTTGCGCACGCCCATGATGTAGATCTCTTCGCGCGTCTTGCCGCCGCCCTCCTCGTCTCCGGTGAAGAGGTTCCCCGCGGGGACGGTGTAGCTGCCGTCGTCCTCGGGGTGGATGCGCAGGATCTTGCCGTTGAGGTTGTTGGTGTTGCCGGCGGTCCTGCGCGCGTCGGAGAACGAGGTTCCCTCGAAGGAGGGCTCGGGGTTGTTGCCCGAGTAACCGTCGCTGAACTGGGAGGAGTTGTTGTCCCCCGTGGCGACGTAGAGGTTGCCCTCCGAGTCCCAGTCCATGCCTCCGCCGGCGTGGCAGCAGCTGTGCACCTGGACGGGCCAGGAGAGGAGCTCCTGCTCGGAGGCGGTGTCGAGGGTGTTGGTCTCCAGGTCGAAGGTGAAGCGGGAGAGGCGGCGCTCGGCGAGGTGCTTCTCGCGGTCGATCCCCTCGTGCGGCGTCCACTGGAGGTAGAGCCAGCCGTTCTCGGCGAAGTCCGGGTCGAGGGTGATGCCCAGCAACCCTTCCTCGTTCTTGACGAGTTCCTCGCCGCCGCCCTTGTTGCCGAAGACGTCGAGCGAGCCGGCCTTGGTGACCTCCCCGCTCTCCGGGTCCCAGACGTGGAGGGTGCCCTCGCCCAGGCCGACCTGCGGGTCGTCCCAGTCGGTGACGACGGGGCTGCCGGGCATCCCGCCTCCGCGGCCGATGTAGAGCACCCGGCCGTCGTCTGCGACGGCGAGCCCGTGCGGCTCGCCGATCTGGTCGAGTTGGTCCTCCTGATTGGGCTCGGTGACCCGCTCCGCCTGGTAGTTGGCGGAGATCGCGGCCTGGCAGTCGGCGCGTGCGAGCCGCGTCGTCCACTGCAGGGCCCCGCGCAGGTGGGTGCGGAGGTTCTCGGAGCCGAAGCTCTCGGCCGTGCCGCCCATGCCCGTGTAGAAGGAGCGTCCGCCCTCGTAGTCGCGGCACCACGAGACGGGGTGGTCCCAGCCGAGCGCGCCTTCGCCCGGGTCGTAGGACTGCTCGCGGACGCGGGCCACGGTGTGGACCGAACCGCTCGGGTTCTCCTCCCAGTTGGCCCACACGTCGGTGTGGCTCCACTCCAGGGGGAGGCTCTCCGTCGCCGGGTGGGTGCGGTCGCCCACCTCGACGACGGCCTTCTGCGCCCCTTCAGGGCCGCCGTCGGCCGCACGGGCGCCGAGGAGCCCGGTGAACCACTCGGAGTCGGGCTGCGCCGCCGAGGCGTCGTGGACGCCGAGGAACCCGCCGCCGTCCTCGATGTACCCCTGGAAGGCGGCCTCCTGGTCGGCGTCGAGGACCGCGCCCTCGGCCGAGAGGAAGACGACGGCGTTGTACTGCTGGAGGTTGTCGGCCGTGAACGCGCCCGGGTCGTCGGTTGCTTCGGTCTCGAAGGTCTCGCCGTCCGGTGCCGCGTCGCCGATCTCGGTGATCGCCTCGATCCCCGCGCGGGTCAACCCGTCCGGGGCCTCGGCACCGTGGAAGACGAGCACCTGGGGTTCGTCGGCGCTGCCGGGCATCGCGTCGGCTCTCGCCACGGACGTCCCGGTCGTCGCGGTGGCGCCCGCTAACAACGAGAGAACCACTGTGGCGGTGAGCGCCAGACCGCCTTGTCTGCGTCGCATGGCTTCGTCCACCTCTCATAGGTGACAGCAACGCCCAAGGAAGCTAGACCCCTTTCGCCGTTACGCCAATGGCTATGACCAGAGTTGGACGGACTTTGTCTTTAGGGTGGGCAAACTCGGCGCGGTTTCCTAACATGATTCGCCGTCAACGTCGATTGCACGGCGACCGAGGAAGGTTGCGCATGACGCGATCACGCTTCTCCCGGAGATCCTTCGCCACCGGCGCCGCCCTGGCCGCCCTCACCCCGGCCGGCCTCTCCTCCGCCGCCCCGCGGAAGGACGCCGCGCCGGGCGAGGTCCGCGACATCACGCTCTACGCCGAGCCGGTCGGCGAAGACCTGATGGGCTACGGACTCGAACCCGGCAAACCGACCATCCCTGGGCCCTTGTTGGAGATGAACGAGGGCGACACCCTCAACATCGAACTCGTCAACAACCTCGACGTCGCCGCCAGCCTCCACGTCCACGGCGTCGACTACACGATCGAGAACGACGGCACGGCGATGACCGACAGCGTGGTGCAGCCGGGCGAGAGCCGCGTCTACACCTGGGAGTCGCACGCGCCGGGCGAGCGCGAGGACGGCACCCTCGTCCCGGGCAGCGCCGGCTACTGGCACTACCACGACCACGCCGTCGGCACCGACCACGGCACCCAGGGGCTGCAGAAGGGGCTCTACGGTGCGCTCGTCGTGCGCCGCCAGGGGGACCCGATCCCCGACAAGCAGTTCGTCGTCGTCTTCAACGACATGACGATCAACAACAAGACCGGCGCCGAGGGCGACGAAGTCCCCGACTTCACCGCGCAGTCGGGCGAGCGCGTCGAGTTCATCCAGATCACGCACGGCGAGTTCTACCACACCTTCCACGTCCACGGGCACCGCTGGGCCGACAACCGCACGGGCCTGCTCGCCTCCGCCGACGACCCGAGCCGCATCATCGACGACAAGCTCACAGGCCCTGGCGACTCCTTCGGCTTCCAGGTGATCGCTGGCGAGCACGTCGGCCCCGGCGAGTGGATGTACCACTGCCATGTGCAGAGCCACTCGGACATGGGCATGGCCGGTCTCTTCATCGTCACCGACGAGAACGGGGAGGTCCCCGGCGGCGGAGGCGGGCACGAGGGGCACGGCGGCGGCACGGCCGACTCCCCGCCGGCGAAGGGGGGTTCGGGCCCGGACCACACCGGCCACTGACCGACCGCCCCGGGGGCGCCGCGGATCTCCCCCGCCGCGGCCACCCGACCCGCGCCGCCTCCTGTCCCCGCCACCTGGGACAGGAGGCGGCGCGTGATCGGGCGGCCGGCTTGCGCTTGCCGCCGCGTCAACTTCTACGGTCCTTCGTGCGGCCGGAGATACCGGCCCGGCGAGGGAAGGCGGGGCGATGGCCTGGTCGATCGCGGAGGTTGCCCGGATGTCCGGGGTGACGTCCCGGACACTGCGCCACTACGACGAGACCGGACTGCTGCCGCCCGCCGGCATCGGCGGCAACGGGCACCGCTACTACGGTCAGCCCGAGCTGCTGCGGCTCCAACAGATCCTGCTGATGCGGGAGTTGGGCGTGGGGCTGCGGGAGATAGGGGCGGTCCTGGAACGCCGGCGCGACCAGGTGGCCGTCCTCCGCGAGCACCGCCGAAGGCTGCTGGCGGAGCGGCAGCGCCTGGAGACGCTCACCCGCACCGTCGAGCGGACCCTCGCCTCCCTCGAGGAAAGCAGGGAGACGATGCAGATCAACAGGCCGGAGAACCTCTTCGAAGGGTTCCAGCCCGCACGCGTCGAAGAGGAGGCGCGCGAGCGGTGGCCGGAGCAGTGGGAGCAGTCGCGGCAGGTCGTCGAGACGATGACCGCGGAGGAGACGGAGCGGTGGCAGCGCGAGGTGACGTCACAGCTCATCCGCGTGGCCGAACTCATGAGCGCGGGCACACCGGTCGACGACCCGGCGGTGCAGGCCGAGGTGGACGCCCACTACCGGGGCGTGTGCCGGTTCTGGACGCCGAACGCCGCCGCGTACAGGGGACTCGGGCAGCACTACGTCGAGGACCCGGATCTGCGCGCCAACCACGACAGGGTCGCCGACGGCCTCGCCGTCTACCTGCGCGACGCGATGGACGCCTACGCCCGCTCCGAGCTGGACTGAGCGCCTCCGGGGGTTCCGCCGCCGGGGCGCACCCCGGCAGCGGGGCTACAGCTCGGCCTCGAAGGCCCGGTAGGCGTCGTCCCCGAAGAGCACGAACCTGATCTCCTCGAACCCCTCCCCCTCCGTCCGCACCGTGCCGAGCGCGATCCGCGCCGCGTCCGCGAGGGGCCAGCGGTAGACGCCGGTGGAGATCGCCGGGAAGGCCACCGTGCGGGCGCCCAACTCCCGGGCCACGCGCAGGGATTCGCGGTGCGCGGAAACGAGCAGCCCGGAGCGGTCCTCCGACTTCGCGTGGACGGGGCCCACCGTGTGCACCACCCACCGGGCCGGCAGCCGGCCGGCGGTGGTGGCGACGGCCTGCCCGGTGGGCAGGCCGTCGACGTGGCTGGTGGCGCGGAGGTCGCGGCAGGCGGCGACGATCTCGGGGCCGCCCCTGCGGTGGATCGCGCCGTCGACCCCGCCGCCGCCGAGCAGCGAGGAGTTGGCGGCGTTCACCACCACGTCGACGTCCTGTTCGGTGAGGTCCCCGCGGACGAGGGTGAGCTTCGGCTTCGGCATACGGGCCATCCTCGCACCGCGCGCCGTGTCCGCGGCGGGCGCCGCACAGCGCGGCGTGCACCCTGGACGGCGCGCGGGGGCTGTCGTCGCCCGCGGAGCGCCGATACCTTGTGCGACCGCGCAGCCGCACACCCCCGACGGGCGTGCACGTACCCGAACTCCCCGTGCCGGCAACGGTGCACCTCCCGGAAGGACGGTTCGCGATGTCCCCGAGACCCTCCCGCCGCACTCTGCTCGCCGGCGGAGCCGGCACCGCGCTCGCCGGGCAGCTCCTCGCGCCCGGCACCGCCGCGGCCGCGCCCGGCGCGGCCCGACGCGTCGTGCCGGGTGCAGACGCCGCCGCCCGCGAGGGCTGGCGGATGCTGCGCGGCCGGCGGCTCGGCGTCGTCAGCAACCCGACGGGGGTACTGCGGGACGCGCGCCACATCGTCGACTCGATGGCGGAGCAGTCGGGCCCCGGCGCGCTCGACGTGGTCGGCGTCTTCGGCCCCGAGCACGGGTTCCGCGGCAGCGCCCAAGCCGGCGAGTCCGAGCCCGAGTTCGAGGACCCGCGCACCGGGCTCACCGTCTACGACGCCTACGGGGCCGATGCGGCGAAGCTCGCCGGGCTCTTCGGGGACGCCGGCGTGGAGACCGTCGTCTTCGACATCCAGGACGTCGGCGTCCGCTTCTACACGTACATCTGGACGATGTACCACGCGATGGTCGCGGCGCGCTCCGTGGGCGCGCGCTTCGTCGTCCTCGACCGGCCCAACCCGCTGGGGCGCCGCGTCGACGGGCCGCTGCTCACCGAGGAGTTCGCGTCGGGCGTCGGGTTGAAGCCGATCGTGCAGCAGCACGGCATGACCGTCGGCGAACTCGCGCGCTACTTCGACGGGGAACTCCTTCCCCACGAGGGCGAGGGCGGCTCGGTCGAGCCGGAGGTCGTCCGCGTACGGGGCCTCGATCCGCGGGCCACCGCGCAGCAGCACGGCCTTCCCTGGGTGCCGCCGTCGCCCAACATGCCGACCCCTGACACCGCGACCGCCTACGCGGGCACGGGGTACTTCGAGGGCACCAACCTCTCCGAGGGGCGGGGCACCACGCAGCCCTTCCAGTTCATCGGCGCCCCGTACCTCGACCACCGGTACAGCGACCGGCTCAACGCCCTCGACCTGCCCGGCGTCCGGTTCCGCGAGGGCTACTTCGTACCGACCTTCGGCGACCACGAGGGCGAGACCTGCGCGGGCGTCCAACTTTTCGTCACCGACCCGGCGCGGTACCGGGCGATCCCGACGGCGGTGGCGATGCTCGCGGCGGCCCGCGCCTACGACGGGTTCACCTGGCGCAAGGACGCCGACGACAAGCGCCCGTACTGGATCGACAAGCTCTCCGGCTCCAGCAGGCTGCGCACCATGCTCGACGACGGCGCCGGCTGGGAGCGGGCCGCCGCCGCCTGGCGGGACGAGGTGCGCCGGTTCGAGCAGCGGCGGCGGCCCTACCTGCTCTACTGATCGGCTGTCGGGCCCCGGCGGGGCGCGTACTGCGCGGACCGCGCACCGGGTGAACGTCATCGCCCCGGCATCCAGCGCGAGTTCGAGCAGGACGTGGGCGACCACGTCCTGCCGGGCGGTTGCCGTCCAGCCGGAAGCGCGCACCGCGGGCTGCGAAGACGAACCCGCCCGGGCCCGCGTTCCTCGGACGCAGGGGCACACGCGCAGAGGAGGGCTGAGCAGTGGCGCGCACCGAGTACTACGGCGATCCCGACGCACCCGAACCCAGCAGCCTGGTGGTCGCCGCCTCGGCCGCCGTCACCGACGAGCAAGGGCGCATCCTGCTCCGACGGCGCGCCGACAACGGCCTGTGGGCGCTGCCCGGCGGGGGCATGGAGCCGACCGAGTCGCTCCCGGAAGCGGCCGTGCGCGAGGTGAAGGAGGAGACGGGGCTCGATGTCGAGATCACCGGCCTCGTCGGCACGTACACGGATCCGCGGCACGTCGTCGCCTGTACCGGCGGCGAGGTGCGGCGGCAGTGCAACGTGTGCTTCGCGGCCCGCATCGCCGGAGGCGAGCCGGCGCTCTCGGAGGAGTCCACGGAGCTGCGGTTCGTGCCGCCCGACGAGTTGGACGAGCTGTCCCTGCACCACACGCAGCGGATGCGCATCCGGCATTTCCTCCGGGGCCGCTCGGCGCCGTCCCTGGGATAGGTCCCGCAGCAGGCGCGGCGAGGCACCGTCGCACGTGGCGCCGCGGGCCCGTGCAGCGCACCGAAAGCCTGCCTCCTGGCCTCCCGCGCCAACTGCCGCCGTACCGTCGACGGGGCGGGCGACGGCGCACCCCGCCCCGTCGGGGCCGCGCCGGGGTGCGCCCCGCCACGCCAGGGCGCATCCCGGCGCCGTCCTCATTCGGGAACGGCGGCCACGACGTCGATCTCCACCAGGATGTCCATCAGTTCGGAGCCCACCGTGGTGCGCACCGGGTACGGCGGCGTGACGAACTCGCGGTAGGCGGCGTCGAACTCGCCGAAGTCCCGGTGGAGTTCGGCTAGATGGACGGTGACCTTCACCGCGTGCGCAAAGGAGAGACCTCGCGCTTCGAGCACCGCGCCGACGTTCCGCAGCACCTGCCGCGTCTGCTCGCCGATGCCCTCGGGCACGCGTCCTGTGGCCGGGTCCTGGGGACCGAACCCCGCGGTGTGGAGCAAGCCGCCGGCGACGAGCCCCTGGCTGTAGGCGCCGGCGGGCTGCGGCGCCCCCGCGGTGACGACCGGTTCGCGCCCTGCTGTCTCCGCAGCCGGCCGGATGGCGGGGCTGACAAATTCGTCGGTCATCGGGTCAGGTCTCCTTCCCGTTCGTTGACGGCCGCGTAGTGGCGCAGCTTCTCCTCGTCGACGCGGACGCCGAGGCCGGGGCCCGACGGGGCGCGCAGGCAGCCGTCGTTCAGCGGAAGCGGCTCGATGATGTCGTCCGCGTGCAGGTAGTACATGCTGTCGATGGCGCGGGAGAGCACCGGGGTGCTGGTGACGACGGCGAGGTGGGCGGCGGTGGCGATGCCGAGCTCGCCGCCGCTGTGCAGGTTCATGCCGAGCCCGAAGGTCTCGCAGTGCGCGGCGAGCGCCTTGGTCGGGCCGATGCCGCCCCACTTGTAGACGTCGCCGTGGATGACGTCGACGGCGCCCAGGCGCACCGCGGGCGCGAAGTCCTCGAACCGCACGACGCACATGTTGGTGCAGAGCGGGATGCGGACCTTGGCGCGGACCTGGCTCATCCCCTCGATTCCCGTGCAGGGGTCCTCCAGGTACTCCAGGTCGAGCTCCTCGAGGGCGATACCGGCGCGGACCGAATCCGGCACCGACCAGGCGGCGTTGGGGTCGACCCGCAGGTGGACACCGGGCAGCGCCTCGCGCAGCGCCCGCAGTATCGCCACGTCGCCCGCGACGTCGGTGGTGCCCTTGAGCTTCACCGCGCGGAACCCGCCCTCGGCCACGACGGCGGCCGCGTGGTCGGCGAGGGCCGCGGGCAGGTCGGCCGGGCGCGACGCGGGAGCATCGGCCCGGGTGATCAGCGCGGTGATCGGGACCTCCGCGCGGACCGGGCCGCCGAGCAGGTCGACGAGGGACTGGCCGCTCGCCTTGCCGATCGCGTCCCAGCAGGCGACGTCGAGCGCGGCGAGGGCGGCGTAGCCGAGGTAGCCGTGGAAGAACGGCACCATGTGGTGCCTGCGGTGGAACGCCTCCAGCGCGAACGGACTGGTGCCGACGAGCTCTTCGCCGAGCTGCTCGACGAGCGCGGCGACGGGGCGCCCCCACATCGTCTCGCCCCACCCCTCGATCCCGTCGTCGGTACGGATGCGCACCACGGTGCGGGTCTCGCCGGTCTTCGTCTCGAAGGAGCTGGTGAACGGGTTGACCAACGGCAGGTTGACGACCTGGACGTCGACATCGGTGATCTTCATGCTGCTCCTCGGGGCGGGGCGGTGGCGGTGGCGAAGGCACGGACGGCGGCGGCGAGTCCGCGGGCCCGCGCCTCCAGGAGCCGTTCTCCGGTGGCGGCTTCGGCGGTTGCGGCGTCGTCGGTGGCACCACCGACACGCGCCCACTCTCCGTACCGCTCTACGGTGAGGCCGGGGTGCGGCGGAGCATCGAAGAGCGGCGGCGGGTCGACGGGCGGACGCGGCGCGACCGGCGTGCGCACCAGGTCGGGGTGGGCGGCGAGCATCAGGGAGGTCTCGAACCAACCGGCGTGCCCCGGTGTCGCCTCGGGGCGTTCGGCGTCCGAGAGTTCCGTGCCCTCGGCGAGCGTCCAGTAGGAGCAGGCGGCAAGGGTGACGTCGGCGCGCAGCGCGTAGCGCTTGACGGCGAGCCGCATGATCTCGTCGTTGCCGCCGTGCCCGTTGACGAGCAGGACGCGGCGGTAGCCGGTGACGGCGAGGGAGTCGAGGACGTCGTGGAGGACCGCGGAGAGCGTCTGCGCGGAGAGGGAGACGGCGGCGGCGAAGAGGTGGTGCGGACTGTGGCCGAACGGCAGCGTCGGCAGCCGGACCAGCTCCGGCGCGTCGGCATCCTTGGCGAGGAGCGCCTCGGCCCTGTCCACGGCCGCCTCGACGAGGAGCGCGTCCGTGCCCATCGGCAGGTGCCCGGCATGCTGCTCCTGGGAACCGAGCGGCAGCACCGCGATGCCTCCGTCCGCGGCGGCGCGGACCTCGTCGCTGGTGAGACGTGCCAGCCGGCGGGTTCCGCTGCGGTCGGCTTCGGTGCCGCTCACCGCGCTACCCCCGCGGTGGAGGGACGTGGCAGAGTCGCCCCATGGCTCATGAACGTGCTCCTTTGCGGTTGGTTCCGGATACGGCGGCGGAGCCCGTGCCGAGCGCCGCCGGGCCGATGTTGGGGGCCGTCGAGCTGGTGCCCGGGCGGATAAGTGCCGCCGTGCTCAGCAGGTCGGGCGAGATCCTGGCGCGCGCGGAAGCGACGTTCGACGCCGCGGCGGCGACCCGCGGCGAGATCGACGCGGCCCTCGCCCGGGCCGCCGGCGTCTTCGCCGGCGCCAGACCGCTCGGCGTCGGAGTGGCCGCGCCGGGGCTCGTCGACCCGGAGGCGGGCCTCGTCGTGGAGGTCAACGACGCACCTGCGCTGAGCGGTTACCCGGTCGCTCGGCGCCTCGGGGAACTCGTGGACGCGCCGGCACGGGTGGAGCACCGGGCGCGGCTCCAGGTGCTCGGCGACCGCTGGTTCGGGCCCGGACGCGGACGCCGGACCTTCGCTTCGGTCTCCACCGGCGAAGTGCTGGGCGTCGGGCTGCTGTACGACGGCGAGGTGGTGGCACCCCCCGGCGGGCGGAGCGGTGCGCACATGACCGTCTCGGCCCACGGCGAGCGGTGCGGTTGCGGGGCGCGCGGCTGCTGGAAGACCGTCGCGACGACCCGTTGGCTGCGCGGCGCGGCCGAACGGGCGGGCCTGGGCGCCGGTGCCACGCTCGCCGCGCTGGTGGCGGCGGCGCCCGCGGAGGAGGCGGCGCGGCGGGTCGTCGAGGAGTACGCCGGCAACCTGGCGCTCGGCCTCGTCAACGTCCAACACCTCTTCGCGCCGGGCCTGTTCGTCCTGCACGGCGAGGCGCGCGAGGGCGGCGGGACGTTCCGCGAGCTGGTGGAGCAGGGGCTGCGTGCGGGGCTCGCCGCGCCGCAGGCGGAGCAGCCGCGGGTCTCCGTCGGCAGCGGGGCCGTCGACGACGTCGCGCTGCTCGGCGGCGCCGGGTTGGTGCTCTCCGCGCAGTAGGCGAGCGTCCGGCGGATGCGCCGCCCCCGGTGGGAGGCTTCCCTTGGGAGGGCGGGGCAGCGGCCTCCTCGGTGCGGTACTCATCCGGCGGCCTCCGTCGCCGTCCTTCCGCGCCGTGCGGCACGCGGGTCGGGGACGGGAACGGCGTCGAGGAGTTGCCGCGTGTACGGGTGCGCCGGCTCGGTGAAGACCTGTGCGGCACCGCCGAGTTCGACGAGGCGACCGCCCCGCATCACCGCGACGCGGTCGGCGACCTGTCGCACCACGGCGAGGTTGTGCGAGACGAAGACGTAGGTGAGGCCGAGCCGCTGCTGGAGCTCGGCGAGCAGGTCGAGGACGCGCGCCTGCACCGAGACGTCGAGGGCGCTGGTGGGTTCGTCGAGCACCACGAGGCGCGGGTGCAGCGCGATCGCGCGGGCGATGGAGATGCGCTGCCGCTGGCCGCCGGAGAACTCGTGCGGGTACCGGTCGCGCATCGCCGCGTCGAGCCCGACGGACTCCAGCAGTTCCCCGACCCGCTCGGCGGTACGCGCCCGGTTGCGGCGACCGCGGGCCTGCGGATCGTGCGTGACGAGCGGTTCGCCGACGATGTCCACGACGCGCATCCGCGGATTCATGCTGGAGTACGGGTCCTGGAGGACGACCTGCATCCGCGCGCGGACGTCGCGGAGGCGGCCCGGTGCGAGGGCGGTCAGGTCGCGCCCCTCGAACCGGACGGTGCCCGAGGTCGGTTCGAGGAGGCGGAGCAGCAGCCTGGTGAGCGTCGTCTTGCCGCAGCCCGACTCCCCGACGACGGCGAGCGTCTCGCCCTCGCCGACCGTGAGCGAGACGTCGTCGACGGCGACGGCGCCGCCGGGGAAAACCTTGCGCAGCCCGTCGAGCGCGAGCAGTGGCGCGGAGGCCGGGGAGGGGGTCACACCGTCTCCAATCGGGGCGTGGCGGCGAGGAGTCGGCGGGTGTAGTCGTCGGCGGGCCGATCGAAGACGTCGAGGACGGAACCGGTCTCGACGACTTCGCCGCGGTGCATCACCGCGACGCGGTCAGCGGTCTCGGCGACCACGCCGAGGTCGTGGGTGATCAGCACCACGGCCATGCCGTGCCGGCGTTGCAGGTCGACCAGGAGGTCGAGGATCTGCCGTTGGACGGTGACGTCGAGCGCGGTGGTCGGTTCGTCGGCGATGAGCACCCGCGGCCGGACGACGAGCGCCGCGGCGATCATCACCCGTTGCCGCAGGCCGCCGGAGAGCTCGTGCGGGAACTGCCGGTAGCGGCGCTCCGGTTCGGGGATTCCGACCTCTTCGAGGGCGGCGAGCGCGGCGGTGCGGGCCTGGCCGCGGGAGGTGCCGCGGTGGTGCCGGAGTGCCTCCGCGACCTGCGGCCCGACGCGTTGCAGTGGGTCGAGGCTCGTCATGGGGTCCTGGAAGACCATCGCGACTCCGGCTCCGCGGACCCGGCCGAGCTCGCGTTCCCCCGCGCGCAGCAGGTCCTGCCCGTCGAACCGGATCTCCCCTGCGGCGTAGACGCACGGGGGCTGCGGGTTGAGTCGCAGGACCGAGAGCGCGGTGGCGGACTTGCCGCTGCCCGACTCCCCTACGACGGCGAGCGTCTCGCCCGCGCCGACGCGGAGGTCGACGCCGCGCACCGCGTGCACGACGGACGACTCCAGCACGAAGTCGACGCTGAGGCCGCGGATTTCGAGGAGCGGGTCGGAGTGCCCGGGCGGCGCCGAAGCGGCCGGGGAGTGCGGGGTGTTCGGCCTTGGCTGTGTCATCTGCGGTACGCCTTCGGGTCCGCGACGTCGCGCAGGGCGTCGCCTGTGATGTTGATCGCGAGCGAGGTGAGCATGAGGGCGACGCCGGGGAAGACGGCCACCCACCAGGCGGTGCCCAGGTAGAGCTGACCGTCGGAGAGCATGCCGCCCCAGGTGACGGTCTCCTTCGGCACGCCCAGGCCCAGATAGCTGAGCGAGGCCTCGGCGACGATCGCCGTGGCGACGTGCAGCGTGCCGATGGTGGCGAGCGGCGCGAGGACGTTGGGGAGCAGGTGCCGGCGCATGATGGTGGCGTCGGTGACGCCGATGGCCCTCGCCTCGGTGACGAAGTCCCTGGTACGCAGCGACAGCACCTCGGACCGGACGACGCGTGCGTAGGCGACCCACCCGGTGAAGCCGAGTACCAGGATGACGTACCACAGCCCGGAGCCGAGGAACCCGACGATCGCCAGGGCCAGCAGGATGGCGGGAAAGGCGAGTTGCACGTCGGCGAGGCGCATCAGCACCCGGTCGAGCCAGCCCCCGAGGTAGCCGGAGGAGAGGCCCACGACGGTACCCACGAGGCCGGCCAGCAGCGCCGCACCGGCACCGACGAGGAGCGAGACGCGGGTGCCGTAGAGCACCCGGGCGAGCAGGTCGCGACCCAACTGGTCGGTCCCGAGGAGGTGTTCGGCGCTGCCGCCGGACTGCCACGCGGGCGGACGGAGACGGACCAGCAGGTCCTGGTGGGCCGGGTCGTGGGGCACGATCAGCGGTGCGAAGACGGCCGCCGCAGCGGCGAGCACCAAGAACACCAGGGCGCAGACCGCGAGTCTGTTGCGCAGGAGGGAGTACAGCACTCCCGTACGGGAGGCCCCGGCCGCGCCTGCGCCGGGGGCGCTGCTGGCCGTCGCTCCGGTGGTGGTCGAGTCGGTCAACGGGAGCTCCTCACTCTCGGGTCGAGGAGGCTGTAGGAGAGGTCGACCAGCAGGTTGACCACGACGAAGGTGGCGGCGAAGAACAGCACGGTCGCCTGGACGAGGGGGAAGTCGCGGTTGGCGATCGCCTCGACGGTCAACTGCCCGACGCCCGGCCAGGAGAAGACCCGCTCGGTGAGGATCGCCCCGCCCAGGAGGCTGCCGACCTCCAGGCCGACGACGGTCACGACGGGCAGCGAGGCGTTCCGCAGCCCGTGCCTGAGGACGGTCTTGACGGGGCCGAGGCCCCGTGCGCGCGCGGAGCGGATGTGGTCGGCGCTGAGCACGTCGATGAGCGAGGAGCGCAGCAGTCTGGCGACGACGGCGACCGAGTACACGGCGAGCGTCACCGCCGGCAGCACGAGGTGGGCGAGGGTGCCGTAGCCGGAGGCCGGGAGCACCTGGAAGGTGACGGCGAAGAGCAGGATGAGCAGGATGCCGACCCAGAACGGCGGTGTGGACTGCCCGAGGAGCACCGTGGCCATGACGCCGCGGTCGGTGGGCCGGCCGCGGCGCATCGCCGCGACGATGCCCGCCGGCACGGCGATCAGCAGCGTCAGCACGAGGGCGCCCGCGGCGAGTTCGAGGGTGGCGGGGAGCCGGTCGGCGAGCACGGTGCGGACGGGCTGGTTGTAGAAGAGGGAGTCGCCGAAGTCGAACCGGGGCAGCCCGCCGAGGTAGTGCAGGTACTGGCTGAGGAGCGAGCGGTCGAGACCGAGGCCGGCTCTCAGCGATTCCTCCTGCTGGGCGGTGGCGTCCGGCGGCAGAAGCGTCTTGACCGGGTCTCCGGAGAGCCGTACCAGGAAGAAGGCGACGGTGGCGGTGCAGAAGAGCACCAGCAGGGCGGTGCCGAGGCGCAGCGCGACCTGGCGCAGTACGCGTGCGGCACGTCCCGCCTCCTTCCCGTAGCCGGCGGCCGGCGGTTCGGTGGCCGCCGGAGGCGGCGGGCTCACGGTCGTGCCGGTCATGACGCCACCTCCGCGTCGCCCATGGCCAGGATTCCTGCGGCGCCGGGATGCCAACTCGGGCGCTCGTTGCGGGCGTAGACGTTGTCGTACTGGAAGAGCGGGACGAACGGGGCCTCGGTGCGCACGAGTCGCTGGAGATCGGAGAAGGCGGCCCGGCGCCGTTCCGGGTCGACGGACTGCTCCTCGACGTCGATCAGCCGGTCCGCCTCGTCGTTGTGCCAGCGGCTCTGCCGGCGGTCGCTGCGCACGTTGGACTGGAGCATCGAGGAGCCGTCCATCGTCCACACGGTGCTGGCCGCGAGGTACATCGGGCCGAGGGCGCCGTGGTTGTCCGAGGTGAGCCGCTGCGAGTAGGTCCCGGGGTCGAGCAGGGAGACCTTGGCCTGCACGCCGGCCCTGGCGAGAAGCCCGGAGAGCGCCTCCGCGACGTTGGCGTCGACGTTGGAGGCGGTGAGGGTGGTGGTGAAGCCCTGCGGGTAGCCGGCATCGGCGAGGAGCTCGCGGGCGGTGGTCACGGAGCGCTCGAACGGCTTGATGGATCCGTCGAAGCCGAAGGCGCCGCGCGGGATCATCGCGGGGACCTCGGCGGCGCGCCCGCCGAGCACCGCCTTGATCAGCAGCGGTACGTCTGTCGCGTGGTTGAGGGCCTGCCGGACGCGGCGGTCGCGAAGGGGGCCGCGTTCGAGGGTGTTGAGGGAGAGGTAGGCGGTGCGGATGCCGGTGTCGTTGTCGACCCGCACGCCGGTGTACCCCTCCAGCTGCTCGGCAGCGTCCGGGGTGAGGCCGGTGACGAGGTCCACGCCGCCGCTCTGCAACGCGGCGAGGGAGGACGAGGCGTCGGGCGCCGGCGTGAAGACGAGTTCGGAGACGCCCGGCCGACCGCGCCAGTGCTTCCCGAACGCCCGCATGCGCATCTCGTGATCGCGCCGCCATTCGGCGTAGCGGAACGGGCCGGTGCCGACGGGGTGTTGGGCGAAGCCGCGCTCACCGACCTCCGCCAGGTAGCGCGGGGGGACGACGGCGCCGCCGAAGAGGGAGAGCTTCTCCGGGAGGATCGGATCGTGGATCTCGGTGTGCACCTCGACGGTGTACCGGTCGACGACGCTGACCTCTCGGACGTAACGCAGCTCCACGATGGGCGACTTGGTGGCCGGATCCAGGACCCGCTCGATGCTGGACTTCACGGCGCGGGCGTCGCAGACCTCGCCGTTGTGGAAGGTCACGCCGCGGCGGAGGCGGAAGCGCCAGGTGGTCGGCGACGTCGCCTTCCACTCGGTGGCGAGGCCGGGGCGCAGGCGGTTGTCGGAGCCGCGGGCGGTGAGCGTGTCGAAGATGTTGATCAGCACGTTCATCGAGACCATGTCGCCCTGCTTGTGCGGGTCCATGGTCTTGGCGTCGCCGGGTTGCGAGACGCGGAGGACGTCCCCGACATCGCCGCCGCCCGTGCCGGCCGCGCTTCCGCACCCGGTGAGCAGGGGCGGGGCGGCGAGG
>NZ_AJTQ01000043.1 GCF_000262345.1 Streptomyces xiaopingdaonensis | reverse complement strand
GCCGCGGAGCCGCAGCAACCGGCGGCGGCTCGGCGGTGCTTGACGGCCGGCCGGGCGGCGCCCCGCTCTCCCTATCCGTTCCATCGAACAACACATCCGTTCCGAAAGATGGAATGCGATTGCGTTAAGCTAAGCGCCATGGGGAAACCGGTCAACACCCGTCCGAGTCCGCAACTCGCAGCCGGCGGCGGTCCCGTCGAAAAGGCGATGGAGCTCCTGGAGGTCCTGGCGGAGCCCGGCGGGCCGCACCGCCTGGCCGCCATCGCCCGGCGCACCGGCCTCGCCAAGCCGACGGTCCACCGGCACCTGCGCACACTCGCGGAGTTCGGATTCGCCGAGCCGACCGAGGACGGCGCGTACCGCGCGGGCCCACGCCTGTTGGGGCTCGCCGCCACCGCGCTGCACACCACCGACGCGGTGCGCCACGCCCAGCCGTACCTCGCCGACCTGCGCACCCGCACCGGCCAACTCGCGTACTTCGCCGTGCGCGACGGCCGCGAGACGGTGTGCATAGCCCTCTCCGAGGCGCCCCGCGGCCACCGCACCACCCTGTACCCCGGCGCCCGTGCCCCCTTGCACGCCGCCGCCCCCGGGCTGGCGCTGCTCTCGGCGCTGCCGGACGCCGAGTTGGACGCCTTCCTCGACTCCGGTCCCCACCCAGCACTCACCCCGCACACCCGCGTGGAGCGCGCCGCGCTCGCCGAGACGGTGGGCGAGGCGACCGAGTCGGGGTACGCGGTGGACGAGGAGTTCGAGGAGCAGGACACGGTGGGCGTGGCCGCGGCCGTCCACGACGCGGACGGACGGCTGCGCGGTGCGCTCGCCCTGCGCGGCCTCGCCTTCACCCTCGATCCGACGAGCGTCGCCCTCTACGGACCGATGGTCCGCGCCGCCGCCCGTGCGCTGTCCGCCGAACTCGGCGCCAGAGCCGGTGCGTTGGACCTGGTGCGGGGGCAGCGATGACCGGCGCGGCAGGCCCCGGCGACCGGCTCCGGCGCGTGGTGCGGCGGGGGCGCGAGGAACGCGTCTACTCGGCCGCCGCGTGGTCGACCGGTGCCGCCAACGGCCGTCAGGACGCGCGCGGTTGGCTCGGTACGCGTCGATGGGGCGGGGAACCGGTGGACGGCTCGGAGCTGTGGGATCTCGCCTCGGTGACCAAACCGATCGTCGGTGTGGCGGCACTGGCTCTCGTGGAGCGCGGCGCTCTCGGCCTCGACGACACCGTCCGCGGGCGCCTCGAAGGCTTCCGGGAGGCCCCGTGCGCCGGAGCCACCGTACGGCACCTGCTGACGCACACGTCCGGCCTGCCGGGACAGGTCCGGCTGCACCGTGAACACCCCACGCGTGCCCGCCTGTTGGACGCGGTCCGGGCGACGCCGCTCCGCTCGGCACCGGGGACGCGGGTGGAGTACTCCTCGCTGGGGTTCATCGTGCTGGGCCTGCTGCTGGAGGCCGTCACCGGGCGCGGCCTCGACGCGCTGGTGGACGAACTCGTCTGCGCACCGCTGAAGATGGCCCGCACCTCCTTCAACCCCCCGGCTGCGCCCGGCAATTCCTTCGTCGCCACCGAGGAGTGCCCGTGGCGCGGCCGCGTGGTGCACGGCGAGGTCCACGACGAGAACGCGGTGGTGCTCGGTGGCGTCTGCGGGCACGCGGGACTCTTCGCGCCGTTGCGCGACGTCGAGCGCCTCGCCGCCGCGATGGCCGGCGACGGCGGCGGCGTGCTCGCCCCTGCCACGTTGCGCCTCATGACGTCCCCCCACACCGACGACCTGAACCTCAGGCGCGGGCTCGCCTGGCAGGGGCTGGACGCGCAGGACTCCCCCGTCGGCCCGGCGTTCGGCCCGCGTTCGTTCGGACACACCGGGTTCACCGGCACCAGCGTGTGGATCGACCCACTGCGCGGCCGTTACGCGGTGCTGCTCACCAACCGGGTGCACCCCACCAGGCACGGGGACGGCATCCGACGGGTGCGGCACGCGTTCCACGAAGCGGCGGCGCTGTCCTGAGCCGGAACCCGTCGCGGCGCGAGCCCCGTTTCGCAGGGCCGACGCGCGCCCCTCACCCCACCGCCGGGTCCGCAGCCCGTGCGTCCCTGCGCACCAGCGCCGCGTATCGCCCGTCCGCGGCGAGGAGTTGGTCGTGCGTGCCGCGCTCGGCGATGCGGCCCTCGTCTAGGACGACGATCTGGTCGGCGTCGGCGATCGTGGAGAGGCGGTGGGCGATGGTGACGGTGGTGCGGCCGGCGGAGAGTCCGTCGACGGCCTGTTGGACGGCGCGCTCGGTGCGGGTGTCGAGGGCGCTCGTCGCCTCGTCGAGGATGAGCACCGGCGGGTCCCGCAGGATGGTGCGGGCGAGCGCGAGGCGCTGCTTCTCGCCGCCGGAGAAACGGTAGCCCCGCTCGCCGACGACGGTGTCGTACCCCTCGGGCAGCGCGGCGATGTGCTCGTGGATCTGCGCCGCCTCGGCGGCCGCACGGAGTTCGGCGTCCGTGGCGTCCGGCTTGGCGAAGCGGAGGTTGTCGGCGACGCTCGCGTGGAAGAGGTAGGTCTCCTGCGAGACGACGCCGACCGCACGGGAGAGCGTCTCGAAGTCGAGGTCCCGCACGTCGACTCCGTCGAGGGTGACCCGTCCGCCCGTGACGTCGTAGAGGCGGGGCACGAGGTAGCTCAGCGTGCTCTTGCCCGAACCGGTCGCGCCGACGACGGCGAGGCTGCCGCCGGCGGGGACGGTCAGGTCGATGCCGGTGAGCGTGTTGCCCCGCGCGGGCTCCGGCTCCGTCCCGGCACCCGGCTGGGCGGGGAGCGTGCCGGCGGCGTAGGAGAAGTCGACGTTCTCGAAGCGGACTTCGCCGCGCACCTTCGGCAGCCGCCTGGGCCGCTCGGGCTCGGTGATGTCGACGGTCAGGTCGAGGTACTCGAAGATCCGCTGGAAGAGGGCGAGCGACGTCTGCATCTCGACACCGGTGTTGAGCAGCGAGACGGTGGGCCGCAGCAACCCTTGCTGAAGGCTGACGAAGGCGACGAGAGTACCGAGCGAGAAGCCGGTCCCGCCGAAGTGCGCGAGCATCCCCGCCGCCCAGTACAGCAGCGCGGGGATGGCGCCCATGACGATGCTGATCACCGACATCCGCCACCGGCCCGCCATGTGCGAGCGGACCTCCAGGTCGAGGAGGCGCTCGGACTCCCCCGCGAAGTCCCGGGTGAGCGAGTCGGCCCGGCCCATGGTGCGCCCGAGGAGGATGCCGCTCACCGAGAGCGACTCGGTGACGGTCGCGGACATCGAGGCCATCTGCTTCTGCCGCTGCGTGGTGATCGTCTTCCGCTCGCGCCCGACGCGTCGGCTTATCCAGACGAAGAGCGGGAGCAGCAGCAGCGAGACGACGGTGAGCCGCCAGTCGAGCGCGAGCATCGCGACGACGGTGGCGACGACACCGGTGAGGTTGGAGACGAGCGAGGTGGCCGTGGAGGTGACGGTCGCCTGCATGCCTCCGATGTCGTTGGCGATCCGCGACTGCACCTCGCCCGTACGGGTCCGCGTGAAGAAGGCGAGCGGCATCCGCTGGAGCTTGGCGTAGACGCCGGTGCGCAGGTCGTGCATGACGCGCTGGCCGACCGTGGTGCTCAGCAGCGTCTGGAGGACGCCGAAGACGCTGGTGGTGAGGGCCGTCAGGATCATCCCGAGCGCCAGCAGGCTGAGCAGTCCGGTGCGCTGCTGGGGGATGGCGACGTCGAGCACCTCGCGGAGCAGGAAGGGCGAGGCGACGGAGACGAGGGAGGAGGCGCCGACCAGCAGCCCGACGAGGGCGAGCCGGCCGCGGTAGGGCCGGAAGAGGCGCACGATGCGGCGCACCTGCGCGGGCTTGCGTGCGGTGCCGGGGTCCTTGGTGGGTGGGGCCGAGTCGACGGTGAGGCTGCTCAACGGGCTCCTCTGGATCGGGGCGGATGGGTGCGTAAGGGACGCGTCCCGGAAGGGTAATGCATTGTTACCTGTATTCACAATGAACTAACCCCTGTTACGCTACGACCATGGCAGCCCACCCCGACCGCGACTCGGCCGACGACCTCGCGGACCAGCTCCTCCTCCTCACCCGCCGGCTGCACCACGCACACCGGCACGACTTCGCCCCCCTCGGCCTCACCCCCGCGCAGGGGCGACTGCTCGGCACCGTCGCGCGGTGCCCTGAACCGCCCCGCATGGCCGACCTCGCGGAGCGCCTCGGCGTCGTACCGCGCCAGGTGACGAGCCTCGTCGACGCGTTGGAGGAGCGCGGGCTGGTGCGGCGGGTCCCGGACCCGGCCAACCGCAGGGCGACGCGGATCGAGCTGACGGACGAGGGTGCGCGTGCCCTCAAGACGCTGCGACGGGTGCGCCGTTCGGCCGCCGAGGAACTCCTCGCCCCGCTCACGGCCGCGCAGCGCGAGGAGTTGAGCCGGCTGCTCGGCCTGCTGGACACCGTACGCCGGCCGCGCTGACCTCGGCAGGCACGCGGACGCCGCCCGTGGTTCGACCGGAATTATCCTGTGTGGCGCGTCCCCACCCTGCGAGAACCGGAGGCCGACGGTGCCCTTCCTCGATCCCGAACCAGACGCCCTGCGTCCCACAGGGAAGCCCGACCGCACACCGTCCGCCGACCGTGTGGCCGACGACCGCGCCGGCGGCGCCCCCGAGCGGCTCCGCCGCGACCTGGAGCGTCTGCTCGGCACGGAGAAGGTGCTCTGGAAGGTCTCCGACCTCGTCAAGTACGCCTCGGACGCGAGTCCTTACCGCTTCGTACCGCTCGTCGTCGTCCTCGCGGAGGACGCCGAGGACGTCGCGGCCGTGCTCGCCTACGCACGCGGCAACGGGCGCAACGTCGTCTTCCGCGCCGCGGGCACCTCGCTCAACGGGCAGGCCCAGGGCGAGGACATCCTCGTCGACGTACGGCGGCACTGGGCGGGTGTCGAGGTGCTCGACGCCGACGGGCACCGGGCCCGCATCGGCCCGGGAACGACCGTGGTGCGCACCAACGCGGCGCTCGCGCGGTACGGGCGGCTCATCGGGCCCGACCCGGCGAGCGCGATCGCCTGCACCGTCGGCGGCGTCGTCGCCAACAACGCGTCCGGCATGACGGCCGGCACCACCCGCAACTCGTACCGGACCGTCGCCTCGCTCACCGCCGTACTCGCGAGCGGGACCGTCGTCGACACCGGCGCCCCCGACGCGGAGGAGCGGCTCGCCGCGGCCGAACCCGAGCTGTGCGAGCGCCTGTTGGAGCTGAAGGCCGAGATCGAGGCGGACGAGGAGCTCGTCTCCCGCATCCGCGCCAAGTACACGCTGAAGAACACCAACGGCTACCGGCTCGACGCCTTCCTCGACGCGGACACCCCCGCGCAGATCCTCCGCGGACTCATGGTCGGCTCCCAGGGCACCCTCGGCTTCCTCTCCGACCTCGTCTTCGACACCCTCCCCCTGCACCGCAGGACCACTGCCGGACTGCTCTTCTTCCCCTCCCTCCAGGCCGCCGCCTCCGCCGTGCCGCACTTCAACGAGGCGGGGGCGCTCGCCGTCGAGGTGATGGACGGCAACACGCTGCGCGCCTCGGTGAGCGTCGCGGGCGTGCCGCGGGACTGGGCCGAACTGCCGCGCGAGACCGCGGCGTTGCTCGTCGAGTTCCGGGCGCCCGACGAGGCGGAGCAGGAGCGGCAGGAGCAGGAGGCGCGGCGGGTGGCGGAGGGGCTCGACCTCGTCGCTCCGGTGCCGTCCGTCACCAACGAGTTCACCAGGGACAGCGCGGCGATCTCCGGGTACTGGAAGGCGCGCAAGGCGTTCGTCACCGCCGTGGGCGGCTCCCGGCCCTCCGGTACGACGCTCATCACCGAGGACTTCGCCGTACCGCCCGCCCGGCTCGCCGAGGCGTGCGAGGCGCTCCTCGGACTCCAGGAGGAGCACGGCTTCGACGCCGCCGTCGCGGGCCACGCCGCCCACGGCAACCTCCACTTCCTCCTCGCCTTCGACGCGGCCGAACCGGCGGACGTCGCGCGGTACGCAGCCTTCATGGACGACTTCTGCCGGCTGACCGTCGAGCGCTTCGACGGCTCCCTCAAGGCCGAGCACGCCACCGGACGCAACATCGCGCCCTTCCTCGAAATGGAGTGGGGCCAGAAGGCGACGGGCCTGATGTGGCGGATCAAGGAGGCGTTCGACCCGGAGGGCGTGCTCGCGCCGAGGGTCCTCCTCGACCGCGACCCCCGGGCGCACCTGCGGGGGCTGAAGAGCATCCCGCAGGTCGAGGCCGTCGCCGACCCGTGCATCGAGTGCGGCTTCTGCGAACCGACCTGCCCCAGCGGGGACCTGACCACCACGCCGCGCCAACGCATCGTGCTGCGCCGCGAGATGATGCGCCAGGCACCGCACTCCCCCGTCGGCGACGAGCTCCTGGACTCCTACGGCTACGACGCCGTCGACACCTGCGCAGGCGACTCCACCTGCAAGCTCGCCTGCCCGGTCGGGATCGACACCGGCGCCATGATGAAGGAGTTCCGGCACGCCAGGCACTCACCGCGCGAGGAGCGCACCGCCGCGCGGACCGCCAAGAGCTTCGGCGCGGTCGAGCGCTCGGCGCGGCTCGCGGTCGCCGCGGCCGACCGGGTGCGCGACCGGCTCGGCGACCGGCTCCTCACCTCGGTGACGGGCGCCGCCCGCAAGGCGGTGCGCCCCGACCTGATGCCGGAGTGGCTCACCGAACTCCCCGGCGCCGCCGCGAAGCGGCTCCCGGCGACCGACCGTTCGCAGGCGAGCGCCGTCTACTACCCGGCGTGTGTCAACCGCATCTTCGCCGACCCGCCTTCGGACAGCCAGGAGCCCACGCTCCCCCAGGCGATGGTGCTCGTCTCGGCGAGAGCGGGACGGCCCGTGTGGATTCCCGAGGACGTGAACGGGACCTGCTGCGCCACCATCTGGCACTCGAAGGGGTACCGCGAGGGCAACGAGGTGATGGCCAACCGCATCGTGGAGTCGGCCTGGCAGTGGACGGACGGCGGTGAACTGCCGCTCGTCGTCGACGCCTCCTCGTGCACCCTGGGAATCGCCGAAGAGGTCGTCCCCTACCTCACACCGGCCAACCGCAAGCTCCACGAGCGGCTCACGGTCGTCGACTCACTGGTCTGGGCCGCCGAGGAGCTGCTGCCCCGGCTGGAGGTGGTGCGCCGGGCGGGCTCCGCCGTCGTCCACCCGACGTGCTCGATGGAACACCTCGGCGACGCGGACCAGTTGACCCGGCTCGCCGAGTCCGTGGCCGAGGAGGTCGTGGTCCCGCTCGACGCGGGCTGCTGCGGCTTCGCCGGCGACCGCGGCATGCTCCACTGGGAGCTGACCGCCTCGGCGACCGCGAAGGAGGCCGCCGAGGTCCGCTCGCGCGACTTCGACGCACACCTCTCCGCGAACCGCATGTGCGAGATCGGCATGTCCCAGGCGACCGGCGGGCGCGGCTACCGCTCGGTGGTGCTGGAGCTGGAGCGTGCGACGCGTCCGGGGTAGCCGGGCGCGACGTGCGCGCGCCGACGC
>NZ_AJTQ01000042.1 GCF_000262345.1 Streptomyces xiaopingdaonensis | reverse complement strand
AGAGCGCTGCCCCCGCCGCTCGGCGGGGGCAGCGCGGGGGGAGCGGCGTCAGGCGGTGGCCCCCGTGTGCAGGGCTACCGCGCCGTGTGCGGGCACCGTTGTCCGGACGGTGCCGTCTTCGGACACGTCGACGGTGTCGGAGCAACCGCCCTCCGGGGAGGCGACGTTGCAGTAGGTGCCGGCCGGGAGGGAGCTGGCGAAGGACTGGTCGAGGGCGGCGTCGCCGTTGTTGAGGGCGACGAAGCCGGCGTCCCCGCGGCTGAAGGCGAGCGCGCTGCCCTCGGACCACCAGTTGCCCAACTCCGCGTCGCCGACGGCATTGCGGAAGCCGACCATGCCCGTGACGTCGGACCGCGCGTGCATGTCGGTCCAGCCCTCGCCGCCGCTGGGCGGGCCCGCGTCCTCGTCGTCGAACTCGTAGCCGGAGTAGACGTTCGGCGAGCCGTAGGGGTGGGCGAGCATGAAGGCGTTGGCGAGGGCGTAGGTGTCGCCGTCCTTGTAGCTGAGCGTCGAACCGTTCCGCTCGGTGTCCCAGTTGTCGACGAAGGTACGCGCGTCGCCGCCGTCCAGCTTCCCCTCGGCGATGTTCTGGAGCGAGCCGAGGTCGCCGCCCTCGAAGGCGCTCTTCACATGGGTGCCGAACCGGAACTCGTCGACGTCGCCGACGCCCGTGTACTCGTCGGGCCCGACGGCCTCGCCTTCGCCGTGGATGACCTCGCTGACCCAGAACCCCGGGTCCTCGGTCATCGCCGCCTTGATCCCCTCGACGTCCTCGGCCGCCATGTGCTTGGCCGCGTCGATGCGGAAGCCGGCGACGCCCATCGAGCGGAGGTCGTCGAGGTAGCCGGCGATCGCGCCGCGCACCTTCTCGCTACCGGTGTCGAGGTCGGCGAGGCCGACGAGTTCGCAGTTCTGGACGTCGTCCCTGTCGGTGTAGTCGGAGATGTCGTTGCGGCAGGTGTGGAAGTCGCCGTCCTCGTAGAGGTCCGGGTACTCGTACTTCTGGTAGGCGGTGCCTCCGGTGCCGGTGCCGGAGCCCGAGGTCATGTGGTTGATCACCGCGTCCGCGATCACCTTGACGCCGGCCTGGTCGCAGGCGGCGACCATCGCCTCGAACTCACCGCGGTCGCCGAGCCGTCCGGCGATCTCGTAGCTGACGGGCTGGTAGGAGGTCCACCACTGGTCGCCCTCGATGTGCTCCATCGCCGGCGAGACCTCGACGTAGCCGTACCCGGCCGGGCCGAGGTCCTCCTCGCACGCCTGCGCGACGGAGGTGAAGGGGCGCTCGAAGAGGGTCGCGGTGACCGTCTTCTCGCCGGGCGGGGTGGCCTGGGACTGCCAGGGCGCGAGGACGACGAGGCCGCCGGCGGCGAGCACCCCTGCGGTGCCCGCGCTGATCCAGCGCCGTTTCTCGGGGGTCTTCATGGTGTGCGGCTCCTTCGCGGTACGGGTGCGTGTTCCGAAAGGGCAGCCGCGCGCCCGGGCCGCCGTGGGGGTACCGGTGAGACTGCCGCCGGCCACGTGAGCACGTCAAGACTTCCGCAAGGGTTTCCACGGACTTTCTGCAAACCCGCCATCGACTTGCGGCACTTACCGCGCTCTTGCGCCAAGACCCCTCCAACGTGCAGTGTCTCGCGCGGAGTTGAGGAATCCGACGTACGCAGAGCTGCCGACCGGGCGCGCCGGACCCGCTCCGCCGGCCCGGGGGTGGCTCTCCGACCCGCTGGAGGTCTCCGTGAACATCCCCGATTTCAGCCGCCGTTCCCTACTGCGCGGCGCCGGCGCGGCAGGCGCGGGCCTGAGCGTCGGCGCGCTCGGCACGGGGGAGGCAGCCGCCGCCTCCCCCGCGGCGGCGACCTCCGCCGAAGCGCCGCCGCGCAAGGGGCGGACGATGGTCGATACCCCGTTCGAACGCCACAGAACCGTCCGCGTCGGGCTCGTGGGGCTCGGGCAGCGGGGCGGCAGCATGATCGATCTCTACCTCGCGCTGGAGGGCGTGCGCGTGGTGGCGCTCTGCGACCCGGTCCGCGAGAAGGCCGAGCGCGCCGCGAAGAAGGTCACCGACGCGGGCCAGCCGGCACCCGCGCTCTACACCTCGGGCGAGGACGACTACGCCGCACTCTGCGCGCGCGGCGACCTCGACTTCGTGTACGTCGCGACCCCGTGGGACTTCCACTTCGAGATGGCGAGGACGGCGCTGCGCGAGGGCAAGCACGTCGGCGTGGAGTGTCCGCTGGCGCTCCGGGTCGACGAGCTGTGGGAACTCGTCGACCTCTCGGAGCGCCGGCGCCGCCACTGCATGCAGCTCGAGAACTGCGCGTACGGACGCAACGAGATGCGGGTGCTCCGCATGGCGCACGAGGGCCTCTTCGGCGACCTGCTCCACGGCGCCGGCGCCTACCTCCACGACCTCCGGGAGTTGATGTTCGACCCGGACTACTACGAGGGCCCGTGGCGCCGCCGCTGGCACACGAAGCTGCGGGGCGACCTCTACCCGAACCACGGCTTCGGTCCCATCGCCGGCTACTTCGACGTCAACCGCGGTGACCGCGCCGTCCGCATCTCCACCTTCGGCTCCCCCGCACTCGGGCTCGCGGCGTACCGGGAGGAGAACATGCCGCCCGGGCACGAGAGTTGGAAGGAGAGCTACATCGAGAGCGACATGTCGATATCGCTGGTGCAGACGGCGCAGGGCCGGCTGATCCGGCTGGAGCACGACGTCTCCAACCCGCATCCCTACGACCGCCTCAACATCCTCGCCGGCACCAAGGGCGTCTTCGAGGACTACCCGCCCCGCATCTACCTGGAGCCCGAGATGTCCGGGGACGAATGGGGCGACTTCGACAAGTACGCCGACCGGGACCACTGGCTCTGGAAGGAGCACGCCGATCCGCCCGGCGGCCACGGCGGCATGGACTACGTGATGCTCTTCCGGCTGATGCAGTGCATGCGCCTCGGCCTCGTCCCCGACTTCGACGTCTACGACGCGGCGACCTGGTCCTCGCCCGTACCGCTCAGCCACGCCTCCATCAAGGCGCACGGGGCGCCGCAGGAGATCCCCGACTTCACCCGCGGCGAGTGGCGGAAGAAGCGCGACGGGCTCGACTCCGAGCAGCCCGACGACCCGCAGGGGTGAGTCCCCGCCCCGTGCCGGCGACCCGTCGGCACGGGGCACGTACCGCCGACTCGCCCCCGTGCGGGCGGAGTTCACCCCGCGAGGGTCGCCCGGTCGCCCATCACGACCACGGGCTTGCGGTCCGGGTCGAGGGTGCGCAGCAGGTGGCGCATGGCCGCCGAGGAGAGGGTGACGCAGCCCGAGGTGCCGTCGCCGTGATCGCGGTGGAGCCAGATGCTGCCGCCCTTCGCCCGGCCCTCGGGGCGAGTCGGATCGAGGGGCGAAGTGCCCTCGACGCGGTTGTAGTCGATCGCGATGACGTAGTCAAAGTCGTGCCGGGTCTTCTTCGGCCAGTACGCGGGAGGAGTGAAGGCGGTGCTGCTGGTGTAGGGCAGCGCCGCGCCCGGATCGCTCCTGACACCGCCGGCGTCCGAGAGCGTGAAGACGCCGACCGGGCTGCGCTTGTCGCCCTCGCGGTGGTCCTCTGCCCAGCCCTTGCGTCCGTTGTGCGCCGGCCAACTCTCCTGCTGCGTCCAGCGCTCGCCCTTGCGGGTGAAGAGGCGGACGGTCGACTCCGCGGAGTCCTCGCCCTTTCCGTAGACGGCGACCACCTGGCTGCTCCCGCGGGGGATCTTCGCGCGGTACCGCTCGCCCACGCCCGGGACGTGCCTCGGGTCGCCGTGCCCGGCGTCGGCCGACGCCGTCGAAGGGCCGCCGCTCGGCTTCCGCTCCGCCGTCTCCTCGGCCGCTCCTCCGCACCCGGCGAGCGTCCCGACCAGCGCCGCGGCACACACCGCCGCCGTGCACGCCCACGCCGGGCCGCGCCCTGCGCGCCGCCGCCGACGACCGTGCGCAGCCGGTGAGTTCGTCCTGCCGTCCGCGTCCCTCGCCCTTGCCGACGCCCGACCTCCCCTGCTCGTCCCCGCGACGTCGCCCGCCCCGGTCTCCTCCCGCATCCATCGTCGCACCCGGCAAGGACACGGATCGGCGGCACGGAAAAACCCGTTGATTTCCGTCATCATTCCACCCAGCCTGTGACGGTCGCAGACCCCGCCAGCAGAACCGGACGCCATGCAGATCAAGGATCTCCCCTACGACGATCCCGGCCGACCCGACGCGCGCTCGGGGGCGCGGTTGCTGCGGTGGCTCGGCCGCGGTCAACTCGGCGGCCAACTACGGGCGCTCGGCTGGGGGATGCTCCACCGGGGCGGCGTCGCGCTGCTGCCGGTCGTCGTGGGGTCCGCCGTGCAGGCGGTCACCGACGGCTCGGGCGGCCGACTCGCCGGCGCCGGCGCGATGTTGGCGGTGCTCGCGCTCGCCGTCACGCTCGGCGACACCATGCTCCACCGCCAGTCCGTGAGCAACTGGATCACCGCGGCCGCCCGCATCCAGCAGGTACTCGCCCGCCGTGCCGCGAGGCTCGGCGCCGGCCTCACCCGCAAGGTCGCCGCCGGCGAGGTCGTCGCCGTCTCCACGGGTGACGTGGAGAAGATCGGCTGGTGCGTCGAGTCCACCTCCCGGTTCACCTCCTCCGTGCTCGCCGCCTTCGGGGTCTGCGGCGCGCTCCTCGTCTACGAACCGCAGCTCGGCCTTCTCGCCGCGGGGGGCCTCTGCTGCCTCGCGCTCGCCGTGCTCCCGCTCCTGCCCCTGGCCACCCGGAGAGCCGGCCGCCAGCGCGAACTCGCGGGGCACGCCACCGAATTGGCGGCCGACACCGTCGCGGGACTCCGGGTGCTCCGCGGGATCGGCGGCGAGGAACTCTTCCTCGGCAGGTACCGCGACGCGTCCCAGCGCGTCCGCACGGCCGCGGTGCGCACCGCGCGGATGTGGGCACTGATCGAGACGGTCCAGGTGGCGCTGCCGGGGCTCCTCCTCGTCGGCGTCGTCTGGTACGGCACGCACGCCGTCCTCGCCGGAGCGCTCTCCGTGGGCCGCCTCGTCACCGTCTACGGACTCGTGACGTACCTGCTGATGCCGCTCCGCGACTTCCAGGAGTTCGCCATGGCCTACTCCTTCTCGCGCCCCTCCGCCGCCCGCGCCGCCAGGGTACTGGCGCTGGAGCGCGCGGAGGGGGACACCGGCGAAGGGGGCGTTCGGGAGCCGCCCGCAGGCGAATTGCACGACCCGGCGAGCGGACTGCGCGCCCCTGAAGGGATGTTCACCGCCGTCGTCTGCGACGACCCGGACGCCGCTGGGCACCTCGCAGAACGCCTCGGCGGCCACCCGCCCGCGCCGGACGGAGAGCCCTCCGTGCTTCTCGGCGGTGTCCCCCTCGACGCCCTGCCGCGGGAAGCGGCACGCCGCGCGGTGCTCGTCCAGGACAAGGACCCGTCGCTGCTCTCCGGCACTCTTGCCGCGCTCCTCGACGTCCCCTCCTCCGGCGCCGTCGAGCCGTACGAGGCGCTGCGCGCTGCCGAATGCGCCGACGTGCTCACGGCGTTGGCGCGCTCCAGCCCGGAGTGCGGAGGCGACCCGATGGCCGCGCACCTCACCGAACGCGGACGCTCCCTCTCCGGCGGGCAGCGCCAGCGGCTCGCCCTCGCCCGCTCCCTCCTCACCGATCCGGACGTCCTCGTCCTCGACGAGCCGACCTCGGCCGTCGACGCGCACACGGAGGCCCGCATCGCCGCCGGCCTCGAAGGGCTGCGCAAGGGGCGCACGACCGTCGTGCTCACCACGAGCCCGCTCCTCCTCGACCGGGCAGAGCGCGTGGCGCTCCTCGTCGACGGCCGGGTACGAGCCGTGGGCGACCACGCCCGACTGCTGCGTACGGAGCCCGCGTACCGCTCCGTCGTCGCCCGCGGCGCCCCGGACACCGGCAGCCGCACGCCGATCTCCCCCGCGCGGGACGACGAGCGCGGGGACGGGCAGGAACAGGAGGCGGCGGTATGAGCGGCCGCATCGGCGTCGCACCGCCCGCCTACGACCCGGCGGCCCCCGAGGACGCCACCACCCTCCCCGTGGGGAGACCGCGCACCGTGCGCACGTACGTGCGGGAGCTGCTGCGCAGGCACCGGCTCGCGTTCGGGCTGCTGATGGCGTTCAACTGCGCGGCCGTGCTGGCCTCGTTGGTGGGGCCGCACCTCCTCGGCGGGCTCGTGGAGCGGCTCGCCGCAGGCGAGCGCGAGCTGCCGCTGGCACGCACGGTCGCCTTCTTCCTCGGCGCGCTCGCCCTGCAGGCGCTCTTCACCCGGCAGGTCCGGCTGCACGGCGCCGTACTCGGCGAACGCATGCTCGCCGACCTGCGGGAGGACTTCCTCGTCCGCTCGGTGCGGCTGCCCCCCGGAGTCCTGGAGAAGGCAGGGACGGGAGACCTCCTCTCGCGGATCACCACCGACATCGACCGCCTCTCCGACGCCATGCGAGAAGCCGTACCGCAGTTGGCGATCGGCGTCGCCTGGGCGCTGCTGCTCATCGGCGCACTGGCCCTCACCGCACCGGAGTTGGCCGTCTCGCTGCTGGTCGCGCTCCCGGTGCTCCTCCTCGGGTGCCGGTGGTACTTCCGCCGGGCGCCGCGCGCCTACCGCTCGGAGGCCGCCGGGTACGCCGCCGTCGCCGCCGCGCTCGCGGAGACGATCGACGCGGGCCGCACCGTCGAGGCCCACCGGCTCTCCGCGCGGCGGGTGGCGCTGAGCGACCGCCGCGTCGCGGAGTGGACGGCATGGGAGCGGTACACGATGTGGCTCCGGACGATCATCTTCCCGACGATCAACCTCACCGACATGCTCGTCCTCGGCTCCGTGCTGATGCTCGGCGGGGCGTTCGCGCTGGAGGGGTGGATCACCGTGGGGCAGCTCACCACGGGCGCGCTCCTCGCCCAGATGCTCATCGAACCCGTGGGCATGATCCTGCGCTGGTACGACGAACTCCAGGTCGCGCAGGTTTCGTTGGCCCGCCTCGTCGGGGTGCGGGAGATCGGCCCCGAGGCGGGGGAGGCAGGCTCGGAGCCCCGGGGGCGCGCCCTCAGCGCCGAGGACGTCCGCTTCGGCTACCTCGAAGGCGCCGACGTCCTCCACGGGCTCACCCTGCGGGTCAGCACCGGCTCCCGCGTGGCCCTCGTCGGCCCTTCGGGGGCGGGCAAGTCGACGCTGGGGCGGCTGCTCGCCGGGGTCTACCGGCCCCGCGAGGGGCGACTCACGCTCGGCGACGCCGAGTTGGGGACGATGCCGGCCGAAGACGTGCGGCGGCACGTGGCGCTCGTCAACCAGGAGCACCACGTCTTCGTCGGACCGCTCCGCGACAACCTGCGGCTCGCCAGGCCGGAGGCCCGCGACACCGAACTGTGGGCGGCGCTCCGCGCCGTCGGTGCGTCCGAGTGGGCCGCGGCGCTCGAAGGAGGCCTCGACGCGCAGGTCGGCTCGGGAGGCGCGGTTCTGACACCGGCGCAGGCGCAGCAGATCGCCCTCGCGCGACTCGTCCTCGCCGACCCGCACACCCTCGTCCTCGACGAGGCGACGTCCCTCCTCGACCCGCGCGCGGCCCGGCAGTTGGAACGCTCCCTCGCCACGGTGCTGGACGGTCGCACCGTCGTCGCCATCGCCCACCGGCTCCACACGGCGCACGACGCCGACGCCATCGCCGTCGTCGAGGACGGCCGTATCAGCGAGTTCGGCAGCCACGCCGAACTCCTCGCCGCGGACGGCGCGTACGCGGCGCTGTGGCGGTCGTGGCACGGGTAGGAGCGGGCGCCCGCGCTGCGGGCTGTTCGGGCCGACTCTCCGAGTGGTCTCCTGCGACCGGGTCCTCGTCGAACCGGTCGACGGAGTGCAGACCGGCGACCACTGCGGCCTCGTGGCCGACCTGGCGCCGACGGCCCGTCCCCCGGCCTGCGGGTGCCCGCGCAGCCGTGAGCCCGGCGGCGGCGCCGAGTACGACGCGCCGCCGCCGGGCGGGCCGTGCTAGGAGGTGCCGACCCCCGTCGTCTCCCGCTCCCTGCGCTCGGCGCGCAGGCGGCGCACGCGCGAGACGAGCGGGATGCACGCGGCGATCAGGACCAGCGCGTAGAGCGTCAGCGAGATCCCGCTGTCGACGAGGATCGACAGGTCCCCCGCCGAGGCAGCGAGGGCGCGGCGCAGCTCGCTCTCGGCGATCGGGCCGAGGACGACGCCGATGAGCGCAGGCGCGACGGGCACCCCGAAGTGCCGCATAACGAACGCGAGAAGCGCCACGCCGATCAGCATCACGAGGTGGACGACCGACGCGTTGATCGCATAGACGGCGAGCACCGAGAAGAGGGTGATCCCCGCGTACAGGTAGGGCTTCGGCAGCTTCAGCAGCCTCGCCCACAGCGGGGCGAACGGCAGGTTGATCACCAGCAGCAGGACGCTGCCGATCAGCAGGCTGGCGAGGAGCGTCCAGACGAGGTCGCCGTTGCGCTCGAAGAGCACGGGACCCGGCTGGAGCCCGTACTGCTGGAACGCCGCGAGCATGATCGCCGCCGTCGCCGAGGTCGGGAGGCCGAGGCCGAGCAGCGGGACGAGGCTGCCGGCCGCGCTCCCGTTGTTGGCTGCCTCGGGACCTGCGACGCCCTCGATGGCGCCGTTGCCGAACTCGTTCTCGTCGCCGCCGCGTTGCTCGCGCCGCTTGGCGAACCGGCGCTCCGCGCCGAGCGAGAGGAACGTCGGGATCTCCGCCCCGGAGCCCGGGATCGGCCCGAAGGCCGTGCCCAGCGCCGTGCCGCGCAGCCACGCCGGCAGGGAGCGGCGCACGTCGCGCCGTTTGAGCCACGGCTTCCCCGAGCGGATGGAGGCGAGGTCGGGGGCGTTCCTGCCGCGTGCGGCGACGTGCAGCACCTCACCGAGCGCGAGCAGGCCGACGGTGACGATGACGATGTCGATGCCGTCGAGCAGGACGGCCGAACCGAAGTCGAAGCGGGGCGCCCCGCTCTGCCCGTCGATGCCGACGAGCCCGATCGCGATGCCGATGAGCAGCGAGGCGACGCCCCGCAGCACCGACCCAGAGACGACCGCCGCGACCGCCACGAAGGAGAAGACCGTCAGCGCGAAGTACTCGCCGGGGCCGAACTTCAGCGCGAAGTCGACCATCGTGGGCGCGAAGAGCGCCACGACGAGCGTGCCGACGATGCTCGCCACGAACGAACCGATCACCGCCGTGCCGAGCGCCTGCGGTGCGCGTCCACCGAGCGCCATCCGGTGGCCCTCGTAGGTCGTGGCGATCGAGGACGCCTGCCCCGGGGTGTTGAGCAGGATCGAGGTCGTCGCGCCGCCGAACATGCCGCCGTAGTAGACGCCGGCGAAGAGGATGAACGCGCTCGTCGGGTCCATCTGGAAGGTGACGGGCAGCAGCAGCGCCACCGCCATCGCCGAGCCCATGCCGGGCAGGACGCCGACGGCGGTGCCGAGGACGACGCCGCAGAGGGCCCACAGCAGGTTGCCGGGCGTCAGCGCCGCCGCGAGGCCGTCGCGGAGGAGGACTATCGCATCCATGGTTACAGCACCAACTCCAGTACGCCACCGGGCAGGTTGAGCCCGAGGCCGAGCGAGAAGCCGACCTGCACGGCCGCCGACATCGACAGGGAGACCAACGCGTCCCGCACCCAGGTCCGCGCTCCGAAGGCGTACGCGACGCCCCAGAAGAGGAGCGCTCCGGAGAGCAGCCAGCCCAGCGGCTCCAGCAGCGCGACGTGGACGGCGAGGGTGAGGACGATGATCCCGACGGGCGGCCAGTCGACCCCGGGGGTGCCCGGCACCTGTGCGCCCTGCCGTATCCGCCGCGCCACGCGCAGGTTGACGAGAGCCATGCGGGCGGCGACGAGGAGCAGCAGCGTGCCGACGATGCCGGGGACGACTCCGGGACCCGGCGGCGGACTGTGCGGCGGGGCCTCGATGGTGAGAGCGCCCCGGACGGCGACGGCGCCGAAGAGCGCCACGAGCCCGGGGAAGACCCAGGCGGTCCGCCCCGTCCACGGCACGGTCTCCGGGTCGTGGGCCGGCTCGGGTGCCGGGGCCGGGTCGGCGTCGGGCGTCGGGTCGGCGCCCGAGGGCTCCGTTGTGCCCGAGTCGCCTGCGGTGGGCGGGGGTTCGGTGGTCTCGGCGGGGTCGTCCGGTTGCGCGGGATTCTGTCGGTTCGTCATCACAGCCCCAGCGCCTTCACGGTCTTCCTCGTCTCCGCCGTCTCCTTCTTCAGGAACTCCTCGAACTCGGCGCGGCCCTGGTAGGTGTCGGTCCACCGGTTGCGCTTGAGGGTGTCGGCCCAACTGGGGCTGTTCCTGAGCTTCTCGACGACCCGCTCCAGCTTCGCCGTCTCCGCCCGCGTCAGCCCCGGCGGTGCGATGACGCCGCGCCAGTTCGACATCTCCACGTCGTACCCTTCCTCCGCCATCGTCGGCACGTCGACGCCGTCCAGCCGCTCCTTCGAGGAGACGCCGAGGGCGCGGACGGAGCCGGTCTCCAACTGGTCGCTGAAGTCGCCCAAGGTGCCGAAGCCGACGTCGGCCGTTCCGGAGAGGAGCGAGGTGAGGACCTCGCCTCCGCCCGCGTACGGCAGGTAGTTGATCTCCGCCGGGGGTGTGTCCATGCTCTCCGCGACCCGTGCGGCGAAGATCTGGTCGACGCCGCCCATCGATCCGCCCGCCACCGGCAGGTCCTTCGCCTTGCCGGGCCAGTCCTCGGCGAGGTCGTCGAGGGTCTTGTAGGGGGACTTGGCGGGGACGACGACCGTCAGGTACTCGGAGGCGAGTTGGGCGATCGGCGTCGAATCGGCCATGGTGTGCTGCGAATCGAGGCTTTCGACCGCGCCGACCATGCCGAGGCCCGACATGGTGAGCACGTTGTCCTGGCCGCGCCTGTTGGCGTTCTGCGTGAGGCCGATGGTCCCGCCGGCGCCCTCGGCGTTGGCGACCTCGACGTTGTAGCGCAGGTCCTCCTCGCGCAGACCGCTCTGCATCTCCCGCGCGAGCATGTCCCAGCCGCCGCCGGGCGCCGCGGGCGCGATCAGCATCAGCTTCTCGCCGGGGCCGCTGCCCGACGCGGCCTTCTGCCGTACGTCGACGACGGCGGCCCCGACCAGGAGCACGGCGGCGGACACGGCCGCCGCACGTTTCAGGAGCCTGGCTGACTTCATCCCGTCCGTCCTTTCTCTCCTCGGTGCGGTGCCCGGCGCCTTGCCGGGCCTTTCGCCGGCCGCGGCGCACCGCCTCCCGCGGGAGGCCGGCGCTGCGGGGTGCACCACAGTGTGAGCGCGGTTACAGGCACGTTCGAGATCTGTTAACACTGACGTCATAGTGGTCGTATTGGTCGCGATCCGGCCGCGCCCGCATCGCCCGGCCGGCCCCTGTACCCCCGCTCTTCTCCTCCGCTGATATCTCCTCATGCACCTTCCGCGCCCCCGCCGTCTCTCCCTCACCGGCTCCCTCTTCGTGGGCTGCGTCCTGCTCCTCACCCTCGCGGTGACGGCGACGGGCGGCCTCTGGATCGCCCACCACGACGACGAGTTGGACCGGCAGTACAGCGAACGCGTGCTCACCATCGCCCGCTCGGTGGCCCTCATGCCCCAGGTCCGCGAGGCGGTGCCGCGCCCGGACGGCGCGCGGGTGATCGACCCGCTCGCCGACGACGTCCAGCGGGCGACGGGCGCGCTGTACGTGGTCGTGGCGACGCCCGACGGCACGCGGAGGTCGCACGTGGACGACGAGTTGATCGGCAGGCGAGTCTCCACACCACCGGGTCCGGCGGCCACCGGGCACGAGTGGAGCGGTGAGCAGACCGGCACCCAGGGCCGCAGCGTGCGTGCGAAGGTGCCGGTGCGCTCGAAGGGCGAAGTCGTCGGGTACGTCTCGGTCGGTGTGCTCACCTCGGACATCGCGAGCGAGGCCACCGCCGCGCTCCCCTGGGTGCTGGGGACCACCGCGACGGTGCTCGTGCTCGGCGCGGCCGGCGCCTTCGTGCTCTCGCGCCGGGTGCGGGCCAAGACGTACGGGCTCGAACCCGCCGAGATCACTGCGCTCTTGGAGAGCAGGGAGGCGCTGCTCTACGGCATCAGGGAGGGCGTGCTCGCCGTCGATACGGAAGGCCGCGTCGTCCTCGTCAACCCGCCCGCGCGGGAGATGCTCGACCTCCCCGCGGCGAGCGAGGGCCGCGTGCTCGAAGACCTCGGCCTCGATGCGCGGCTCCGCGACATCGTCTCCGGCGACGACCCCGGCGCCGACCGCATCGTCCTCGCCGGAGCCCGCATCCTCGTCTGCAACCGCATGCCGGTACGGGTGCGGGGCCGCACGGCCGGGGCCGTGGTGACGTTGCGCGACCGCACCGAACTCGACCGGCTCACCGGCGAACTCGACGGCGCCCGCACGGTCACGAGCGGACTGCGGGCGCAGTCCCACGAGTTCGCCAACCGCATCCACACCGTCGCCGGGATGCTGGAGCTGGGCGCCACGGAAGAGGCCCGCGCCTACCTCGCCGACCTCTCCGCCGCCCACGCCCGGGCCAGCGACGAGGTGAGCGAGCGGATCGCCGACCCGGCGGTCGCGGCCCTCGCTCTCGCGAAGTCCGCGCAAGCGGCCGAGCGCGGCGCGGAGTTGCTGCTCTCCCCGATGAGCCGGGTGCCCTCGCCGCTGCCGAGCACGCTGCGGTCGGACGTGCTCCTCGTCCTCGGCAACCTCGTCGACAACGCGCTCGACTCCGTCACGGCGGTCGGCGAGGGCTGGTTGGAGGTGCTCGTCCGCGTCCACCCGGCCGACGGCGAGGAGTTGCTGCGCGACCTCGTCGAAGTCCGGGTCATCGACTCCGGCGGCGGGGTCTCGGCCGAACTCGCCGAGGAGATCTTCGACTACGGTTTCACCACCAAAGCCGCGAGGGACAGCGGCGGTCGCGGGCTGGGGCTGGCGCTGGTGCGCCAGGTCTGCGAGAGTCGCGCGGGCAGTGTCCAGGTGGTGCCAGGGGAGGCCGACAGCGAGGAGGGGGCCGTGTTCACCGCGTACCTGCCCGTCGCCGAGGCCGCGCGGGGTGTCGCCGCGACGCGGGCGGTGCCTTCGTGATCAGGGTCCTCGTCGTCGACGACGACGCTCGGGTGGCCCGGAACCACCGCGAACTCGTCGACTCCCTCCCCGGTTTCACCACGGCAGGCGTCGTGCACACCGCCGTCGACGCGCTCGACGCGGTGCGGCGGCTGCGGCCCGACCTCGTCCTCCTCGACCTCTACCTCCCCGACGACACGGGCATCTCGGTGCTGCGCACGCTGCGCGCGCCCGAGACCGCGGCCCGCCATCCCGTCGACTTCCTCGTCATCACCGCCGTACGCGACATCGACCAGGTGCGCGCCGCGCTCCACGGCGGTGCCGTCCACTACTTGTTGAAGCCCTTTCCGCTGACGGCGCTGCGGGACCGGTTGGAGCGGTACGCCGTCGCGCGCAGCAAGATGACCGACGCGGGCGAGGCCGCCTCGCAGCGGGAGGTCGACCGGCTCTTCGCACTGATGCGCTCCCCCGTCGCGGCTCCGGCGCTCCCTAAGGGGCTGACGTCGACGACTAGCGAACTCGTCGCGGACGTACTCCGCGGCGCCGAAGGCGACCTGTCCGCCGTCGACGTCAGCGCACGCACCGGCGTCTCTCGTGTCACCGCGCGCCGCTATCTGGAACACCTCTGCGCCGACGGCCGCGTCGAACTGCGCATGCGGTACGGCTCGGCCGGACGCCCCGAACACCGCTACCGCTGGCTGCGCGCCGGTGCCACCGACACGGGGAAGTGACGGGGTCGGGGGTCGGCGTTGCCGGAGTGACCGGGACAGCCGAGGAGTCGGCGTTACTCAGGGCCGACGAGTGGGCCCGCGGCATTCGGTGACGGCGCGGGTCCGGTGACGGGGCGGGTCCGGTGCCGGGCTCGGCCCCGCACCGGCACAGGGCGCCCCGGCGGCCGTACGCGTCGCCGGGCGCCCCGGGCTGTTGCCCGGGACACCCGCGCGCGCCTCCTTCTACCAGCGGTACCAGCGACCGCGACCGGCTCCGGTGCCGGGGCGCACGACGAAGCCGAGCAGCCACACGACCAGGACGACCAGCGCGATCCACCACAGCGCCTTCACGGCGAAGCCCGCTCCGAAGAGGATCAGGGCAAGCAACAGGACGAGAAGCAAAGGAATCACTCTTCTCACCTCCGGGCGCCGGGTACCCAACACCTCGACGGTCACGCCGGGTTGGGGCAACGGTTTCGACCGGTCTTCCGCGTCCTGCTCCTCCCGACGAAAGCAGTCGTGACGTCGGGGGGCGCCGGGGGTGCGGGGGCGCCCGTGGTGGCGCTCCTCGAACAGCACCCGGCCCGTGCCCGTCGACGGGGCCCCACTCGGCATATAGAGGGAGAAGCGTCGCGTGGCGGGTCGGCGAAGGCGGCCCGCAACTCCTCCCGACCGTGGAGGAACACCTCCGCACGACGAGACGGCGCACGCACCGTCTCCCGGCGGCTGACTCCGCTCCCGGAGACGAGAACGGCGATGTCCACCTCCCGGACAGCCTCGCCGCGAGCCATCGCGGCGAGAGCGTCCGGAGCGCGCCGGCGAACCAACTCCCCCGCTCCTGCAGCCCCTTCGCAGGCACCGACAGGCCCACCGGCTCCGGACGGCCGCCTGCCTCGGCCACGGCCCGCTGCCTCCCCGGGCCGGCGAAGGCCGACCTGCGGTTGTCCACGGGGGTTGCCCGGGTGCGGCTCAGACCACTCCGAGCGCGACGAGGCTGCCCGCGCCGCCGAGCACCATGAAGGCCGGCATGAGGACCGCGTTCTCCACCCAGGCGCCGGCCCTGAAACGCATGAAGCTGGGTGTGCCCAGCGGATACCAGCGCTTGCCCGCTATCGGTATCGGCCACAGGACCGGACACCCCGAAACGGTGAGCGCGTCCCCGATGTTGTGGACAAGCGCCCCCACGACTATCGGCACCCCGAGCCACAGGTACTCCCGGCCGTCGGCGCCGAAGAGCCAGTCGGCCCCGTTGCCGGGGCGGTCGAGTATCTCCACCAGCATCCAGGCACTCGTGGCGCCGAGCAGCCAGACGAGGACGTCGCTGGAGACCCGGGCCGCACGCCAGAGCAGCCCCTCCACGGCGAGCACCATGTGGATGAAGAGGATCACCAGCACCGCCCAGCGTCCGCCGAAGTACGCGATCGCGGAGAACCCGCCGCCGATGAAGAGCGCCCACGGCCAGGTGTGGGTCAGCGTGCGGTGCCCTCCCGAGCGGTGCCTCTCCCCTTTGCCCCGCGTCGCGTTGTAGACGGCGGTGGAGACGGTGTCGATGATGCCGCACAGGATCCTGGAGAGCGGCCCGAAAGCACGGGAGATGGTGGCCGACTTCTGGTCGAGGTCGGGAGCGAGTGCGGCGCCCGAGCAGATGAGCATGCCCGTCAGGAGCACCGGCCAGGGCATCGGGTTCTCCAGCCAGGCCGCCGCCGCACCCACTCCGAGCCACGCCGCCGCTCCCGACAGCGAGTGCGCCGGTCCCATCATCTCTATCCCCGCCCTGTGGTTGTCTCTCGGTCCGCGTGCGCGCGGCTCGCCACGAGCCGCCGGAGCACCGGCGGCTGGTTCCCCGGTGTCGTCGGTTCGGATCTGACACCCGGTCGGCGACACAGGGTAGCGTCCGATGATCACCGCGGGCGCACCGGTTCACCGATCGCCCGGGAGGCAAGGCAGTATGGGGGCCGTGACAGCCACCCTTATCGATCAGTTGCCCGCCGACGCCGATCCGGACGCCCTCTTCGAGTCCTTCTCGGAGTGGGCGGAAGAGCGGGGTATCTCGCTCTATCCGGCCCAGGAGGAGGCGCTGATCGAGGTGGTGTCCGGGGCCAATGTCATCCTCTCGACGCCCACGGGCTCGGGTAAGAGCCTCGTCGCCGCGGGAGCGCACTTCGCCGCGCTGGCGCAGGACAAGGTCACCTTCTACACGGCACCGATCAAGGCGCTCGTCTCGGAGAAGTTCTTCGACCTCTGCAAGCTCTTCGGCACCGAGAACGTCGGGATGCTCACGGGGGACGCCTCGGTCAACTCCGACGCCCCGGTGATCTGCTGCACCGCCGAGGTCCTCGCCTCCATCGCCCTGCGCGACGGCGCCGACGCGGACATCGGCCAAGTGGTGATGGACGAGTTCCACTTCTACGCGGAGCCGGACCGCGGATGGGCCTGGCAGATCCCGCTCCTCGAGCTGCCGCAGGCGCAGTTCGTCCTCATGTCCGCGACCCTCGGCGACGTTTCGCGCTTCGAGGGGGACCTCAGCCGACGCACGGGCCGCTCGACCGCCGTCGTCAGCTCCGCGACCCGCCCTGTACCGCTGAGCTACGAGTACCGGACGACGCCGCTCACCGAGACCCTCACCGAGCTCCTGGAGACGCACCAAGCACCCGTCTACATCGTCCACTTCACGCAGGCGCAGGCGGTGGAGAGAGCTCAGGCGCTGATGAGCATCAATATGTGCTCGCGCGCCGAGAAGGACGAGATCGCGAAGATCATCGGCAACTTCCGCTTCACCACCGGCTTCGGCCGCAACCTCTCCCGGTTCGTCCGGCACGGGATCGGCGTGCACCACGCGGGGATGCTGCCGAAGTACCGGCGGCTCGTCGAGCGCCTGGCGCAGGCCGGCCTCCTCAAGGTCATCTGCGGCACGGACACGCTCGGCGTCGGTGTGAACGTGCCGATCCGTACCGTGCTCTTCACGGCGCTCGCGAAGTACGACGGGAATCGCGTCCGCACGCTGCGGGCGCGGGAGTTCCACCAGATCGCGGGGCGTGCCGGGCGGGCAGGCTTCGACACCTCCGGGTTCGTGGTGGCACAGGCGCCCGAGCATGTGATCGAGAACGAGAAGGCGCTCGCCAAGGCCGGGGACGACCCGAAGAAGCGCCGCAAGGTGGTGCGGAAGAAGGCGCCCGAAGGCTCGGTCAACTGGAGCCAACAGACCTTCGAGAAGCTGATCGCCTCCGACCCGGAGCCCCTCACCTCGCGCTTCCGCGTCACGCACGCGATGCTCCTCGCCGTCATCGCGCGGCCTGGCGACGCCTTCCAGCAGATGCGGAAGCTGCTGGAGGACAACCACGAGGACCGCCGAAGCCAACTGCGGCACATCAGGCGCGCCATCGCCATCTACCGCTCCCTCCTCGACGGCGGCATCGTCGAGCAGCTCGACGAGCCCGACGCGCAAGGCCGGCGGATCAGGCTCACCGTCGATCTCCAGCAGGACTTCGCGCTCAACCAGCCGCTCTCGACGTTCGCACTCGCCGCCTTCGAACTGCTCGACCCCGAATCCCCTTCCTACGCGCTGGACATGGTCTCGGTGGTGGAGTCGACGCTCGACGATCCACGTCAGATCCTCGCCGCGCAGACCAACAAGGCGAAGGGCGAAGCCGTCGCCGAGATGAAGGCGGAGGGCATCGAGTACGAGGAACGGATGGAGCGGCTGATGGACATCACCCATCCGCAGCCGCTCGAGGAACTCCTCTTCCACGCCTACGGGCTCTACCGCAGGTCGCACCCCTGGGTCGGGGACCACCCGCTCTCCCCGAAGTCGGTGGTGCGGGACATGTACGAACGCGCCATGACCTTCAGCGAGTTCGTCTCCTTCTATGAGCTGGCGAGGACGGAGGGGATCGTCCTGCGCTACCTCGCCGGGGCCTACAAGGCGCTGGAGCACACCGTCCCCGACGACCTGAAGTCGGAGGACTTCCAGGACATCACGGCCTGGCTGGGCGAGCTGGTGCGCCAGGTCGACTCCAGCCTCCTCGACGAGTGGGAGCAGCTCGCCAACCCGGAGGACGAGACCGCCGAAGAGGCCCAGGACCGCGCCGACGAGGTGAAACCGGTGACCGGCAACCCGCGGGCCTTCCGGGTGCTCGTGCGCAACGCCCTCTTCCGCCGGGTCGAGCTCGCCGCGCTGGACAAGGTCGCCGAACTCGGTGCGCTCGACGCGGAGTCGGGGTGGGACGAGGACGCGTGGGCCGAGGCGATGGACGGCTACTGGGAGGAGTACGACGACCTCGGTACGGGACCGGACGCGCGCGGCCCCAAGCTGCTCCGGATCGAGGAGGTGCCGCAGGACGGCCTCTGGCGCGTCCGGCAGACCTTCGACGACCCGCAGGGCGATCATGACTGGGGCATCTCCGCCGAGGTCGACCTCACCGCCTCCGACGCGGAGGGCCGCGCCGTGCTGAAGATCACCGATGTCGGACGGCTGTGACACCCGTCGCGCCGAGTGCGAAGGAGCCGAGACCGTGACCGACCAGAGCCCGGCCGAGCGCCTCGTCGACCTGCTCGACCTGGAGCGCATCGACCTCGACATCTTCCGCGGACGCAGCCCGCACGAATCCCTCCAGCGTGTCTTCGGCGGACAGGTGGCGGGCCAGGCGCTCGTGGCCGCCGGGCGCACGACGGAGCCCGAGCGTCCGGTGCACTCGCTCCATGCGTACTTCCTGCGCCCCGGCCGCCCGGGAGTGCCGATCGTGTACCAGGTGGAGCGCGTCAGGGACGGGCGCTCCTTCACCACGCGCAGGGTGGTCGCCGTGCAGGAGGGGCGGACCATCTTCAACCTCACCGCTTCCTTCCATCGGCCGGAGCCGAGCTTCGAGCACCAGATGCCGATGCCGGACGTGCCGCCCCCGGAGGAGCTGCCGCGGCTCGTCGACGAGATCAAGGGACGCATCGGCAGCCTCCCCGAGCGGCTGGAACGCATGGCCCGCAGGCAGGCGTTCGACATCCGCTACGTGGAGCGACTGCGTTGGAGCGAGGACGAGTTGGCGGGTGCGGAGCCGCGCAGCGCGGTGTGGATGCGAGCGATCGGCTCGCTGGGGGACGACCCGCTCGTACATACCTGCGCGGTCACCTACGCCAGCGATATGACACTGCTGGACGCGGTGCGCATCCCCGTCGAACCGCTCTGGGGAGAGCGCAAGCTCGATCTCGCCTCCCTCGACCACGCCATGTGGTTCCACCGGCAGTTCAGGGCGGACGACTGGTTCCTGTACCAGCAGGAGTCACCCATCGCCACCGGCGCGAGGGGCCTGGCGCGCGGCCAGATCTTCACGCGGGAAGGCGGACTCGCCATCTCCGTCACCCAGGAAGGGCTCTTCCGCCCGCTCCGCGAGACCGGTGGCGGCTCGCAGAGCTGAGTCCGCACGCCGGCGGCGTCCACCTGTACCGCCTTCCGCCGGGCACCCACCGGCCCCTGTTGCCGTGTCCGCTGCCGCGCCATGCCGAACCCCCGTTCCGCGCCGTCCCCTTCGGACGGCGGCAGCGCCAAAGGTAGCCCGGAGCGAGTCATCGCGCTCGACCCTGTGGACAACTCTCGTCGGGCCACCGACAACACGAGGAAACACCCAGCTCAGCGCCTTCGAGACGCCCGCCGTGCACTCCGGTGGCTTTGAGAAGCGGACGCCCGAAGACGCCCCGCGCGTCACTCCTGACGCGCCCCCACACCGAGGTGCTCACCCACGCGGTTGACGAGAAGGGTCATCTCGTACGCCACGTGCCCGAGATCGGCGCCCGGTCCCGTGAGCACGCAGAGGCAGCTTCCCTCACCGGCAGAGGTGACGAAGAGGACGCCCTCCTCGAACTCGATCATCGTCTGGCGCACGCGGCCGGCCTCGAAGTGCCGGCCCGAGCCCTTGGCGAGGCTGTGCAGGCCGGAGGAGACGGCGGCGAGGTGCTCGGCGTCCTGCCGTTCCAAGGTCTGGCTGCTGCCCGTCACCAGCCCGTCGTTGGAGAGCACCAGCACATGGCGTACCGAGGAGACCCGCTGCGTCAGATCGTCGAGCAGCCAGTCGAGTCCCGTATTCAGCGCCATCCCCGAGGCCCCCTTCTCCGCGGCAACTGACGAGCCACCCTTACCCACGAGCGCACTGTGGGCAACCATCGGAGTGCCAGGAGTTCGCTTACTGTCCGCACGGACTTGGACACGGACATATACCAACCGCCCCTGGCGCACACCGAGTTCGTCCGGGAAGATAACGATCATGACGCAGCGCACACGTCCCGACCGGGAGTCGGTCCGCGCGTTCTTCGCCGAACGCGCCGCACGCTGGGAGGCGAGGTTCCCCGACGACGGCCCCGCCTATGCCGCAGCCGTAGCCGAACTCGCCCTCGCCACCGGCGACTCGGCGCTGGACGCCGGCTGCGGAACCGGCAGGGCACTGCCGCCGCTGCGCGCCGCCGTCGGCCCCGAGGGCACCGTCGTCGGCGTCGACCTGACGCCAGAGATGCTCACCGTCGCCTCCGACCGCGCCGCACACGGCGCACTGCTGGAGGCCGACGTCTCCCGACTCCCCCTCCGCGACGGGACTTTCGACGCCGTCCTCGCGGCCGGGCTCCTCTCGCACCTGCACTCGCCTGCGGACGACCTACGCGAACTCGCCCGCGTCGCACGCCCGGGAGGGAGGCTCGCCCTCTTCCACCCGGTGGGCCGCGCCGCACTCGCCGCCCGCAAGGGCCACCGGCTCGACGGCGACGACCTCCGCGCCGAGCACCGCCTGCGCCCGCTGCTGGCGGCCGCCGGCTGGCGCCTGCGCTCGTACACGGACGAGGACGACCGCTACCTCGCACTCGCCGTCAGGGACGGGTGAGCGCGCCGCGTCACGCGGCGTCGGCGGCTCCCGGGCCTGCCGCCCCCTCGGCGAAGACGATCCGGAAGCAGCGCACCGTTTCATCGGCACCCACGTCGCTCATCCCGGCGCGGAGCATCACGCGCTGCGACGCCACGTTCGCCAGATCGGCGTCGCCCTCGACGGCCGTCGCGCCGCACCTCCGCGCGAGCGCGATCAGCGCCCGCAGTGCCTCCGTCGCGTACCCGTTGCCGCGGACGGCGGAGACGAGCCCGTAGCCGATGGTGACGCGCCCCTGCGCGTCGGGCGGACGGTGGAAGCCGGCCCCTCCGACGGCCCGCCCGTCCGCGCGCAGGCGGACCTCGTAGGTGCCGAACGGGGCGCAGCGCTCCGGGGGTTCGACGTCGAGCAGGAGGCGGCGGGCGGCGATGACGTCCCCCGTCGAGGGGTACTCGGGATGCCAGAGGGTGGAGGGGACCCCGGCCAGCAGCTGCTCCGCTTCGGTGCGGCTGAGGGGATGGAGCTGAAGGCGGTCGGTGAAGAGGTCTTCCATGGCGCAGGCTTAGCACGTCGAGTCGATCCCGTCATCCGGTTTCCCGACGTGCTGCCGCCGGTACCGTTACCGAGGGTTCCCGCACTTGGGACGGGGTCCTCGTGCCGCTGGAAGGCTGTCGGCCCAACCGCCTTGCCGCTAAGGTGCCTTGGCGGACGGGCCGCGCCGCGCGGCACGTTCCCTTGATCGACGGCGTGCCGCGGCAGGAGGCCGTGGCGTGCCGTGTGGAGCCTCGTCCGGAAAGGGAGTGCGGTGGAAGCGACCGAGGAGGAACCCCTCTACGTACTCACTGCGCTGCTGCTCACCCCCGCGCAGTTCCCGAGCGTCCTCGGCGACGACTACCCGGCGGCCTGCGGACGCCTGGGGCTCGAACCGTACGCGGAGGGCTACGGCCTCATCCTCGCCCAGGACGGCGACGGGGCGCGCTGGACGGTGGCGACCGAGGACGTGACGGACGTCGCCTGCGCCGTCGCGGCCTGGGACTGCGGCATGGAGTACGACCTCTCCCCGCGCGAGGAGGTGGTCACCGCCGTACTGCCGGGCTGGCCACTCGACGTCGCCGTCGCGGCCCCGGGCATGCCGGCTCCGCACGACCCCGAGGAGGCCGAGGAAGCGCTCGCTCCGCCGGACACCGGCACCTGGGGCGCGCCCCAGCGCCGGCTGGGCGCCGACGAGATAGCGCTCAGGTGGGCGGAGTGGCGCGAGGAGGTCGAAGGCAGCGTGGAGTTCGCCGCCGAGGGCGACGGCCCCGGGGGGCGGCTCGGCGAGGTGCTGGGCGAGGCGCGCGACTACCTGGAGACGCCGCCCCCGCCCGGTCGGGTCCGCTCGGCGTTCGCCTCCGGGGAGGCGCGCACCCTGCGCGCCGACGGCCCGGGCTGGAGCATGGTCGCACGTACCGACGACATCGCGTTCGTCCTCCTCGACGAGGAGCCGGGCGAGGTCCTGCCCGTCGGCCGCGGGACGGCCCTGCCCGAGCTGCTCGCCGGTCTGGACGGCCTGGCGCTGCGCCCCGCCCTCTAGGCCGTGGGCGTGAGCCGCTCCCCCTCCGACTCGGCGGCAGCCGCGCTCCTCAACTGCCGGTAACCCTGCGCGAGCGCTCCGAACCAGAGGAGAGCGACGGCCGTCGCCGCGGCGCCGAGGCCCCGCATCCACCACTCCGTCTGCCCCTCGGGGTCGAGGAGCGCGAGCACCCCGCCGAGGAGGACGGCGAGCCCGAGCATGAGGCGCCAAGGCGTCCAGTCCGCCCACTTGTTGCGGCCGTTGTCGAGAGCGTCCACGGGGAGCGCGGCGTGTGCCAGGCGCACGACGCGCGGCAGGTCCCTGAGCCGCTTACCGGTTGCTTCGTCCTGCTCGCTCCGCACGACTACCTGCCGAGTTCCTTGCGGCTCACTCGCCGCAGCCGCTTGCGCTGCGAGGGATCGAGCGCGAGGTAGGCGACGGCGGGGACGCCGACGATCACCAGCAGCGCGATCCAGAACGAGGTGAGCCACCACAGCAGGAGCCCGACGGCGACGCCGCCGAGGGCGATCTTGCCTCGGTTGGTCATCTTTCTCCCTCCTCAGGGGGCGTACTTCCCCCTGTTCCATTGAACGCGATCCGTCCCCGAAGCGTTCCCTCGAGAAGCGTTGGGCTTCGACTCGCCGATGGGGTACGGTCAGCCGCCCGCACCAGGCTAGTCAAACTTGAGGAGTGGACTACGACCGTGGACCAGCGACCGGCCGCGCCGCACCCTTCTGCTCCTGCCCCCGCTCCCGGACTCCCCGGCTCTTCACGCCTTCTCGACGCCGCCGCCGTCGTGGTCCCCGCGCCGGAAGGGGAGCCTCCGCGCACCGCGCGCATGGCGTTCTGGCACCCCGGCAACGACCCGGTGGGCCCCGACACCGCCCCCCTCACCGTCGCCCTCCCCGACGAGCACGGCACCGTGCGCACCACCGCCGTCCCGGCGCTGCTCCTCCCCGTCGACCGCGCGCTTCCCCTCCTCACCCGCGCCCGTGCCGCCGGCGGCACCGCCGGCGCCGGCTTCTGGGGAGCCGCCGCGCTCGTCGCCCTCGAACTCGCCGCGCGGGGAAGGCTGCTGCCGCACGTCGACGCCGCCGGACGGGACGTCTGGCGCTTCGCACCGCTCCCCGCCGCGCGCCTCGACGAACTCACCGCGCTGATGCCGCCGACCGCGCACGCGCTCCCGCTTCCCGGCAGCGACCCGCTCCGCGTCACCTCGCCCGATGAGGCGCTCCGCACCTTCCTCGACGCCGTCGCCGACACCCTCCCCCGCACCCCGGCCGCCCGACTCGCCGCCGGCGACCCCGCGTTCACGGCACCCGAGCCCCAGCACGTACCGCACCTGCGCGAGTGGGCGGAGTCGGTCGCCGCCGGGCGGGAAGGCGGCGTCGACGTCGTCCTCCGGCTGGAAGCGGAGGGACTCGACGACGCCGCGGCCGCGCCACGCCTCCGGTGCACGGTGCGGCTGCGCAGCAGGACGGAGCCCGGCGTGGAGGCGGACGCCCCGTCGGTGTGGAAGGGCGACGCCTCGCCGGGCGCGTTCGGACCGGGGACCCGAGAAACGGTGCTGCTGTCGCTGCGTCGGGCCGCGAGAGCCTGGGACGCACTCGGACCGCTTCTGCGGGCGGCGGTCCCCGACTCCGTCGAACTCGCCGAGGAAGAGCTCGTGCAGCTCCTCGACCCGGCGGCCGCGCGCGGGCTCGCGGCCGCCGGGGTGTGCGTGGAATGGCCGCGCGAGCTGCCGCACTCGCTGGAGGTGAGCGCTGTCGTCGGCTCCGCGGAAGCGGAAGGTGCGGGCGGCGGTCCGGGAAGCGGGCTGCTCTCGGCCGAGGCGCTGCTCTCCTTCGGGTGGCGGTTCGCCGTGGGCGGGCGGGAGTTGAGCCGGAGCGAGCTGGATCGGCTCGCCGAGGCCGACCGTCCGCTGGTGCGGCTGCGGGACACCTGGGTGCTCGTCGACCCGCAGCGGGCGGAGGAGGCGAGGCGGCGCACGGAACGCGCCTCCGGTTCCATCACGCCACCGCAGGCGCTCGGCGCGCTGCTGAGCGGGACGGCGGAGGTCGGGGGCGAGGAGTACGCCGTCGAGGCCGCGGGTCCGCTGGAGCGGCTGCGGCGCCTGCTCGCCGACCCGGAGCACGGCGACGGCGAAGGCCCTCCCCCGCCCCCGCCCGGACTCGCCGCCACCCTGCGCGACTACCAACTCCGCGGCTACGGCTGGCTCTCCAGGATGACGGGGCTCGGCCTCGGCTGCTGCCTCGCCGACGACATGGGGCTCGGCAAGACCGTCCAGCTCGTCGCCCTCCACCTGCACCGCCAGCAGGACCCCGCGACCTGCGGCCCCACCCTCGTGGTCTGCCCGGCCTCGCTCCTCGCCAACTGGCAGCGGGAGATCGCCCGCTTCGCCCCCGGCGCCCCGGTCCGCCGCCACCACGGCGCCTCGCGGGCACTCGCGGACGCCGCAGGCTTCGTCCTCACCACCTACGGCACGCTCCTCCGGGACGCCGAGCAACTCGCGGGCGTCGACTGGGGCCTGGTCGTCGCCGACGAGGCGCAGCACGTCAAGAACCCGTCCTCCGCCACCGCGAAGGCGATCCGCACCCTGCCCGCGCAGGCGCGGGTGGCACTGACGGGGACGCCGGTGGAGAACAACCTCACCGAGCTGTGGGCCGTCCTCGACTGGGCCTGCCCCTCCGTGCTGGGGCGCCTGGGGACCTTCAGGCGCCGCTTCGCCGACGCCGTGGAGGCGGGCGGCGACCCGGCCGCGGCCGAGCGGTTGGGCCGCCTCGTCGGCCCGTTCCTGCTGCGCCGACGGAAGACCGACCCGGGCATCGCGCCCGAGCTTCCGCCGAAGACGGAGACCGACCGCACCGTCGCGCTCACCGACGAACAGGCGGGCCTCTACGAGGCGGTGGTCCGCGAAGGGCTGGCGCGGGTGGCGGACTCCGGCGGGCTCGCGCGGCGCGGCCACGTCGTCGGGCTGCTGACGTCGCTCAAGCAGGTCTGCAACCATCCGGCGCAGTACCTCAAGCAGGAAGACGCCGAACTCGCGGGCCGCTCGGGGAAGCTGGAGCTCCTCGACGAACTCCTCGACACCCTGCTCACCGAGGAGGCCGGCGTCCTCGTCTTCACGCAGTACGTACAGATGGCGCGGCTCCTCGAACGCCACCTGCACCGGCGGGGCGTCCCCAACCGCCTGCTGCACGGCGGTACTTCGGTGCGGCACAGGGAGGAGATGGTGCGCTCCTTCCAGGACGGCGCGTTCCCCGTCTTCCTGCTGTCGCTGAAGGCGGCGGGCACGGGCCTGAACCTGACGAGGGCCGGCCACGTCGTCCATTACGACCGGTGGTGGAACCCCGCCGTCGAGGAGCAGGCGACCGACCGGGCACACCGCATCGGCCAACACCGCACGGTCCAGGTGCACCGGCTCGTCGCCGAGGGCACCGTGGAGGACCGCATCGACCGGCTGCTGCGCAGCAAACGCGCGCTCGCGGAGGCCGTGCTCGGCGGAGGCGCCTCGGCCCTCACCGAACTCACCGACGCGGAACTCGCCGAACTGGTCGCCTTGAGGCAGGAGGAGCGATGACGCACGCAGTATCCGGACGGGGGGACGAACACTCCGCGGCAGAGGACGAGTTCGCCGACGTGCCGGAAGGCACCGAGGAGGAGTGCGAGTCGGTCTTCGCTCCGCTGCCGCCGGCCCGCGGACGCGGGTTCGCCACCACGTGGTGGGGGCTGCGCTGGCTCAAGGCGCTGGAGCAGACGGCGCTCGACACCGAACAGCTCAAGCGAGGCAAGCGGGTCGCCAGGGCGGGCGCCGTGGGGGCGGTCTCGGTCCGCTCGGGACGGATCACCGCTGTCGTGCACGGCACCGATCGCTCGGCCCACCGCGCCGACGTCCTGCTGCGCGAGTTCGACGCGGCCGAGTGGGACCGGCTCTGCGACGTCCTCACCGCCGAAGGCGGCCACCTCGCCGCCCTGCTCGACGGCGAGATGCCGCCCCGCCTCGTGGAGGACGCGGAGAGCGCCGGCGTCGAACTCCTCCCGGGCGTGGGCGATCTCGAACCGGAGTGCGCCTGCGGCGCCTGGGACCACTGCGCGCACACGGCGGCGCTCAGCTACCAGACGGCGAGGCTCCTCGACCAGGACCCCTTCGCGCTGCTCCTGCTCCGCGGCCGTAGCCGGCGCACGCTCCTTCAGGAGCTCCACCGCCGCGCCGCAGCCGCCCCCTCCCCCACTGCCGCACCCCAAGGCGTCCCCGCGCAGGAGGTGTTCGCACTCGGCGTGGTGGTGCCGCCGCTCCCCGCGCCCCCGGCGCTCCCCGGCGCTCCCGGTGAAGTGCCGCTTCTGGAGGGGGCGCCGGCGCACGAGCTCGACACGGAGGCGCTCGCCGACGTGCTCGACGCGGCGACGAGGCGTGCACACCAGGCGCTCGCCGCGGCCCTCGCGCCGGGCCACGCCTCGGAGCCCCTCCCGGAGGCCCCCACGGCCGACGCCGACGCGGTACGGCTCGCGGCCGCGTGCACGCGCCCGGAGGTCACCCGTCGCCTCGCGGCCGGCAGCGGTCGCACCGCACGAGAGCTGGCCACGGCGGTGGCGGCGTGGCGCTCGGGCGGCGCCGACGGACTCGCCGTACTGGAGCGGCCCTGGCAGCCGGGCGCGGAGCAACTCGCCTCCGCGCGAGCCCGGTTGGAGGCGGAGGCGTCGCCCGAGCCCGACTCGGTCGAAGGGAACCGCTGGACATGGGCGTCGGTGCAACTGCGGCTCGCGCCGGACGGACGCTGGTGGCCCTACCGCCAGGTGGACGGGGACTGGTGGCCCGCTGGAGGCCCGGAGCACGATTGCGCGTCGGCGTACGCGGTCGCCGCCGCCGAGGCGGAGGACGCGGCACGGCTCGGCTGACAGCGGGCAGCCGAACGCAGGGACGCCGCGGGCGCGTTCTGCGACCCGCGGCGTCCCGTGCCCCCCGTGAACGGCTCCGGTCGCCCGTGCGCCGATCGGAGCCGGGGCGCGTCCGTCAGGCGTGCGCCTCCAGCGCGGGGAGGTAGCCCCCGGACTGGCCGGCGGCCGTCGGGTGGTACGAGTCACCGATCGGCACGGTGACGCTGTGCAGCCACTCGTCTCCCGAGCAGATCTCGTGGCCGGTGAAGTGGGGACGCACGTCGCCGTACTGGAAGCCGTGCGCCCCGGCGCGGCCGGAGACGACGTCGCTGAGGTCGTCGGAGGCGTCGTTGACGGCGGCGCGGGACTTCTCGCTGATGCCGACGGCGCAGTTCCCGTCGAGCTCGTACATCCGCGGGTAGCCGAGGACGACCACGTCCGCCGAGGGCGCCTTGCTGCTGATGGCGTCGTAGACGGCGTCGAGCTTTCCGGGCAGCGTGCCGCTGATGTAGTCCCTCGCCTCCTGGAGGCGTTCGATGCAGGCGCTCTCGCCGGAGGTCACGCAGGTGGTCATGGCGTCGGCGAAGCCGGCGTCGTTGCCGCCGATGCTGATCGTGACGAGCCCCGTGGAGTCGTCGAGCGGGCCCAGTTGGTCGTTGATGACGTCCGTCGTCACCGCCCCCGAGCAGGCGGTGAAGTCGAACGAGGAAGGCGAGTTGGCCGCGTTCCACAACTGCGGGTAGGCGTTGGCGCTGCGCTTGCAGTCGCCGCTCCCCGAATCGTAGTCGCCGGCGCCGACCCCTGAGGAGTAGGAGTCGCCGAGGGCGACGTAGCCGGTCGCCGCGGACTGGGCCTGGGCCGAGGCCGCTCCCGCGAGGGAGAGGCCGAGGAGGGCGGCCACCGCGGAGAGGGCGGCGGCGAGTCTGCAGCACTTCATGGGACCTCCGGTGGGGGGTTGGAGGAGGCGGTCTGGTGCCGTGCGGCGCCGATGAGATGAAGGCATGTTCATGCCAAGTCAGGGCCGCACGCCGCCGTTGACGACCCGACGAGCGCGACGGACCCGACGAACCCGCAGCGCTGCGCCGCCCGTTGGGGCGACGCACGCGACGGATCACCTCGGAGCGTCTAGCGGGATCGATCCCACGCTTTCAAGATTTCTACACGTGTAGCGTCGGGAGAGAACGCCCGTGAGTGAACGTCAAAAAGCCGCGGCACGGGAGGTTTCCCGTGCCGCGGCTGCCAATCCCTCTGTCTCACGGGGACGTCGACGGCTCAGGCCGCCAACGCGCCTAGCGGAGCGGCTCCTTCAGCTTCTTGCCCTCCGCGGCGGTGAGGCTGCACGTGACGTAGTTGATCCCGGAGTCGACGCCGGCCGCCTTCGGATAGCTCACGAGGGTGCGGCTCACCTTCCCCGGGTCCTGCTTGTTGCCCTTGTCGCGCAGCGGCTTCTCGCAGAGCGACGACGCCTTCTTGCGCACCTCGGAGTCGGTGTCGTAATTCCCCTCGATCTTCACGCGCTTGACGACCTCGCCGTAGTGCGACTCGTCGCACTCGCGCATCAGGACCTTGCCGCCGGTGTCGTCGTCGGGGAGGTCGAAGCAGTCGCCCTCCTGCAGCAGCCACGACGGCAGCGGAACGTTGCTGGGGTCGCTGCTCGGCTCGTCGGACGGCTCGTCCTCGGGGAACTCGGTCGCGGGATCGTCCAACGGGTCGTCGGCCGGGTCGTCCGAGGGAAGTTCCTCGGGCGGGGTGGAGCTCTCCGACACCGTGGGGCTCGGCTTGTCGTCGGCCTTGTCGTCGTCTCCCCCTCCCGAGAGCACGACGACACCCGCGACCACCAGCGCGACGACCACGACAGCCGCCGCCGCGATCGCCGCGACCACCTTGCCCTTGCCGCCCCCTCCGCCGGGCGGCGGGGGCGGCGGCCAACCTGAGCCGCTCCCGGGTGGTCCGAACCCGCCGGAGCCCGGGGGGCCGAAGCCTCCGCCGGGCGGTCCGGGCGGCGGTGCTCCGGGAGAGCCGTACGCACCCGGTGGCGGGCCCTGCGGTCCGGGCGGTCCGGGTGGTGGAGTGGGCGGTGGAGGCGGCATCGTCATGCCACCACTGTGTCATGTCGCCCTCACCACCTGTGCGTACACCCTGGGTCAACGCTCGGCGCGCGCAGGACCGTCGAGGGTCACCGCGCGCCGCGGACTCCGGGGACAGCACCAACTGGTCGGCGCCCCGGGGAACTCACGATGCCACGGATCCAACCCGCCCTGAAACGCCCGTACTTCGCCACGTGACGGGGAAGTGGTGATTCCGTGACACCCCACGCACACGGGCCGCAAGAGGGCACGTGCGGTCAGGCCGGACCTCCCGATCGTTCACCTGTGCGGTGCGACTGGCAACATGGAGCGTATGGCACTGCGTTTCCTCCCCACCCGTCGCTCCCGTCGCACCGCTCCCCGGGCGCTCGCCACGCTCCCGCACGGCTGCGGTGCGCTGGACCTCTTCGTGCAGGACCCGGTCGGCCTCCCGCTCCCGGGCGCCCGCACGAAGCTGACCGGGCCCGACGGCAGAGAGGCGACGCGCGGGCGGACCGACCCCAACGGCATCTTCACCGCGACGCTGCCACCCGGCTCGTACCAACTCTCCGTGGCGGCGGAGGGGTTCGAGCCGCTTCGCACCTCGGTCCTCGTCGAGCAGGACGAGCGGACCACGCTCCCGCCCGCCACCATGGACGTCGCGCCCGCTCCCCGACTGCCGCAGCCCGGCGAGTGGCGGATCGATCCCGCGCACACCTCGGTGCGCTTCATCGCCCGGCACATCGGACTCGCCGAGGTGCACGGGCGGTTCAACGCCTTCGAGGGCCGGCTCCTCGTCGGCCCCGACCCGCAGCAGTCGTTCATGGAGGTCGCCATCGAGGCCGCCAGCATCGACACCAACGTCCCCGCGCGCGACAACCACCTGCGCTCGTCCGACTTCCTCGACGCCGCCAACTACCCGTATCTGCACTTCGCCAGCGAGCGGTTCGTGCACCGCGGCGGCTCCCGGTGGACCGTGCAGGGCGTCCTCAACCTCCACGGCGTCAGCCGCAACGTGCAGCTCGACACGCGCTACCTCGGCGTCGGGACCGGCATGGAGGGGGAGTTGCGCACGGCCTGCGCCGCCTCCACCGAGCTGCATCGGGAGGACTTCACGCTCAACTGGCGCAAGATGCTGGAGGCCGGCATCGCCGTCGTCGGCGCCACGATCCGGATCGAGCTCGACGTGCAGTGCGTCCAGGCGGCGGCCGTGCGGTGAACGCGGGCGGCCGAAGTGCCCCGGCGGAGCGGAGGGTTGGCTTCCGCTCCGCCGGCCCGCCCGTTGTCAGTGGTGGGCGCCACACTTGTCTCCGACGGTCCGATCGGAAGGCGAAACGATGGCGGAGACGGTGAAGGCACCGGCGTGCGGGACGGCGGCGCGCGAGAAGCTCCTGGAGCAGGCGCGGCCCTTTCGCGGCGAACTCCTCGCGCACTGCTACCGGATGCTCGGTTCGGTCCACGACGCCGAGGACCTCGTCCAGGACACCTACCTCCGCGCATGGCGCGCAGGCGACCGCTTCGAAGGCCGCTCCTCGCTGCGCACCTGGCTCTACCGCATCGCGACCAACGCCTGCCTCACCGCCATAGAACAGCGCGGCAGACGCCCGATGCCCACGGGCCTCGGCGCCCCCGTCGAGGACCCGGAGCGTCCCGTCGCCGAGTCGGCGGAAGTGCCCTGGCTCGAACCGGCGCCCGACGCCCTCTTCGGGCAGGCACCCGCGGGCGATCCCGCGTCCGTGGTCGCGGGGCGCGCCAGCATGCGGCTCGCGCTCGTCGCAGCGCTCCAGCACCTTCCGGCGAGGCAGCGCGCCGTGCTGCTCCTCCGCGACGTCCTCAAGTGGCGCGCCGGCGAGGTCGCAGAGCTCCTCGGCACCAGCACCGCCGCGGTCAACAGTGCTCTCCAGCGGGCAAGAGCCCAACTCCAGGACGTCGCCCCGATGGAGGAGGAACTCTCCGAACCCACGGACCCGCGCCTGCGCTCACGTCTGGAGCGGTACGCCGCCGCGTTCGAGAAGGCGGACGTCAGGGCCATCGCCGACCTCTTCCAGGAGGAGGTCGTCTGGGAGATGCCGCCGTTCCCCGAGTGGGTGCGCGGACGGGAGCGGCTCTTCCGGCTCATCGCCGCCCAGTGCCCGCTCGGTCCCGGCGAGGGCGCAATGGTGCCGACCTCGGCCAACGGGCAGCCGGCCTTCGGGCTCTACAGGCTCCAGGCTGACGGTTCCTACCGCCCCTTCCATCTCCAGGTGCTGAACCTCCGCGAGGGTCGAGTGGTGCACGTCGCCGCCTTTTTCGACACCCGGCTCTTCGCCAAGTGCGGTCTCCCGGCCGCCCTCGACTCCGCACGCAGCCCGCTCGGCGACGCGCCCCCGCTCCGGGAGGCGCCGTGAGGTCGCCGTCCCGGGCGGCGCGGGCCGCGCCGCCCGGAGCCGGGTGGTCGTCGCGGTGGGGGTCAGACGCCGAGGAGATGGTCCATGGCGAGCTGGTCGAGGCGCTCGAAGGCCATGCCGCGCGCCGCCGCCCGGTCGACGTCGAACTCTTCGAAGGCCGAGCGGTCGGCGAGGAGCGCGGCCGGTGTCTCGCCCTCCGCCAGGGTGGGCTGGGCCAGCTCTTCCAGGCCCGCCTCGTGCAGCGCCTCCTGGACACGCGCATCGGCGCGGAAGGCCGCTGCGCGCTCCCGCAGGATGAGGTAGTTGCGCATGCATCCGGCGGCGGAGTCCCAGACACCGTCGTAGTCCTCGGTGCGCGGGGGCTTGAAGTCGAAGTGCCTCGGCCCCTGGTAGCCGCCTCGTTCCAGCAGGTCGACGAGCCAGAAGGCGGACCGCACGTCCCCCGCGCCGAAGCGCAGGTCCTGGTCGTACTTGACGCCCGTCTGCCCGTTGAGGTCGAGGTGGAAGAGTTTGCCGGACCAGAGCGCCTGGGCGATCCCGTGCGGGAAGTTGAGGCCGGCCATCTGCTCGTGGCCCACCTCCGGGTTGACGCCGAAGAGTTCGGGCCGCTCCAGCCGGTCGATGAAGGCGAGGGCGTGGCCCACGGTCGGCAGCAGGATGTCGCCCCGCGGCTCGTTGGGCTTCGGCTCGATCGCGAACCGGAGATCGTAGCCCTGCTCCACGACGTGGTCGGCGAGGAAGTCGAACGCTTCCTTCATACGGTCGAGCGCGAGGCGCACGTCCTTCGCCCCTCCGGACTCGGCCCCCTCCCTGCCGCCCCAGGCGACGTACGTCTCGGCGCCGAGCTCGGCCGCCAGGTCGATGTTGCGCATCGTCTTGCGGAGCGCGAAGCGGCGCACGGCGCGGTCGTTGGAGGTGAATCCCCCGTCCTTGAAGACGGGGTGCCCGAAGAGGTTGGTGGTCGCCATGGGGACGACCATGCCGGTCGCGTCGAGCGCCTGCCTGAACTTCTTGATGCAGCCGTCGCGTTCGGCCTCCGTCGCACCGAACGGGATGAGGTCGTCGTCGTGGAAGGTGACGCCCCAGGCCCCGAGACCGGAGAGCCGCCGCACCGCCTCGGACGGTTCGAGCGGCGTCCTCGTCGCCTCGCCGAAGGGGTCCCGCCCCTGCCATCCCACGGTCCACAGACCGAAGCTGAACTTGTCCGCCGGCTCTGGCTGGTAGTTCATCGCGTCCTCTCTTGCCGCGGAGCGGCACGGTTTCCCGCTCCGTCGGTGATGCCGTGTCATGAACCCGGTTCGAGCGAGCAGGAGTCCCTACTGGCGTGGCAGGGGCGGTAGTTGAACGCTCGCGCCGATTAGTAATGCCTTCTAACAAACTAGTATGCGCTCAGCATCTGCAGCCGGGGAAGAGGGAAAAGACCATGACCGCACCGCAGGGGCCGCTCGTCGTGGGAGTCGACAGCTCCACCCAGTCGACCAAGGTGCTCGTCGTCGACGCCGGTACGGGCGACGTCGTCGCCCGTGGCCAGGCGGCGCACACCGTCACAGGGGACCAGCGCAGGGAGAGCGATCCGCAGGAGTGGTGGCAGGCGCTCCGCGAGGCGCTCGCACAGTGCGGACCCGCCGCGGCCGAGGCGGCGGCCGTCTCGGTCGCCGGCCAGCAGCACGGGCTCGTCACCCTCGACGCGCAGGGCGTGCCCGTGCGGCCCGCCCTGCTCTGGAACGACGTGCGCTCCGCACCCCAACGCGACCGTCTCGTGGCCGAGTTGGGCGGGCCCGGCGAGTGGGCCGAGCGGATCGGAAGCGTCCCGCTGCCGGCGTACACGGTCACCAAGTGGGCGTGGCTCCGGGAGAACGAGCCGCAGGCCGCGGCCGCCGCTGCCGCCGTCCGCCTCCCGCACGACTTCCTCACCGAGCGCCTCACCGGCCGGGCCGTCACCGACCGCGGCGACGCCTCGGGCACCGGCTGGTGGTCCTCGGCGCAGCAGGCGTACGACGAGAAAGTCCTCGAACTCGCCGAACTCGACCCGCAGTTGCTCCCCGAGGTCCTCGCCCCGGGAGAGGCCGCGGGGACGGTCGGCGAGGTGGCGGGGTGGGAGCCGAGCGGCCTGCCCGAGGGCACCCTCGTCGCCACGGGCACGGGCGACAACATGGCGGCAGCGCTCGGCCTCGGCCTGCGCCCGGGGCGCCCCGTCGTCTCGCTGGGCACCTCGGGCACCGTCTACGCCGTCTCACCGCACCGGCCCACCGACCCGAGCGGCACCGTCTCCGGCTTCGCCGACGCGCGCGCCGACTGGCTCCCGCTCGCCTGCACCCTCAACTGCACCCTCGCCGTGGACAGAGTCGCCGAACTCCTCGGCAGGGACCGCGAGGCGGTCGACCCCGCAGGCGAGACGGTCCTGCTCCCCTTCCTCGACGGCGAGCGCACCCCCGATTTCCCCTACGCCACGGGGCTGTTGACGGGCCTGCGCCACGCCACCTCGGGCGGCCAGCTCCTCCAGGCCGCATACGACGGCGCGGTCTTCACCCTTCTCCAGGCGCTCGACCGCGTCCTCAAC